>NZ_JAMYLX010000005.1:0-410991 GCF_040318265.1 Mesorhizobium sp. M1252 | reverse complement strand
TCGTAGCCGTCGCGAAAAGCGCCAGCCCCCTACCTCCCCCTTGTGGGGAGGTCGGACCGCAGGTCCGGGTGGGGGTCGGTGCCGCACCCCCACCCCGCTGCTGCGCAGCGACCCTCCCCACAAGGGGGAGGGTAAGGGGCGGCGCCATCCTTCGCCATGACACCATATGGATCAGAGGCTGGACATCGTGACCTCTCATCGTCTCTCATCCGGCGGTCTCATCGACCGTTCCACCCCCCTCACCTTCCGCTTCGACGGCACGACATTTTCCGGCTTCCAGGGCGACACGCTGGCGTCGGCGCTGGTCGCCAATGGCGTCAAGCTGGTCGGCCGCTCGTTCAAATACCATCGTCCGCGCGGCATTCTGACTGCGGGCTCGGAAGAACCCAACGCGCTGGTCGAACTGCGCACCGGCGCACGGCGCGAGGCCAACACCAAGGCCACGACGGCCGAACTCTATGAAGGCCTCGAAGCGGCCAGCCAGAACCGCTGGCCGTCGCTGCGCCACGACGTGATGTCGGTGAACCAGCTGTTCGCACCGATCTTCGTCGCCGGCTTCTACTACAAAACCTTCATGTGGCCGGCAAAATTCTGGGAAATGGTCTACGAGCCGGCGATCCGACGCGCCGCGGGTCTGGGTCGCGCGGCGGTCACCCCCGATCCGGATCACTACGACAAGGCCTGGGCGCATTGCGATGTGGTGATCGCCGGCTCTGGTCCGGCCGGTCTCGCCGCCGCACTCGCTGCAGGCCGCAGCGGTGCGCGCGTCATCCTGTGCGAAGAAGATTTTGCGCCCGGCGGCCGTCTGTTGTCGGATGGCGGCACGATCGACGGTCTGCCGGCCGCGGAGTGGCTGTCGCGCACACTGGCCGAGCTCAGCTCGATGCCGGATGTCCGCATCATGACCCGCACGACCCTGTTCGGCGTCTATGACGGCGGTACCTATGGCGCGATCGAGCGGGTCAACGATCATCTGCCGGTGCCGCCCGAGCATCAGGTGCGCCAGCGCCTGTGGCGCATCGTGGCCAAGCGCTGCGTCGTCGCCGCCGGCGCGATTGAGCGTCCCATCGTCTTTGCCGGCAATGACACGCCCGGCGTGATGATGGCGTCCGCCATCCGCACCTACGTCACACGTTATGCGGCGACGCCGGCAAAGCGGATCGCGCTGTTCACCAACAATGAGGATGGCTGGCGCACGGTCGAGACGGCACTCGGCGCCGGGCTGCAGATCGCGGCGGTGATCGACGCGCGGCCTGACGTCTCGCCTGCCCATCGTTCTCTCGCTTCCAGGAACGGCTTCACCGTGCTGCATGGTTCGGTCAGCGGCGTCGACGGCGGCAAGGACGGCGTAAGAAAAATAGCGGTGTCGCTGACCGGCGGCGCGCGCGCCGAGGTCGAGGCCGACGGGCTTGCCGTTTCCGGCGGCTGGAATCCGGCGGTCGGGCTCACCTCTTACCATCGCGGCCGGCCGAAATGGCGAGACGACATCGCCGCCTTCGTGCCGGACGGCGCGCCGCCCGGTATGGTCGCCGCAGGTGCGGCTAACGGCGGCTTCGGGCTAGGCGCCTGCCTGCGCGCAGGTTTCGAGGCCGGCGCCGCAGCGGCGCGGGACGCGGGACGCAATGGCAATCCGGGCTCTGCAGCTGTTGCCGGCGACGAGTCCTTCTCGCTGACGCCTCTCTGGCACGTCGCCGGCAAGGGCAAAGCCTTTGTCGACCAGCAGCACGATGTCACGGCATCCGACATCGAGCTGGCGCAGCGCGAGGGTTTTGAATCGGTCGAGCATCTGAAGCGCTACACCACGCTCGGCATGGCGACCGACCAGGGCAAGACATCCAACGTCGCCGGCCTCGCCATCATGGCGGCGGTGACGGGCAAATCCATTCCCGAGACGGGCACGACCATCTATCGCCCGCCCTACGTGCCGGTCGCCATCGGCGCTTTTGCCGGCCACCATCGCGACGAAAATTTCCATGCGACGCGGCTGACGCCGTCGCATCACTGGGCGGCCGAACAAGGCGCGATCTTTGTCGACACCGGCCTGTGGAAGCGCGCGCAATGGTATCCGCGCGCCGGCGAGAAAGACTGGCTGGAATCGGTCACCCGCGAGGTCAAGGCGGTGCGCGGCGGCGTCGGCTTCTGCGATGTGTCGACGCTGGGCAAGATCGATGTGCACGGCCCCGATGCCGGCGCCTTCCTCGACCGCGTCTACATCAACACCTTCTCAAACCTTGCCGTGGGAAAAGCCCGCTACGGGCTGATGCTGCGCGAGGACGGCCTCGTCTATGATGACGGCACGACCTCGCGGCTGGCCGATGACCATTATTTCCTCACCACGACCACGGCGAAGGCCGGGCTGGTGATGCAGCATCTCGAATTCTGCCGGCAGGTGCTATTCCCCGAACTCGACGTGCAACTCACCTCGGTCTCCGACCAGTGGGCGCAATTCTCGATTGCCGGGCCAAGGACGCGAGACCTGTTGAAGGAAATCGTCGACCCTGCCGAGGACCTTTCGAACGAAGGTTTTCCATTCATGGGCGTGCGCGAAGTCGCTTTGCGCGGCGGCATCAAGGCGCGGCTGTTCCGCATCTCCTTCTCCGGCGAGATGGCGTTCGAGATTTCGGTGCCGGCGCGTTACGGTGAAGCGATGGCACGCAATTTGATGCTGGCGGGAAAACCGTTCGGCGTGACGCCGTATGGCACAGAAGCCCTCGGCGTCATGCGCGTTGAAAAGGGCCATGTCGCCGGACCGGAACTGAGCGGCACGACGACCGCCGCCGATCTCGGCCTCGGCAAGATGATGTCGACCAAGAAGGATTTCATCGGTCGCGTCATGGCCGGCCGCGAGGCGCTGGTCGCGCCGGACCGGCAGGTCGTGGTCGGCATCAAGCCGGTCGACAAGGCGCGCCGCCTGCGCTCCGGCGCGCACATCATCCCGAAGGGCCAGACGCCCGGGCCTGATAACGACCAGGGCTACGTCACCTCGGTCTGCTTCTCGCCGACGCTCGACCAGTGGATCGGTCTCGGCCTTGTCGAGCGCGGCCGCGAACGCATCGGCGAGATCGTCCACGCGCGTGATCCGCTGCGCGGTGAAGACTATGATGTCGAACTCTGCAATCCCGTCTTCTACGATCTCGATGGAGGGCGCCAGCGTGGCTGATTTTTCCTGGGATGTTCGCAGCCCGCTCGAGCGCGCGCTCGCTCCTGGCGCTTACGGCCCGCAAGGCGATGCCGGTGTGTCGCTGACCGAGATCCGCAATTTCGACCTCGTCCAGGTGATGGCACGGCGCGGCAAGGCGGGTGATTTGGCCAAGGCCGCGAACGCTCGTTTCGGCGTCGCGGCTCCGGAAACGCCGAAGGCGGTTGGCACCGCGGATGCGACGCTGATCTGGTCGGGACCGGATCATTTTTTTGTCCTGTCGAAGGGTGGCAGGACTGAGGTGCTCGCTCAGACCTTTGCATCTTCCGCTTCGCTATCCGACCAATCGCATGCACGCGTGCTGATCAGCATCTGCGGCCCCAAGGCGCGCGCCATGCTGGCGAAACTGTCGTCGATTGATTTGCATCCCGATGCGTTTCCGGTTGGCGCTGCTGCCGCGACCTCGATGGATCACACCAGCGTCACGCTCTGGCGTGGTGGTGACAAGGCGGATGGGCAGGCGGTGTTCAACCTCCTGATGTTTGCGACGTTTGCCGAAAGTCTGTGGCACACGATGTTGGATTCGGCTGCGGAGTATGGTGTGGCTATCGGGCATTCCGAGGAGCTTTAGCTCGATAGTTTCAGGTGTTGGCGCCGACCCTCATCGCCCTGCCGGGCATTTCTCCCCGTATAGTGACGGGGAGAAAGAAGCTGGTCGCAGCCTCGGCGCTCGTCCTGCAACGTTGGCGATTGGCGAAACCGGCGACGACAGCTTCGCCCGTTTACGGGGAGAAGATGGCGGCAGCCAGATGAGGGGGCGGCGCTGGCGTTCGGAAGATGGGTTTGATTGGAAGGGTCTAACCTGCAGCGACCGCGTCGAGATCGCCACCTCCACCTTGCCAAACCCAACCGCGCTGCTATTCTTGCTGCTAAAATAATTTTACACACAGGCAAACTTGTTTCTGTAACCGCAAGGCTGAGATGAGCCAGTCGCCCTACCCTTCAGTGACAGCCGGGCCGCCGCGGCCGAGCCTCATCCTGAGGCCCGGCCAGATCGCGCTGCCGCCGGGCATGGAGCGCCATACTATCCTGGGGAATGGCGCGGTGCTGATCGAGGTCGAGGCCGGCGATACGTTCACCGTGCGCAATGTCGAGGGCGGGCAGGCTTGCGAGTTGCTGGCCTGGGACAGGACCGGCGCCACCGATCCTTCCATCCTCGGCGAAAAGTCCAACAGCAATGCCGCCGGGATCAAGGCGCTTCTGGCCGAGGGCGATGACAGCCTGGCTTCCGTCCGTCGTGGCCTTGAGCGCCGCCAGGTGCAGCTCGACGAGCCCAAGGCGGTGCGTGTGTTCGGTGGCGCAACGCCTGCCGGCACCGAGCAGGCATTCACGGTCACGCGCGACGGCGCGATGCTGATTGCCGCACCCGGCGGGCCGATGCTCGTCGACGGCCATGATACGGCAACGCCGCTCACCGTTCTCGTGCGGCGCAACACCATCCGGCTGAAAACGAAGTCGCAGCTTGCCGATCCGCTCGCCGATCCGGTGCTAGACCTGCGCGTCCATTCGGCGACGGCCGAATCCTATTTCGTCAAGGCGGGCGACTACCTGCAGATCATCGATGTCGACGGCCGCCAGTGCACCGATTTCCAGTGCTTCTCGGCGCGCAAGCTGGACAAGGGGCTGGACCATCCGCTCGACGTAACGACGACGCGCACGCTGATGGGGTCGAGCTACCCGATGCCCGGCCTTCACTCGAAATATTACGACCAGGACATGGAGCCGTTGGTCGAGGTTATCCAGGACACATGCGGCCGGCATGACGCGTTCGCGCTGGCGTGTGCCGCCAAATATTACGACGACATCGGCTATCCCGGCCACACCAACTGCTCGGAGAACTTCAATCGCGCGCTGGCCGACAAGGGCGTGACGCCCCGCGCCGGCTGGATGGCGATCAACTTCTTCTTCAACACGGAGATCGACGCCCATGGCGTGATGGTGTCGGATGAGCCGTGGTCGCGCGCCGGCGACTATGTCCTGCTCAGGGCGCTCACCGACATCGTCTGCGTCTCCTCCGCCTGTCCCGACGACACGACACCGGCCAATGGCTGGAACCCGACCGACATCCATGTGCGAACCTATTCCGGCCAACACAAATTCTCGCGAGCGATCGCCAGACGCATGACGCCCGATTCGGAACCGAAAATGACCCGCGAGACCGCCTTCCATTCAAGCTTCGCCAAGCACACCCGCAACTTCGTGGAATACCGGGGTTATTGGCTGGCCAATTCTTTCGCCAAAGAGGGGCCGATCGCCGAGTACTGGGCCTGCCGGCAGGACGCGGTGATCATGGACCTGTCGCCGCTGCGCAAGTTCGAGGTCACCGGTCCCGATTCCGAAGCGCTGCTGCAATACACGCTGACTCGCGACGTCAAGAAGCTCGGCGTCGGCCAGGTCGTCTATTCCGCCATGTGCTACGAGCATGGCGGCATGATCGACGACGGCACGCTGCTGCGGCTCGGCAAGGACAATTTCCGCTGGGTCGGCGGCGATGACCTGTCCGGCGAATGGCTGCGCGAGACGGCAAAGAAGCTTGGCCTCAACGTGCTGGTGCGCTCGTCCACCGACCAGATGCACAATGTCGCTGTCCAAGGGCCGAAGAGCCGTGACATTTTGCGAGAGGTGGTCTGGACCTCGCCGCTGCAACCGTCGATCGACGAACTCGAATGGTTCCGCTTCGCTGTCGCGCGCATCGGCGGCGGCAATGGCATTCCGGTCGTGGTGTCGCGCACCGGCTATACCGGCGAACTCGGCTACGAAATCTGGTGCCACCCACGCGACGCCGAAAAAGTGTTCGATGCCATCTGGGAGGCCGGCCAGCCGCACGGGCTGAAGCCGATGGGCCTGCAGGCACTCGACATGGTGCGCATCGAAGCCGGGCTGATCTTCGCCGGTTACGAATTCTCCGACCAGACCGACCCGTTCGAGGCGGGCATTGGCTTCACCGTACCGTTGAAGGCCAAGACCGACGATTTCATCGGCCGCGAGGCGCTGATAAGGCGCAAGGAACATCCGCAGCACAAGCTCGTTGGCCTCGACATCGACAGCAATGTCGCCGTCGGCCATGGGGATTGCGTCCATATCGGCCGCGCCCAGATCGGTGTCGTCACCTCGGGCATGCGCTCGCCGGTGCTGAACAAAAACATCGCTCTGGCGAGGCTTGACGTCACCCACGCGGCAATCGGCACAGAGGTGGAGATCGGCAAGCTCGACGGTCATGCCAAGCGGCTGCCGGCGCGGGTGGTGGCCTTCTCTCACTACGATCCGCAAAAGACCAGGCCGCGATCCTGAGGGTTGCACCCCCGGCCCTTCGCAGGCTCAGGGCGTTCGAAGCTCGAAAGCAATTGGCTTTCCGTCCGCTACCGCGGACCGCTTCTCACCCCACAAGGGGAGAAGGACAAAGCGAGCGTTTCGCAACCGTGATGTGCACGACGCCACAAATCACTTGACGTGAAAGCGCGCCGGATCAATCTTCACTGTTAAGAAAAAAATACGACTGAGTGGAAACACTGGAGTCGTGCGGTCATGTACCGGGGAACAAGCTTCGCGAAGCCGAGGCATCACCGGCCGGGAACACAAAATGGGGAATTCAGACAGATGAGCACGATTACCACTGCCCTGGAGCAGCCCGCTGAAGGCAAGCTGCTCCGCAACATCGACTGGCGCGGCGCCTTCTGGGTGGCGAGCGGCGTTCCTGCCCTTGTCCTGTTTTCGATCGGCGGCATTGCCGGAACGACGGGAACGCTGGCCTTCGGGATCTGGATCGCTTCCATGATCATGGGCTTCCTGCAATCCTTCACCTATGCCGAGATCGCCGGCCTGTTCCCGAACAAGTCGGGCGGCGCCTCGATCTACGGCGCCACCGCCTGGCTGCGTTATTCCAAGTTCATCGCGCCGCTGTCGGTGTGGTGCAACTGGTTCGCCTGGTCGCCGGTGCTGTCGCTGGGCTGCTCGATTGCCGCCGCCTATATTCTCAACGCGCTGGCGCCGGTGCCGCTGTTCACCGAGGCGTCGCCGGACGTCGTCGCCTATATCGCGGCGCATGCCGGAACGGTGCCTGCCGACGCCATCGCCGCGGTGACCGCGGCGGCCACGCCGGCGATCCGCAACTGGACGCTGTTCAGCCATACGCTGGGTCCTGTCTCCTTCACCCTCAATGCCACTTTCTTCATCGGCGCGGTGCTGATGCTGATCATCTTCTCGATCCAGCATCGCGGCATTCTCGGCACCGCCAATGTGCAGAAGTATATCGGCCTGCTGGTCATTATCCCGATGCTGATCGTCGGTGTCGTGCCGATCGTCACCGGCCAGATCAACTGGGCAAACTTTTCGCCGCTGGTGCCGCTGGCGGCGGCTTACGCGCCGGAGCCCGGCTCGTGGAACATTGCCGGCTGGACGCTGGTGCTGGGCGGCATGTTCATCGCAGCATGGTCGACCTATGGTTTCGAGACCGCCGTCTGCTACACATCGGAGTTCAAGAACCCGGGCACCGACACGTTCAAGGCGATTTTCTATTCCGGCCTGCTCTGCATGCTTCTGTTCATCCTGGTGCCCTTCACCTTCCAGGGCGTGCTGGGCCTCAACGGCATGCTGGCGACGCCGATCGTCGACGGCTCCGGTGTCGCCGATGCACTGGCCGGCATGGTCGGCGGTGGCGCATTGATCCACAGCCTCTTGGTGATGCTGATGATCCTGGCGCTGGTGCTGTGCATCATGACGGCAATGGCCGGCTCGTCGCGCACGCTCTACCAGGGCTCTGTCGACGGCTGGTTGCCGCGCTATCTCAGCCATGTCAACGAGCATGGCGCACCGACGCGCGCCATGTGGACCGATCTCGTCTTCAACCTGATCGTGCTGGCCATCGCCTCGGCCGACGCGACGAGCTTCTTCTTCATCCTCGCCGTGTCGAATTGCGGCTACATCATCTTCAACTTCCTCAACCTCAATGCCGGCTGGATCCACCGCATCGACAACGGCCACATCGTCCGGCCGTGGAAGGCGCCGAGCTGGCTGCTCGGCCTCGGCGCCATCTTCGCCTATGTCAACGCCATCTTCATGGGCGCCGGCGCCAAGGTGTGGAACCCGATGGCGCTGTGGGCCGGCCTGATCACAGCCGCCTTGATCATCCCGGTGTTCTGCTACCGGCACTACGTCCAGGACAAGGGCAAGTTCCCCGACCACATGCTGGCCGACCTCGGCATGGCGGGCGCAGACCTCTCGGTCAAAAAGGCAGGCATGCTGCCCTACCTGACGCTGGTCGCCGGCGTGGTGGTGATGCTGCTCGCCAACTGGTACTTCGTCATCTGAAAGTGATGGCTTGAAAAGAATGGGCGCGCTTCGGCGCGCCTGTTTCTTTTTATGGCAGGACGTCAGCCGGCCTTGCGAATGGCCCCTTCGGAGCCTTTGAAGAACCGGTTCGGCGGACGCTTCAGGCCGAGATTCTCGCGCAAGGTGGTGCCCCCATACTCGCGCCGGAAGAGCTTTCGCCGCTGCAGCTCGGGCACCACCTTCTCGGCGAAGTCGTCGAGCCCGGCAGGCAGATAGGGGAACATGACGTTGAAGCCGTCTGACCCTTCGGCAAACAGCCATTCTTCCATCGAATCGGCGATGGTTTTCGGCGTGCCGACGAAAGCAAGGCCGGAATAGCCGCCGAGCCGCTGCGCCAGCTGGCGGACGGTCAAATTCTCCCGGCGCGCCAGCTCGATGACGCGCTCGCGGCCGCTCTTCGAGGCATTGGTCTCGGGGATTTCGGGCAAGGGCGCGTCGGGATCGAAGCCGGATGCGTCGTGCCCCAGCGCGATCGACAGCGAGGCAATGCCGCTCTCGTAATAGACCAGGCTGTCGAGCTTGGCGCGTTTGGCCTGTGCTTCCTCGACACTGTCGCCGACGATGACGAAGGCGCCGGGCAGGATCTTGATGTCGTCGCGCGAACGGCCGAGCTTCTCGGCCCGGCTTTTGACATCGGCAAAGAAGCGCTGCCCAGCCGCCAGATCGGAATGGGCGGCGAAGATCACCTCCGCCGTTTCGGCTGCCAGCTGCCGCCCGGCCTCAGATGCGCCGGCCTGGACGATGACCGGCCAGCCCTGCACCGGCCGCGCAATGTTGAGCGGGCCGCGCACCGAGAGATGCTCACCCTTATGGTCGAGCACATGCAGCTTCGCGGGATCGAAATAGAGCCCGCTCTCGGCGTCGCGGATGAAGGCGTCGTCGGCAAAGCTGTCCCAGAGGCCGGTCACCACATCGTAGAATTCCCGCGCATTGTGATAGCGCTCGTCGTGCTCGACATGCTCGTCGAGGCCGAAGTTCAGCGCGGCGTCGGGATTGGATGTGGTGACGATGTTCCAGCCGGCGCGGCCGCCGCTGATATGGTCGAGCGAGGCGAAGCGGCGGGCAATGTGATAGGGCGCGTCGAAGGTTGTCGATGCGGTGGCGACAAGGCCGATATGATCAGTGACGGCGGCGAGCGCCGACAGCAGCGTGAACGGCTCGAACGAGGTCACCGTGTGGCTGCGCCGTAGCGCCTCGATCGGCATGTTGAGAACGGCCAGATGGTCGGCCATGAAGAAGGCGTCGAACTTCGCCGCCTCAAGCGTCTGCGCGAAGCGCTTCAGATGGGCGAAGTTGAAGTTGGCATCGGGATATGAGCCGGGATAGCGCCAGGCCCCGGTGTGAAGACTGACCGGACGCATGAAGGCGCCGAGCCGCAATTGCTTGTTGTCTGCCATGGGATGATCACCTGATGCGAATGAGCGTTGCCGCTCCGATATGTAAGCAGGATCGGACGGCTTTGCCGTCCTGGAAAGGAATTCTGTTCGCAAAACCGGCGCCGCGAAGCATTTTCATACAGGTGGCCGTCCAAACTATTTTGATGAACCCGCCTGGTGTTGAGATACTTGCCTGGGTGCTCGGTGCCCCGGCAAGGAGAAAGCCAGAACGCCGCACGTCAAGCGTACGGCGTTCCAGCCTTTTCCAAGGTGCATCCTGTGCGCCGGCACCGCCTACTCGGCGGCCAGCGCCAATGGCGGCCTGTCATTGTCCTGCACCGCCTCATCAGCCGGCTTCCTGCCTTTCTTCGGCTCGCGGCCGAAGAACAGCGCGTAGCCTGCCGGCAGCACCAGGATGGTGAGTAGGGTGGCGACGAGGATGCCGCCCATCATGGCGTAGGCGAGCGGTCCCCAGAACACCGCACGCGAGATCGGGATCAGCGCCAGCACCGCCGTCATCGCCGTCAGCACGATCGGCCGGAAGCGGCGCACGGCCGAGCCGATGATGGCCTCCGATCGGTCCATCCCCCTGGCGATGTCCTGATCGATCTGGTCGACCAGGATGATCGAGTTGCGCATGATGATTCCGAGCAGCGCGATGACACCGAGGATGGCGACGAAGCCGAACGGCGCGCCGCTGATCAACAGCGCCGCCGCCGCACCGATGATGCCGAGCGGACCGGTGGCCAGCACGAGCATCGCCTTGCCGAAATGCTGCAGCTGGATCATCAGGAGCACGACGATGACGGCCAGCATGATCGGCGCCTTGGCGGCAATCGAGGCCTGGCTTTCGGCGGAATCTTCCGCACCGCCCTGGATCTCGATCTTGTAGCCGGGCGCCAGGCCGGCGCGCATGCCCTGCATGTCATTGTAGAGCTTGGTGACGACGTCGTTCGACTGCACGCCATCCGGCAGCGTGGCGCGCACCGAGATGGTCGGCAGGCGGTCGCGCCGCCATTCGACGCCCTGCTCGAGCACCGGCACCACCTTGGCCACCTGCGACAGCGGCACGAAGCCGCCGAAATCGGTCGGGATATAGACCGAGTCGACCGAGGACAGCAGGCTGCGGCTGGCGTCCGGTTCGCGGGCGACGATGGAAACCGTCTCCTCGCCATCACGGAAGTCATCGAGCGGCGCGCCGGACATCGCTGCCTGCAGCATCTGGCGGATGCGCTGCGAGGTGACGCCAAGCGCACGGGCGCGGTCCTGGTCGATGACCAGCTTCATCGCCGGTACCGGCTCCAGCCAGTCGTCATGGACGGCGCCGAGCAGTGGATTTTCGGCGAATTTCGCCTTCACCTGGTCAGCGATGCGGCGCACCTCCTGGCGGTCCGGACCCATGATGCGCATCTGCACCGGCCAGCCGGTCGGCGGGCCGAGGAACAGACGGTCGACCTTGGAGCGGATCGAAGGGAAATCCTGCGCCAGGACTGAGCGCAGCTTGAGGATCAGCCGCTCACGCGCTGGCTCGTCATTGGCCATCACCAGAAGCTGCGCATAGTTCGGATTGCGCAATTGCTGGTCGAGCGGCAGGAAGAAGCGCGGCGCGCCTTCGCCGATATAGGTGGCGATGAAGCGCTTGTCCTTGTCGTCCATCATCCGGGCTTCCAGCGCTTTGGCCTGCGTCTCGACTTCCTTGATCGAGGTTCCCTCAGGCAACCAGAGATCGACGAGGATTTCCGGCCGCGAGGATTGCGGGAAGAAGTTTTGTGGGATGAACTGGAACGCCCACAGGCTGGTGGCGAAGGTGACCAGCGTCATCACCAGAACGATGATGCGGTGGCGCACCGCCCAGCCGACCGTGGCGCGCAGCCGCCGGTAGAAGCCGGTGTCGAAGGCGTCATGATGGTTGCCGGCGTGTTTGCGCTGCTTGAGGATCATATAGCCCAGCCACGGCGTGAAATAGACGGCGACGAACCACGACACGACCAGCGCGATGCCGACCACATAGAACAGCGTGCGCACATATTCGCCTGCGGTCGAGGCGGCGAAGCCGACCGGGATGAAGCCGGCTATGGTGATCAGCGTGCCGCTCAGCATCGGGAAGGCGGTCGAGGAATAGGCGAAGCTCGCCGCCTCGATCTTGACCAGCCCCTCCTCCAGCTTGCGCTCCATCATCTCGACGACGATCATGGCGTCGTCGACCAACAGCCCGAGCGCGATGATCAGGGCGCCGAGCGAAATGCGCTGCAGATCGATGCCGAGCTCGTACATGATGGCGAAGGTGGCGGCCAGCACCAGCGGAATGGCAATGGCGATGACCAGGCCGGAACGCCAGCCGATCGACAGCAGCGAGACAGCAAGCACGATCAGCAGCGCCTCGCCGAGCGCCTCCATGAACTCGTTGACGGCGTCCTTGACAACCTCGGGCTGGTTGGAAATCTGGTCGACCGCAACGCCGTAGGGCAGCGCTTCCTCAAAGCGCTTGTAGGTCGCCTCGACATCCGTGCCGACGTCCCTGACGTTGAAACCCTTGGCCATGACGACGCCGACCTGGACGCTTTCGTGGCCGTTGAAGCGGTACTTGCGCTGATAGGGATCTTCGAGACCGGAACTCACGGTGGCGATGTCGCCAAGACGTGTCACCTGACCACCGGCGCGCAGGCGCAATTCCCTGATGTCGGCAGCCCTGGTGACATCGCCCTCGACCGAGATGCGCACCGAGCGCAGGCCGGTGTCGACGGAGCCCGCCGGATCGACATTGTTCTGGCCCTTGATGGCGTTCTGCAGGTCGGTCAGCGTCAGGCCGCGTTCGGCCAGGGCCTTGGACGAGACGTCGATATAAAGCTTCTCCGGCTGGTCGCCGATGATGACGGCCTTCTCGACGCCCGGCGTCGTCAGCAGCATGTCGCGAGCCTGGGTGGCGAATTTCTTCAGCTCCGGATAGCTGTAGCCGTCGCCGCCGATCGAGTGCAGGGTGATGAAGGTGTCGCCGAACTCATCGTTGAAATAGGGCCCGAGCAGGCCTTGCGGCAGGTCGCCGGAGATGTCGCCGACCTTCTTGCGCACCTGGTAGAAGGCGTCCTTCACCTCCTCTGCATTGGTGTCGCCCTTGATCTGGACGGTGATGATGGCGCTGCCGGCGCGGGTGTAGGAACGGACGAAGTCGAGGTGCGGCGTTTCTTGCAGCTTGCGCTCGATCTTGTTGACGACCTGGTCTTCCATCTCCTGGATCGAGGAGCCCGGCCAGATCGCCTGGACGACCATGACGCGGAAGGTGAAATCGGGGTCTTCCTTCTGGCCCATGCGCATCAGGCCGAGCGCGCCGGCAATGATGATCAGACCGAACAAGAAGCGCGCGATCGAGGGATGGCCGATGGCCCAGCGCGAAAGATTGAAAGGCTGCTTTTCATTGCTGTCGGTGGTGGTCATCGGCGTCAGTCCAATTCGTTGATCGTGAGCGCACACCCTCGGCATGCGGCTTCAGGTATTCCGATGCTGGCTTCCGGGCGGCGAGGCTTTCCGAGCGGAGAGACACTCATCGCGGTGGGACGCGCGGATCGATGCGGGGGAACTCGATCTTGGCGTCTCGACCATCGGGCGCTCGCCGCCCGGAAACCCTGAATTCGCTTGCCCAGCCCTTTCGCCGAAGCGACGATCAAGCCGGCTTCATGCCTGCGGTCAGCGCAGGGCCTTTGCGGCATCGCCTTCCGCAGAGGCGGCCTGGACCGCATCGCCGGTCAGCTTGACCTTGAGATTCTCGGTCATGAACTGGGTGCCGGCGGCAACGACGACATCCCCCGGGTTGAGCCCCTCGGCGACGCTGGCGCCATCGGCGGTGAACTCCGCAATCTTGACCAGGCGCTCGTGCACCGTCTCGCCGGCGCGGTCGACGGTCCAGACAATCTTGCGACCATCCTTTTCCGCAAGCGCGCTGAGCGGGATCGACACCATCTCCTGCTTCTTGGCCACCGAGGCCTCGATGTTGGCGGTCATGCCGAGCAGCACGCGCGGGTCGTCGGGCAGCGAGACGCGGACGGCAAAGGTGCGCGACTGCTGGTCGGCGCTGCCGGCGACTTCACGCACTTTGCCGGAGAGCGCCAGCGCGTCATCGGACCAGAAGCTGGCCTTGACGTCCTTTCCCGGCTTGAAGGCGGCGATGTCCATTTCGGGAACCGCGATCAGCACTTCCTTTTCGCCGTCGACGGCAACGGTCATCACAGGCGTTCCGGCGCCGACCACCTGGCCGACATCGGCCGAGACCGCCGTGACGATGCCGTTCTCGCTCGCCTTGAGATCGGTGTACACGACCTGGTTCCGCGCCTGGGCAAGGGTAGAGCGGGCGGCATCGCGCGTCGCTACCGCCTGGTTGTAGCTCAGCGTCGCCTGTTCGAGTTGCGACTTGGAGGTGAAGTTCTTGGCAAAAAGCTGTTCGGCGCGCTTGCGGGACAGATCGACCGTCTCGACCTGCCGCTCGGCGGCGTCGAGGCTGGCCTTGGCGCTCTTGACCGACAGCTCATAGTCCGTGGGATCGATACGGGCTAGCACATCGCCTGTCGTCACATGCTGGCCGATGTCGACCAGGCGCTCAGTGACCTTGCCCGAGATGCGAAAGCCGAGGTTCATTTCGGTACGGGCTCGCACCGAGCCGGAATAGGTGAGTTCGCGACTCTTTTCGGCCTGGCCGATCTCGACCACCTTGACCGGACGGATGATGTCCTGGACCTCGGTCTTCTCCTGGCTGCAGGCGGCGAGCCCGAGCGTGGCGACGATCAGGCCGGCGACCGGCAGCTTGCGGATGATGGAACTGGACAAAGACACTTTCGTACTCCCGACTGGAGATGAACGGTCGACACCGGCGCCCGGCGGGCGGCGGCTATTACTTCAGAGCCTTGATCGCGTAATCGATGAGATCGTCGGGCATCGCCCGATTGGTCTTGGCAAGGCACTGCGCCACCATTTGCGGGTGGCACAGAATGACGGTGGCGGCGCCGAAGCAGCGCGATGCGATGACCGGATCCTGGTCGGCAAACTCGCCGGCCTCGATGCCCTCGCGGATGACCTCGGCAAACAGGTCGTGAATGCTGTCGATATGCTTGTCGATGACGCCCCAGTCGCGCTCGAGCGCGACGATGACCATTTCGTGGACCTTCTGGTCGTCGAGCATGACTTCCAGCGTCATCTTGTACTGCGCATGCACGTAGCGGCGCAGCCGCTCCTCGGCGCTGATCGGCAACCGGGAAATCTCGTAGGCCATGTTGTAGCTGGCGAGGAGCATGCGGCCGCAGACGGCCTGGTGGATTTCGACCTTGGAGGCGAAGAAACGGTAGATATTGGCCGGCGACATGCCGAGTTCGCGGGCGATGTCGGCGACATTGGTCTTGCCGTAACCATAGTGCCGGAACAGGCGTTCGGCACAGTCGAGAATGCGGGTGACATTCTCCTGGCGGGTGGAGTCGGCCATTATGCTGGCGGCTTCGGACATGGCTCTCTGTCGATTTATGAGTGACGAATTTCAACTTTCGTCAGTCGTAAATCGAAAAGAGGGAAGTGTCAATGCGAATTCGACGTACGCGTATAATTTGGTGACAGAGGGTGTGCGCGAACTCGACCTTGCGCGTGCCGTTGCGCTCTGGAACTAAGATCCCTTCGCCATTTCCCGCAGCTGAAACTTCTGGATCTTCCCCGTCGATGTCTTCGGGATCTCGGCAAAAATCACCGCCTTCGGCACCTTGAAGCGGGCGAGCAGCGCGCGGCAGTGTTCGATGATCTCGGTCTCGCTTGCCGCCTTGCCGGGCTTCAACTCGACATAGGCGACCGGCACCTCGCCCCATTTGTCGTCTGCCTTGGCGACGACGCCGCAGGACGCCACGGACGGGTGTTTGTAGAGGGCCTCCTCGACCTCGATCGATGAAATATTCTCGCCGCCGGAGATGATGATGTCCTTGGAGCGGTCCTTGAGCTGGATGTAGCCGTCGGGATGCATGACGCCGAGGTCGCCGGAGTGGAACCAGCCGCCGGCAAAGGCCTCTTCGGTCGCCTTCCTGTTCTTCAGATAGCCCTTCATGACGATGTTGCCGCGAAACATGACCTCACCGATCGTCTCGCCGTCGGCCGGCGTCTTCTGCATCGTCCCCGGGTCCATCACGGTCAGGCCTTCCAGCGCCGCATAGCGCACACCCTGCCTGGCCTTTTTGGCGCTGCGTTCGCCCTTGTCGAGACCGTCCCAGGCGCCGTGCCATTCGTTGACGACCGCCGGGCCATAGGTCTCGGTCAGCCCGTAGAGATGGGTGACGGCAAAGCCGGCATCGGCCATGCCCGACAGCACCGCTTCCGGCGGAGGTGCTGCCGCCGTATTGAAGGTCACCGTCTGGGGGAACGTCCGCTTGTCCTCGTCCCTGGCGTTGATCAGCACCGACATGACGACCGGCGCACCGCACAGATGCGTCACGCCGTGGTCGGCGATGGCATCGTAGATCGGCTTCGGCCGCACCCAGCGCAGGCAGACATGGGTGCCGGCCTGGACCGCCATCGTCCACGGAAAGCACCAGCCATTGCAGTGGAACATTGGCAGTGTCCAGAGATAGACGGCGTGCTTGGCCATGCCGGCATGGATGGTGTTGGTGTAAGCCATCAGGGCAGCGCCGCGATGGTGGTAGACGACGCCCTTCGGGTTGCCTGTCGTGCCTGAGGTGTAGTTGAGTGAGATGGCGTCCCATTCGTCGTCGGGCATCGACCAGGCGTAGCCCTCGTCACCGCCGGCGACGAACCCCTCATAGTCGATCGCGCCGATGCGCTCGCCCTTGGGATAGGGTGCATCGCTGGCATAGTCGGGATCGTCATAGTCGATGACCAGCGGCTTCACCTTGGCCAGTGCCAGTGCCTGTTTGACGACAGCGGAAAATTCGCGGTCGACGACGAGCACCTTGGTCTCGGCATGGTCGAACTGGAACGCAATGACGGCGGCATCGAGCCTTGTGTTGAGCGAATGCAGCACCGCTTTGGTCATCGGCACGCCGAAATGCGCCTCCAGCATCGGCGGCGTGTTCGACAGCATCACCGTGACGGTATCGCCCTTGCCGATGCCGCGCTTCGACAGCGCCGAGGCGAGCTTCAGCGAGCGCTGCCAGAAGGTGCGATAGGTGATGCGCTGGCTGCCATGGATGATGGCGACATGATCGGGATAGGTGCTTGCCGCCCGCTCCAGATAGGTGAGCGGCGTCAGCGGCTGATGGTTGGCGGCGTTCTTGCCGAGATCCTGCTCGTAGTGACTGCCCATCCCGTGCTCCCCGAATTTTCATTGTTGAGAACTTCTAACCACAGGTTCCCGCCACGTCACCATCGGCGATTCCCGACCGGGCACATTTGGCGCAATGATCGTCCAGATTCGATGGGCAAAGAGGTATCGTGTACCCACGCCAGTTTGACTTTTGTCGAGAGGCGTGAATAATGTCAGCCGAGGAGACGGCATGGCGATCCGACCGGCAGAACAGCTTATCCACAAGGCCGCATGGCTCTATTATGCCCATGGCCTGCGCCAGGACCAGGTCGCCAGCCAGCTTAACATCTCCCGCGCCTCGGTCGCCATGTATCTGCGCAAGGCGCGCGAGACCGGCATCGTCAACATCTCGACCTCGACGCAGCTGTTCACCGACGACGTGCTTGCGCGCCAGCTCGAGGACGCGCTCAAGCTTGATGCGGTGTGGATCGCGCCGGAGAATGCCTATGTCGTCGACCCTTCGACGGACGTTGCGGTGCTGGCGGCGGGCGTCTTTCTCGAACTGGTCAAGAAGGGCGACCGGATCGGCGTCGCCTGGGGCCGCACCGTCTACACCATCGCCGACGTCATGTCCTATGCCGACCTGCAGGACGTCACCGTTGTGCAGCTCTGCGGCAATCTCGGCGCGCCCTACTCCTACCGTCCCGACCAGTGCACGATGGAGATCGCCCGGCGGCTCAACGCCAAGGGCCTCAATTTCTACGCGCCGCTGGTGCTGACGACGGAATTGCTGGCGCATGGGCTGCGCGCCGAACCGGTGATCCGCGAACAACTGGCCGATATTGCCAACTGCGATCTGGCGCTCTATTCGGTCGGCACCGTCGATGGCGACAGCCATGTCGTCAAATGCGGCGCGCTCAGCCCCGGCGAGATGGGGCTGTTGCGCGAAGCGGGCGCCGCCGGCGTCGTTGCCGGCCAGATCATCGATGCCGCCGGCAAGGCGCTCGACTGCAGCTACAACCGCCGCGTCATCTCGGCTTCGCTGTCGTCACTGCGCCAGATCGAAAAGCGGCTGATGGTGGTGCAGGAAGACAGCAAGTTCGAACCGCTGCTCGCAGCACTCGCCGGCGGACTCTGCACGCATCTGGTCGTCGGCGCCGGCATGGCGCGGCGGCTGCTCGACCATGCCGGAGCCAGCGCGGGGGCAAAAAAGGCTTCCTGACAAACGAAATCCTTGCAGCGGCGCATTGTCATCAAGGCGTCGCGGCACTCCTGTTCACAGCAACATCAAGACAGCAAAGCGGACATAGCGACATGAAGAACCTTTGGAATGACGACGACGCGGAAAGACTTGTTGCCGACTATGCGAAAAAGGGCGTTGCCCGCGACCTCGCGCTGCGCGTCTACACGACCCGGCTGCTCGGCGGCGAGCCGCGGCTGGTGCTGCATGGCGGCGGCAACACCTCCTGCAAGACCAAGGCCACCGATCTCGTCGGCGACGAATGGGATGTGCTGTGCGTCAAGGGCAGCGGCTGGGACATGGGTGTGATCGAGCCGCAAGGCCTGCCGGCGGTCAAGCTCGGCGCGCTGCTGAAGGCGCGTGCGCTGGCCAGCCTCGCCGACGAGGACATGGTGGCGCTGCAGCGGGCGAACCTCATCGACCCCGCCTCCCCCAATCCATCGGTCGAGACGCTGCTGCACGCCTTCCTGCCGCATAAATTCGTCGACCACACGCATTCGACCGCGATCCTCGCCATCGTCGACCAGGCGGACAGCAAGCCGCTGATCAAGACCGTGTTCGGCGACAAGATGGGATACGTGCCCTATATCAAGCCCGGCTTCGACCTCGCCAAGGTGGCCGCCGATGTCTACGACGCCGACCCCAGCGTCGAAGGCCTGATCCTCGACAAGCATGGCATCTTCACCTTCGGCGACGATGCCAGGCAGGCTTACGACCGGATGATCCACTATGTGAACGTGGCCGAGGACTATGTCGCCAAGCACGGCAAGCCGCAGCCGGCCAAGGTCACGCTGCCGGCAAAGCTGGCGACGCCCGCGGCAATCGCGCCCATGCTGCGCGGCGCGGTGGCGGTATCGCGTGGCGAAGGCCGCTTCGATCGCATGATCAGCGACTTCCGCACCTCGGATGCCATTGTCGATTTCATCAATTCGGCCGGCATCGCCGACTATGCCGCACGCGGTGTGTCGACGCCGGACCTGTCGATCCGCATCAAGACCGGGCCGATGGCAGTTCCGGCGCCAGACGCCGACAAGGCCGGCGACTACAAGGCCGTCATCAAGAGCCATGTCGAGGCCTTCGCCAGCGACTATCGCGCGTATTTCGAAACCAACGACGCGCTGGACGACGTCGAGCGCACCATGCTCGACCCGATGCCGCGGCTGACGCTGGTGCCGGGCCTCGGCATGTTCGGCCATGGCCGCACGCTGAAGGATGCGAAGATCGCATCTGATGTCGGCGAGATGTGGATCGAGGCGGTGCGCGGCGCCGAGGCCGTCGGCAGCTTCCATCCTCTATCGAAGGCCGACCTCTTCCCGCTGGAGTACTGGTCGCTTGAGCAGGCCAAGCTCGCCTCCAACAAGCCGAAGCCGCTGACCGGCCAGGTGGTGCTGATCACTGGCGGCGCCGGCTCGATCGGTGCTGCGACGGCAAAACTGTTCGCCGCCAATGGCGCGCATGCCGTCGTCGTCGATCTCGATGCGGCCAGGGCGGCCGAGGCGGCAAAGGCAGCCGGCAACAATTCGATCGGCGTCGGCGCCGACATCACCAACCCGGCCGAGCTGCGCGCCGCCTTCGACAAAGCTGTCGCTGTCTATGGCGGCGTCGACATTCTGGTCTCCAACGCCGGTGCCGCCTGGGAAGGCCGCATCGGCGAGCTCGACGATGCCCTGCTGCGCAAGAGTTTCGAGCTCAACTTCTTCGCCCACCAGTCGGCGGCGCAGAACGCGGTGCGCATCATGCTGGAACAGGGCACCGGCGGTGTGTTGTTGTTCAACACCTCCAAGCAGGCGGTCAACCCGGGTCCGAAATTCGGCGCCTATGGTGTGCCGAAGGCGGCGACGCTATTCCTGTCCCGGCAATATGCGCTCGACTACGGCGCGCACGGCATCCGCTCCAATGCGGTCAACGCCGACCGCATCCGCTCCGGCCTGTTGACCGACGCCATGATCGCCAGCCGTTCCGGCGCGCGCGGCGTGTCGGAGAAGGAATACATGTCGGGCAATCTGCTCGGACAGGAGGTGACGGCAGAAGACGTGGCGCAGGCCTTCCTGCACCAAGCGTTGGCCGAACGCACCACCGCCGATGTGACGACGGTCGACGGTGGCAACATCGCCGCAGCGCTGCGCTAGACATAGACCTGGAGCGGTTCATCGTTCACCAAAACGACGAACCGCTCTCCCACCTGAAGGACTCCAGGCGGAGAACTGCTTTTGCAGGTCGTGCTGAAAAACTGCTCGAACTGGTCAAAATCCACTCCAATCCTTGGCCTATTGCTCGACCACTTTAGGGCGCGCCTTGTGTTTCGCATGCGAGCTCCGACCCTGATCCTTGGTGGAGTTGTCGATGGCTGCGAAGAGACTTCGTGTCGGCTTGCTGTTCGGCGGGCGCTCCGCCGAGCATGAGGTGTCGCTGCTTTCGGCAACCAATGTCATAGCCGCGCTGGACCCGGCGAAATACGACGCCGTTCCCATCTTCGTCACCCGCGAAGGCCAATGGCTGCTGAGCAATTTCAAGGACGGCGCGCTGGCGACACCGTCTGATGGGACGCAGCTTTGCCTGGCGCGGGGCGGGCATGGGCGGATGCTGGCGATCCCCGCCAAGGGTGCGCCGCACGACCTGCCTGCCATCGAATATGGTGTTCCGGTACTGCACGCCTCCATGGCGAGGACGGCGCGGTGGCTGGTGCGAGTCGGGCGGTCATGATGCAGGGGCTCGCCTGCAAAGCGCTATCGAAGGTGGCGGTTATGCTTCCAACAGCGAGATTGTCCGCGACGCCCTGCGCTTATGGGAGCAGCGCGAGGAATTGCGCACGCTCGAACTCCAGCACTTGAAGCGGGCCTATGCCGACGGGATGGGCAGCGGCAAGCCAGTGGCTGTCGACCCCACCGAGTTCATCGGCAGCCTGAAGGCAGAACGCCGCGCCCGTGGCTAGCTATAGGCTCACACCGCGCGCTTCGCAGGATTTGCGAGACATCTGGCACACCATCGCCGCCGACAATGAAAAGGCAGCAGACAGACTGTTGATGCGCATTTTCGAAAGACTGGAGCTGGCGGCGCAGCACCCCAAGATGGGCAGCGCACGGCCCGAGTTAAGCGCAACGGCCCGCGTGCTCGTCGAAGGCCGCTATATCATCATCTACGAGCCGCAGCCGATGGTGTTATCGCTGTGGCGATTGTCCACGGGATGCGCGATCCAGACCATTGGTTGTAGGCCGGCAGGCTTACGATCAATATGAAAAGAGCGGCCCATGCCGCCCTTCGCATCTATCAGATGTCCGATCCTACTTCGCGTTCGGGTTCGGCATCCAGGCCGGCATGGCGACATCGGCATGGGCGAATTGCGGCAGCTTGGCCGACAGGTCCTCCATGTTCTTGATGTCCTTGTCGATCAGGTCCTTCTGGGTGATCAGCGTCGGCGGCACGATGACGTTGTGGCCGGGATCTTCACCGGCGAGCAGCTGCGCCAGCGCGCGCACCGAGACCTGGCCGACGACGGCAGGGTTGGTGGCGGCGGTGGCGGCCCAGGCGCTGTCGGTCTCGCGCATGGCCGCGATGTCCGAGGTAGAGATGTCGGCGGAGTAGATCTTGATCTTCTTGTTCAGCCCCGCCTCGTCGACGGCGATCTTCACACCCTTGGCGAACTCGTCATAGGGCGCGAACATCACATTGATGTCGGGATGCGCCTGCAGCACCGAGCGCGCCTGGTTGGCGACCGAGTTGGCGATCGGGTTGTCGAGCGTGCCGAACATCGCGACTTCCTTGATGCCGGCATGTTTCTTCTTCACGTCGACCCAGGTCTCGTTGCGGCGGTCGAGCGGCGCGATGCCAGCGACATAGACATAGCCGGCGTTCCAGCTCTCGCCATTGTCTTTGACCGCCTGCTCGAGCGCCAGGCGCGCAAGGTCCTTGTCGGACTGTTCGATCTGCGGGATCTTGGGGTTTTCGACATTGACGTCGAAGGCGACGACCTTGATGCCGGCATCGACCGCGCGCTGGGCGGCGTCCTTCATCGATTCCGTCAGGCCGTGCTGGATGATGATGCCCTGCACGCCGAGTGCGATGGCCTGGTCGACCATGTCGGATTGAAGGGCGGCGTCCTGGCGGCTGTCGAGCACGCGCAGATCGATGCCGAGCGCCTTGGACTGGGACTCGACGCCCGAGAGATAGGCCTGGAAGAAATCGCCGGTCGAGAGATAGCGCACCAGCGCGATCTTGACGCCGGGCTTGTCGAACGGCGCCGGCTTGTCGGCGGCAAAGGCCGGGACCTGCATCAGCATTGTTGCGCCGGCCAATCCGAGCGCGACCTTCCCCAAAAGTCGTCTTGTGATGTTCACGTTCTTTCCTCCGTTTGTTGAACCCAAAACTGTCCCGGCAGCCATTCTATCTCCTGCCCCGGCCGGAAAGGGCGAAGGTAAAGACAAGGGCGACGACGAGAACCACGCCCTTGACGAAATCCTGCGTGTAGTAAGGCGCGTTCATCATCGTCAGGCCTTGCAGCAGGATGCCGACGAACAGCGCGCCGATGGCGGTGCCGAAGGCGTTCGGCTTGGCGGCGCCGAGCACCGCGTAGCCGATCAGCGCCGCGGCAACCGCATCGAGCAGCAGATTATTACCCGACGCGATGTCACCGCGTCCAAGCCGTGCGGCCAGCAAAATCCCGCCGATCGAGGCAAAAACTCCTGAAATGACGTAGGCCCAGATTTTGTATGCCTTGACAGGCGCGCCGGCGAGTTCGGCGGCCCGTTCATTGCTGCCCACGGCATACATCATGCGGCCGAAGCGTGTGTATTCGAGGAAGAACCAGATCAGCACGGCGAGCACGATCAGCACGACCACCGAGACCGGAATGAGGTTCGGGATGAAGAAGTCGAAGCGGTGGCGGCCGAGCGCCAGGAAGGCGTCGGAGAATTTGCCGTTGGCGACCGAGCCGTCCGGCATTGTCATACCGGTGGCGATGGAGCGTCCTTCAGTCGGGATGCGCTGCAGGCCGACGAGCACGAACATCATGCCGAGCGTCGCCAGCAGATCGGGCACGCGCATATAGACGATCAGCCAGCCATTGATGAGGCCGACAAGGGCGCCGATGAGCAGGCAGATGAGGACAGCGACGACAACGTTCTGCTCCAGCACCACCATGACATAGGCAGCCGCCATCATGGCCGATGTGGCAACCGAGCCGATCGAGAGATCGAAGCCGCCGACAACCAGTGTGGCGGTGACGCCCAGCGCCAGCACGCCGGTGATGGCGACCGACTGGAAAATGAAGACGGCACTTTGCGGCGAGACGAACCCGTCGGCGGCGATGGCGAAATACGCGATCAGCCCGAACAGAAGCACGATGAACCCGTAGCGGATAGCGTAATCGCGCAGCATCATTCAGCGCCCGCCGTCAATACCCAACTCAAACCCGTGCACTCCATTCCAACCCTCAGTTCTTCAATCATCGTGGCTCAGGCCGCACTGTGCAACGGCCCGCCCGCGACTTCGGCCAGCAGACGGTCGAGATCGACATCGGCGTTGCGGTGTTCGCCGACGATGGTCTGCTCGGACATCACCAATATGCGATCGGCCGTCTCCAGTGCCTCGTCGAGTTCGGTGACGAACAGCAGCGTGGCGCGGCCATTGGCGCTGGCCCTCAGCTTGGCGGCGATGTCGCGCCTGGCGGAGATATCGACGCCCTGGAACGGTTCGTCGAGAATGAACAATCGGGCGTCCTGCGCCATCCAGCGGGCCACCATCACCTTCTGCTGGTTGCCGCCCGACAGAGTGGTCATGTCGTCCTTCTCCGAGCGGCAGACGATGCCGAGATCCTCGATCTGCCGGCGGGCAATAGTGCGTTCAAGGCCGCGTTTGAGAACTGAAAAGCGCGACATGCGCTTGTGGAAGGGCAGGCTGATGTTTTCCTGGATGTTGAAGCCGCCGACGATGCCGTTTTCGCCACGGTCCTTGGCGACCAGAAACACGCCGGCGGCGATGGCTTCGCCGGTCGACGCGGGCGCATAGGGCTCGCCATATAAAGTCATCGTACCGGACAGCGGCTTGCGCAAGCCGAACAGCGTCTCGGCGAGCGCGGTCTTGCCGACGCCAACGAGGCCGGTGATGGCAACGACCTCGCCGTCGCCGAGCGTCAGCGAGAATGGCCGGGCACCAGGGGCGATGCGCAAGGCATCGACGGTCAGGATCGGCTTGGCAGAACTCCTGGCTTCGATGCGGTCAAGATGGATCTTGCGGCCGAGCATGGCGTTAACGGCGCCCTCATAGTCGAGAGGCTCGCTGTCGAAGACGCCTGAGATGACGCCATCGCGCATCGAGACGATGCGGTCGGCAAGCCGCCTGATATCCGACATTCGGTGCGAGATGTAGAGGATGGCGACGCCTTGCTCGCGCAGCCGGTCGAGCAGGGCGAACAGCCGGTCCGCCTCGGCGCTGGACAGTGAGGAGGTCGGCTCGTCGAGGATCAGCACTTTCGGCTGGTGCGCCATGGCGCGCGCGATGGCCACCATCTGGCGATCGGCCAGCGACAGATCGCTGATGCGGGCCTTGAGGTCGATGGCGAGCCCCATGCGGTCGGCCACCGCTTTGGCTTCGCGGCGCACCCGGCCGGGGTTGAACAGCAGCGGCGCGCCCTTGCCGCTCAACCTATCCAGCGTCAGATTGGTGGCGACATCGAGATCGGCGACGACGCCGTCATTGATGTTTTGATGCACGGTGACGACGCCTGCGCGGATCGCCTCGGCCGGCGTGTTCGGCGCGAAATCATGACCGGCCAGGTGCATGGTGCCGCCGGCATGGTCGTAGACGCCGCTGATAATTTTCACGAGGGTGGACTTACCGGCGCCATTGGCGCCCATCAGCACGGTGATCTCACCGGCATGCAGTTCGAGCGAGACGCCGCCAAGCACCTCGATATGGCCGAAGGACTTCCTCAGCCCGTCCACGCGGAACACGGCATCATTGCCCATTCGTTTCCTCCCTGACCATGACGCTATGGGCTACGTCATCAATTGTCAACTCGATTGACAATTGCCAGTCAGCTTCCTAGCTTGGCCTCACCGCCATCGCTCCACTATGATTGAGCGAGCAAGCGGGAGGGTGAGGAATGACTGCGAAATTGCCGTTCGAAGCACTGTCGGTGGAGACGCTTGCAACGCGCCTCGGCACGAACGAAGCGCTGTGCGCAAAAATCGGCCCCGATACCGGTGCCTGGAAGGTGCGCGAGGTCGGCGACGGCAATCTCAACCTCGTCTTCATCGTCGAGGGCGTGTCGGGTGCGGCCGTGGTCAAGCAGGCCCTGCCCTATGTTCGCCTCGTCGGCGACAGCTGGCCGTTGCCGCTCAAACGCTCCTTCTTCGAGTATCACGCGCTGACGCGGCAAGAGGCGCGCGCGCCGGGTTCGGTGCCGGCGATCCTCCATTTCGACGAAGCCCAGGCGCTGATCATCATGGAATATCTGGCGCCGCCGCACATCATCCTGCGCCGTGCCCTGATCGGCGGCCGCGAGTTGCCAAATATCGCCCGCGACATCGGCCTGTTCATGGCCCGCACTTTGTTCCGCGGCTCCGATCTCTCCATGCCGACCAAGGACCGCAAGGCCGACCTGGCGCTGTTCGCCGACAATGTCGAGCTCTGCGGCATCACGGAAGACCTGGTGTTTTCCGATCCCTATTTCGACGCCAAGCTGAACCGGCACACCTCGCCGCAGCTCGACGGCCTGGTCGCCGAGCTGCGCGCCGACCGCGACCTCAAGGTCGAGGCGCAGCGGCTGAAGCATATCTTCGCCGCCAACGCCGAGACGCTGCTGCATGGCGACCTGCATTCGGGCTCGATCATGGTCACCGACACCGAGACGCGGATGATCGATCCGGAATTCGCCTTCTACGGTCCGATGGCCTTCGACGTCGGCATGCTGCTCGCCAATTTCTGGATGTCCTACTTCTCGCAGCGCGGCCATGAACACAAGGGCAAGCGTGACGCCATGCGTGCCTATCTGCTCGGGGTGACCAATGACACCTGGACGGTGTTCCGCGCCGAGTTCTCGCATCTATGGCGCACCGAGCGCACCGGCATGCTTTACCAGAAGAGCCTGTTCGAGGATCAGGGCGACATTCTCGCCTCGGAGCAGGCGCTCGACCATGTGCTGCACCAGATCTGGACCGACCTCTTGGGCTTTGCCGGCATCGAGGTGCACCGGCGCATCCTCGGCCTCGCCCACAATGCCGATTTCGAGACCATTGAAGACGAGGATCTGCGAGCCTCCTGCGAGGCCAAGGCGCTGAAATTCGGCCGCCACATCGCCGTCAACCGGCACCAGATTCACGGCATGGACGAGGTCAATAATCTGGCCGCTTTGATCGAACGGGAGAGCAGGATTTGAACGTCGGCGAGCGCCACTACCGCACCATCTGGCTGAGCGACGACCAGCGTTCGGTCGAGATCATCGACCAGCGCTGGCTGCCGCACGAGTTCCGGGTCGAGACGATCGGGAGCGTTGCCGGCATCGCCACCGCGATCCGTGACATGTGGGTTCGTGGCGCGCCGCTGATCGGCGTCACCGCAGCCTATGGCGTCGCCATCCAGATGGCGGACGATCCGTCTGACGAAGCGCTCGTCGCGGTCTGGGAGACGCTGCACAAGACGCGGCCGACGGCGATCAATCTGCGCTGGGCACTGGACGAGATGCGGCGGTTCCTCAGGCCGATCGTATTGGGACAGCGCGCGGAGGCGGCCTATAAGCGCGCTGCCGAAATCGCAGACGAGGATGTCGATCTCAATCGCGCCATCGGCGAGAACGGGCTTGCCATCATCAAGGAGATCGCGGCACGCAAGAAGCCGGGCGAGCCGGTCAACATCCTCACCCACTGCAACGCCGGTTGGCTGGCGACGGTCGATTACGGCACCGCCACGTCGCCGATCTATCTCGCCGTCGAGGCCGGCATTCCGGTCCATGTCTATGTCGACGAGACGCGCCCGCGCAACCAGGGCGCCCAGCTGACCGCCTGGGAGATGGCCGGCCACGGCGTGCCGCACACGCTGATCGTCGACAATGCCGGCGGCCATCTGATGCAGCGTGGCGCGGTCGACATGGTGATCGTGGGCACCGACCGCACCACGGCCAATGGCGACGTCTGCAACAAGATCGGCACCTATCTCAAGGCGCTCGCCGCCTCCGATAATGAGGTGCCCTTCTACGTCGCTCTGCCCTCGCCGACCATCGACTGGACGGTGGGTGATGGGCTGACCGAAATCCCGATCGAGGAACGCTCCGGTGACGAGGTGTCGCTGGTCTGGGGCAAGACGGCGGACGGCAAGATTGCGCAGGTGCGGGTTTCGCCCGAAGCGACGCCGGCGGCCAATCCGGCGTTCGATGTGACGCCGGCACGGCTCGTGACAGGGCTGATCACCGAGCGCGGTGTGGCCAAGGCTTCGCGCGAAGGGTTGAAGGCGATGTTCCCCGAACGCGGATAATCTCCCCCCTTTGAGGGTCCCTTGAGGGGGAGATGTCGCCAAAGGCGACAGAGGGGGTCGGCGCGTCCTGACGCGACCTCCCAGCACCGACAGATGGACGCTAGCGCTCCAGTCGAACCGACCCCCTCTGGCCTGCCGTCCATCTCCCCCTCAATGGGTAGATTAGCGCCTCACCGGCTGGCTACCGGATTTCAGCCCTGCAACAAGAATTGCGGCCACGATGGCCGCTGACGGTTGCGGTTCTGGCGAAATCCGGCCAGAAGCATCTAGGCCGGCAACCGGCCGGCCCGCGACGTTGCGCTTGAAACCAGATACGGGAGACTATTGGGTGGCTCGCATAACACTGAGACAATTGCTCGACCACGCCGCCGAATACGGCTACGGCGTACCCGCCTTCAACATGAACAATATGGAACAGGGCCTCGCCATCATGGAGGCGGCCGAGGAGACCAAGTCGCCGGTCATCCTGCAGGCCAGCCGCGGCGCCCGCGCCTACGCCAATGATGTGGTGCTGGCCAAGCTGATCGACGCGCTGGTCGAAATCCACCCCGACATCCCGGTCTGCATGCATCTCGACCATGGCAACAACGAAGCCACCTGCGTCACCGCCATCCAGTACGGCTTCACCTCGGTGATGATGGACGGCTCGCTGAAAGAGGACGGCAAGACGCCGGCCGACTATGCCTACAATTCCGGCATCACCCGGCGCGTCGTCGACATGGCGCATTGGGGCGGCGTGTCGGTGGAAGGCGAGATCGGTGTGCTCGGTTCGCTTGAGAGCGGCGGCGGCGAGCAGGAAGACGGCCACGGCGTCGAAGGCGCCATCAGCCACGACCAGCTCTTGACCGATCCGGAACAGGCGGTCGAGTTCGTCAAGGACACCCATGTCGATGCGCTGGCTGTCGCCATGGGCACCAGCCACGGCGCCTACAAATTCTCACGCAAGCCGGACGGCGCGGTGCTGGCGATGAACGTCATCGAGGAAATCCACCGCCGCCTGCCCAACATGCATCTGGTGATGCACGGCTCGTCCTCGGTGCCCGAGGACCTGCAGGAAATCATCAATAGATATGGCGGCCAGATGAAGCCGACCTGGGGCGTGCCGGTGGAAGAGATCCAGCGCGGCATCAAGCACGGCGTGCGCAAGATCAACATCGACACCGACAACCGCATGGCGCTGACCGGCGCCATCCGCAAGGTGCTGACCGAAAACCCGAGCGAGTTCGATCCGCGCAAATACCTGACGCCGGCCATGGCCGCGATGCGCAAACTGTGCAAGGAGCGCTTCGAGCAGTTCGGCACCGCCGGCAATGCCCAGAAGATCAAGCCGCTGCCGGTAGCTGAGATGGCCAAGCGCTACAAATCGGGCAGCCTTGATCCGAAGTTTGGGTGAAGTCCCCTGGCGCCTCTTCCTTCTCCCCTTGTGGGGAAGAAAGAAGAGCTATTGACATAAAAAAGGCCGGGCGCGAAAGCAGCCCGGCCAAAAGAAGGTCAAGAACCTTCAGAGGGGAACACCGTTCGGTGGAATGGGAGGAAACCGCCGAACGATAATTCCTATATGCGCGCATTCGCTGCGGTTGGCGACGAACGGCTTTCTAAAACAATGCGGGATGCGGAAATTTCGTTCTTGTCTTCCAAGATTTCAGCCGGCTGAGCGCCGGTTTCCAGGAGATCGGCGTAGTGCCGGCGCGCCACATCGGGATGCGAGCGCAGGCGGCTCTTCAGCACATTGGTACCGACATTGCGAAACAGCGGATTGTCGGGATCGCTGGCCGGACCCCGCGCCTCGGCCGCCAGTTCCTCGGGCAGGTTGAGCAGCGGGATCGTGGCGTCGAGCCGGGCGCTGAAGAAGAAGGGCACCGAAATCCGCTCGACACCGGCCGGTGGCGTTACCACGCGGTGGACCGTTGCTCTCAGATACTCGTTGGAGGCCAGCTCGAGCAGTTCGCCGATGTTGACCACCAGCGTGTCGGGCAGCGGATCGACGTCGACCCAGGCACCGTCATATTCGACCTGCAGCCCCTTGCTCTCGTCCTGCAACAGAAGCGTCAGGAAACCGCCATCCTTGTGCGCGCCGACGCCCTGGTTGTCGCCGGTGGCGTCGCGGCCGGGGTAGCGCACGATCTTCATGCGATGGTTGGGCTCGGCCCGGTAGACGGGATCGAAGGCGTCCTCGGCCTGATCGAGCGACAAAGCGAAGGCCCGGAGCAGCCGGATCGCCACCGCCGTCGCCTTGGCCTGCCATGCGAGTAGCGCCGGCTTCAGCTCGGGCAGCGTGGCCGGCCACTGGTTGGGCCCTTGCAGCCGCGTCCAGGCGGGCACGCCGGGGCCTTGTTCGATGGCCGGGCGTTCGACGCCGATGTCGAGCTGTTCGCGCCAGTCGGCCTTGCCTTTGGTCAGCTCGCCGCCGGCGCGCGTGTAGCCGCGGAACTGCGAGGACTTGACCATTTCAATTGCCAGTTTGTCGGCTTCCGGCAGGGCAAAGAACCGGCGCGAGGCGTCGAGCACTTCTGCGGTATCCGCAGCCGATATGCCGTGGCCGGTCAAATAGAAGAAGCCGACATCGCGCGCGGCCGTGCGCAGGTCGAAGAGAAACGTTCGCCGCTCGGAAGCGCCCTGTTCGAGACGGCCGAGATCAAGCACGGGTACGATCCTGGGCATGGTCAAGCTCCTTGTTCCGCTGTCACGGTGGCACGCAGGCCGGTCCGATCAAAGCAACGCGCAATCCAATCTCGGCGCCGATGGAGAAAGCCGGCGCTGCGTTTGGCAGCCTGCCGGCAAATAACGTTCGTGGCGCTCATCCGCGCCGGTCCAGCCTGGCGACCAGCCGGTCGCCGACCCACTGGATGCCGCAAACGAGGATGATCAGCACAATGACCACGGCGACCATGACGCTGGTCTCAAAACGCTGGTAGCCGTAGCGGATGGCGAGGTCGCCAAGCCCGCCGGCACCGATGGCGCCGGCCATGGCCGAGGCGCCGATCAGCGTTACCAGCGTCACCGTGAAACCAGCAACGATGCCGGGCAAAGCTTCGGGCACCAGCACCTCGCGGATGATCGTCCAGCGATTGCCGCCCATGGCGCGTGCCGCCTCGATCAGGCCGCGATCGACCTCGCGCAGCGACACTTCGGCGATGCGGGCATAGTAGGGCGTCGCCGCAATCGACAACGGCACGATCGCCGCCCAGGTGCCGATCGAGGTGCCGACGATCAGCCGCGTCACCGGGATCAGCGCCACCAGAAGGATGATGAAAGGCACCGAGCGGAAGCCGTTGATGACGGCGCCGAGCGCGCGGTTCACCCACAGGCTTTCGGCAATGCCGCCGCGCTCGGTGGCAATCAATGCCAGGCCGAGCGGCAGCCCGAAGACGAGCGAGATGAGGCCCGATGCCGCCGTCATCAGGACCGTCTCCCAGATCGAGCGCAGCAGAAGTTCAAACAGAACCGGCGACATGGCCAAGCACCTCCACCCGTGCGTCGCGGGCCTTCAGGAATGCGATTACTTTGGACAGATGTTTCGGATCGTTGCCCGCGACCGCAAGGAACAGCGTGCCGACCGGCTGCTGCTGGACATGGTCGATGCCACCATGGACGAGGCGGAAAGGCCCCGGCACGGCCACCGCAAGATCGGACAGCAGCGGACCGCGCGCGGCCTCACCTGCGACGTCGACCCTGAGGATGAGCTCGGCGCCGCCTCCGGAAGCAAGCCGGCCGGCAATCTCGGCCGGCAGTTGCGGGCGGATGCCGCCGAGCAGGCTCCTGGTGATTTCGGAACGCGGCTCGGCAAAGACCGACCACACCGGGCCTTGTTCGACGATGCGCCCGGCATCGATCACCGCGACGCGGTCGGCGATCGAGCGGATCACCTCCATCTCGTGGGTGATGAGCAGGATGGTGAGGCCGAGTTGCCGGTTGATGTCTTTCAGCAAGGCCAGGATGGAGCGCGTCGTCTCCGGATCGAGCGCTGAGGTCGCCTCGTCGGACAGCAGCAGCGCCGGCCGCGCGGCCAGCGCCCTGGCGATGCCGACGCGCTGCTTCTGGCCGCCCGACAGCGAGGACGGATAGGCCTTCGCCTTCTCCGACAGGCCGACGAGGTGGAGCAATTCGGCGGCGCGCGCCAGCCGTTCGGCCTTTGGGCGGCCCTCGATCTTCAGCGGCAGCGCGACATTGTCCTCCACGGTCTTGGCCGACAGCAGATTGAAGTGCTGGAAGATCATGCCGATGCGACGCCGCAGCGGCTGCAATTCACGCTCGCCGAGCCGGCCGATCTCGCGGCCCTCGATGAAGACGTCGCCGGAGTCCGGCCGCTCCAGCCCGTTGAGGCAGCGGATCAGCGTCGACTTGCCGGCGCCGCTGCGGCCGATGATGCCGAGGATCTCGCCCTTCTTCACCGTCAGCGAGACGCCGTCGAGCGCAGGCGTCGCGCCAAAGCGGCGCTTGAGGTCGACGAGGCGTACGACATCTTCTTGCCCGGCCGATATATTGACCGGACCGGATGCCTCGGCCGTGGCGTGCTGGTTCATCTCACTGTCCGTTTCAACGCTCGACAAATGCGACAGCGGCCCGCTCAACAGCGGGCCGCCTGCTCCTGACAACCAGGCGCCAATCAATAGGCGCTGATCCCGGTGCCCTTGTAGACCTTGTCGAACTCGGCCTTGACCGCCTCGTTCTGGTAGGACGCGACCAGCGTCTTCACCCACGCCTCGTTCTCGTTGCCGGATTTCACGGCGATGAAGTTGCGGTAGGGGTTGTCGGCCACCGGCTCCTGGGCGATGCGGTTGTCCGGGCCGAGACCGCTCTTCAGCGCCCAGTCGGTGTTGACGACAGCCGCATCGAGATCCTCGACCGAGCGGCCGACAATGCCGGCGTCCAGTTCCTTGATGACGACCTTCTTAGGGTTCTCGGCAATGTCGGCGGTGGTCGCCAGGATGCCGGTGCCGTCCTTCAGCTTGATCACGCCTTCGTTCTGCAGAACGCGCAACGCGCGGCCCTCATTCGAGGGGTCGTTGGGCAAGCCGATGACGGCGCCTTCGGGCAGGTCGGCAACCTTGGTGTATTTCTTGGAGTAGAGGCCGATCGGCCAGACGCCGGTGTAGCCGACGCGCACGATGTGGTACCCTTGGGTCTTGATCTGGTTGTCGAGATAGGGCTGGTGCTGGAAGGCGTTGGCGTCGATCTCGCCGCGCTCGAGCGCCTCGTTGGGCTGGGTGTAGTCGTTGAACACCACGGTCTCGACGGTCAGGCCTTTTTCGGCGGCCTGGGCGACGACGACGCGCCAGACATCCTCATCCTCGCCGCTGATGATGCCGACCTTGATAGACTTCTTGTCCTCGGCGAAGGACGGCGTCGGCTGAGCCAGACCGGCAAGCGTGACGGCCGAGGCAAAAAGTGCCGCAAGGGCAGCTCGCCGGCTGATGGCTGAAAAAAGAAGAGAGCTGGAAGCGTTTCCGCGTTCGGACATTGTCGATCCCTCGTAATCCTGAAGTCATTGCGGCGAGGTGGAATACCAAGCCTTGACGACATCATCGGCAATGCTGCTTGCCGGATCAAAGAACCGCATTTCTTCTCAAACACGAAGCCGGGAATATTCTCTCAAAGATTTCGCAATTGCGAGAACGGTCACGCCGGACCGGTCAGAATGTCTCGACAAAGGGCCGCAGCTCGACCTCGAAGCTCCAGGCGCTGCGATGCTGGCGATGGGTCGCGAGATAGGTCTGCGCGATCGCATCGGGCGACAGCTGGCTGTCCGGTCGCTCGGGCTTCGTCCCGACCGGCTCGATCTGGCCGTCGATAATGAAATGGGCGACATGGATGTTCTTCGGGAAGAGTTCGCGCGCCATCGACTGAGCCAGACCGCGCAGGCCGAATTTCGGCATGGCAAAGCCGGCGGAGTTGGGAAAGCCCTTGATGCTGGCGGAGGCGCCGGTGAAAAGAATCGAACCGGAGCCGCGCGCAAGCAGCCGCCGCGCCGCTTGCTGGCCGACCAGGAAGCCGCCATAGGCGCCGACAAGCAAGGCTTGTTTGACCGCATCGGGATCGACCTCGGCGATCGGGCCGCGCGTGCGGCCGCTGGCATTGAAGACGGCAAGGGCCAGCGAGCCTTGCTTGTCGGCGGCGTCAAACAGGCCGGCGACGGAGGCCGGATCGGCGACGTCGGTTTCGACGGCCAGCGCGCCGGTTTCCCCGACCAGCGCCGCGAGTTTGGCCGTGTTGCGGGCGGCCAGCACCACACGATAGCCTTCCGTGGTGAGAAGGCGTGCCAAAGAGGCGCTCAGGCCCGCACCCGCGCCGGCGATCACTGCGACTTCGGATGCCATGTCGTTTCTCCTTGGCGATGACGTGTTCGTCTCATAGCTGGCGTCTTGAGCGGCGAGACGCAAGAACGGCGTTGCTCGATTTTCGCTGTTCGGTGAAAAACCCTGCCGGCAGGTTCGGAGCAATCGACCGCGGCCAGGGTCTTGCCTGGCGAGACAATCCGTCCGACAGGTGATTGCGTTGGAATCGCAAACGGTGTCGCAAGGGAGTCGACCGTGGAACCAATCTGGGCCGTCGGCCTGATGACCGGCACCGTGCTTGACGGCAATATCGACGTGGCGCTGATCAAGACCGATGGCGAGCGGATCGCCGATTTCGGCACCTATACGCTGGCCCCCTACCCCGCAGCGATCCGTGCCTTGCTGGAGGAGACGCTGCGTCAGGCCCGGGTGTGGAATTTCGACGGGCCGGAGCCGGCGATCTTTGCCGAAGCCGAGGAGGCGCTGACGCGGGCGCAGTCGGCGGCGGTGAAGGACCTTGTCGAAAGCTACGGCCTGACCATGGGCGATATCGGCGTGGTCGGTTTTCACGGCCAAACCGTGCTGCATCGTGCCCCGCAACCCGGGCGGCGCGGCGATACGCGCCAGTTGGGCGATGGCGCGCTGATGCATTCCATTTTGGGCGCCAAGGTCGCCTATGATTTCCGCTCGGACGATGTGCGCGCTGGCGGCCAGGGCGCACCACTGGCGGCTGCCTACCACGCGGCGCTTTTGAGGGAAGCCGACGCCAGCGGGGACACCGCTGTGCTCAATCTCGGCGGTGTCGGCAACGTCACTTGGTGGGACGGCAAGGACAACATCGTCGCCTTCGACACTGGCCCGGCCAACGCGCCGCTCAACGATTTCATCAAGGCAAACGGCCTCGGCGAGATGGACCGCGACGGCGCACTGGGCGCGGCCGGCACCGTCGATGAAGTGCGGCTGGCCAAATTGCTCCAGCATCCGTATCTGACCAAGCCCTATCCGAAATCGCTCGACCGTTTCGACTTCGGCGCCGCCATGGCCGACGGCCTCGGCGCAGAGGATGGGGCGGCGACGCTGACGGCCTTCACCGTCTCGGCCGTCGGCAAGGCGCTCGATTTGTTGCCGCGCCGGCCGAAGCGGCTGGCGGTCAGTGGCGGCGGCCGCCGCAACCCGACGATGATGGCGATGCTGGCGAGGCGCGCCAACGTCGAGGTTGTGCAGGCCGAGACACTGGGCTGGAAAGGCGATGCGGTGGAGGCCGAATGCTTTGCCTTCCTTGCCGTGCGCGTGCTGCGCGGCCTGCCGATCAGCTTTCCCAGCACCACCGGCGTGCCGCGGCCGATGCAAGGCGGGCGGCTGGCAGGTTAGAGCTTCTTCTGCAGGAAGATGCGGCTGCGGCCGACGGGAAAGTCAGGCAGTTCGCCGAAGCGCCGGTAGCCTTGCCGCTCATAGACTTTGGCCGCTGTCGGATTGAACGTATCAATCCAGGCGTTTTGGCAGCCGCGCTTGACCGCTTCCTCCTCGGCAGCGCCCAGCATGTCGCCGGCCATATGCCGGCCGCGCAGGCGTTCGTCGACCCACAGCCACTGCACATAGAGCCAGCCCCAGGCGGTGTATCCCGAAATGCCGGCGACGACAGCGCCGTGCTCATCACGAACGAAGACGGCGATCGGCTTGCGGCCGGAGGGGCCGACATCGCCGTCATTGAACGCCGTCAGCCGCTCGGCCAGGAAGGCGAGGTCGTCTGACGAGGGGTCGGCAGTGGTTTCAAGCGTCGTCTTCATCCGGGCGGGGCTCGCATGGCAAGCCAAGCTCTAGCGAAGGACGGGATGAGAACGCAAGCTTTACGGCTTGATGGGCAGCGGCGATCGCCATGACCCCGCTGCTGCCGCAACCAGCATCAGCACGGCGGCGACGATGGCGCAGATGGCAAAGCCGAACGATGAATAAAGCGGCCCGAAGCTGGTGGTGCCGATGAAGACGGCGAGGTAGGTGACCGAGCTGTTCAGGCCCATGATGGTGCCACGGCGCGACGGATCGAGCGCGGTAAGGCGCATCACCAGCACGTTCAGGCCGAAATGATTGGCAAGGCCCCAGATGGCGATCATAGCCAGGATCAGCACGAAATTGCTGCTTGCGAGCGCGATCGCGACATAGACGACGGCGACCAGCAGATAGGCGAAAGGCATGACGCGCCGTGCGCCGATGCGGTCGATGACGCCGTCGAGGAAGGCCGCGGCGCCGAAGCCGGCGCCGTAGGCGAGTGCGGCCAGCGCATTGGCGCTGACGGGCTCGCCCAGATCCTGGTGCAGATGATCGCCGAGATAGCCGTAGACGCCGTAAAAAGCGGTCATGAAGGCGGTGCAGGCGATGAGCAGCGGCACGATGCCCGGAATGGCCAGCGCAACGAACGGCGACGGCGCCGGGCCGCTCTTCCTGACGTCGCTGAGCGAGGTCATCGACAAGGCAGCAAGCGCAATGGCGGAAAGCACCGCGACGGCGGCGAAGACGGCGCGCCAGTGCACGAGATCGGCAAGCACGGCCGACAGCGACACGCCGGCCACCATGGAGACCGTCCAGCCGGTCAGCACGACGCCGATCGTGCCGCTTTCGCGGCCGGGCGGCGCAATTGCCGCTGCACTGGCATAGATGGCCGGCATGGCGACGCCGGCGGCGATGCCGGCGACGGCCTGGGCCGCGACCAGCATGATCACCGTCGGCGCCAGCGCGCTGGCGAGAAGCCCGACCGCCAGCAACAGCAGAGCGCCCTGCAGCATGCGGCGGGCGCCGACGCCGTCGATATAGCGGGCGAGGAACAAAGCGCTGGCGGAAGTGCCGAGACCGAAGGCAGCCGACGCGGCCATCACCGCCGGCACGCTGGTGCCGAAGGATGCGGCGACTGCCGGAGCAATTGGACCCAGGACCAGCGAGTTCGAGCCGATGACGGCGATGCAGCCGGTCAGGAGGTAGGCCAGCGCCGGGATCGGCTGATGGAGCGTTGCAGCTTGATGCGCGTTCGTCATCGGGTCATAATGGCCGAACTGGATTCCGCGACAACAAGGAATTTCGATATGGACGAAGAAACAGATGGGGTTCTGCAGAACAAGGTAGCTCCCCGCGAGCTCGACGCAATCGACCGAAAAATATTAGGCGTGCTGGTCGAGGATGCGACGATCAGCTACGCCGAACTTGGCGAACGCGTCTGCCTTTCGCCGCCGGCGGCGCATGAGCGGGTCAAGCGCCTGCGGCGCAGCGGCGCCATCCGCGGCACGGCTGTGATCATCGACCCGAAGGCGGTGAAGAAGCCGCTGCTCACCTTCGTGCATATCGATACCAAGGGCTGGGGCAAGACACCGGAGTTGATGGCCGTCTCCCAATATCCTGAGGTCGAGGAAATCCATTCGGTGGCCGGCGACACCTGCATGCTTCTCAAGGTCCGCACCGAGGACACCAGGGCGCTCGAAGGCCTGCTGGCGCGTCTCTACGAAACGCCCGGCGTCACCTCGACGCGAAGCTATGTCGTGCTGTCGACCTATCTCGAGCGCCCTGTGCAGCCCGAGATCACGGCGCAATGGCCGACGCCCCGGCATATGGCCACGCCGCTGTACTGATCTGCGCTATCTTCGTCTTGCCGGGGCCACAACAATCCTTCACAAACGGCACCCTATATTGATGCCAGGCATTGATTTGGGGTGACGAGAGGCGCGGCTTGGAATTCGAACTGAAAACCATCGAGGCGCTGGCCCCCGATCAGGCGTCGCTAAGCGCCGCCTCGAAGCTCACCAAGCGCTCGAACTGGCCGCGGCTGGAGAAGAACGAGCAGCAGGCGCTGATCTGGGGCGAATGCCAGGGCTCGGGATCCAACCCCTATCGCACCGTCGTCGACACCGGCGACCACGGCTACAAATGCACCTGCCCGTCGCGAAAATTTCCCTGCAAGCACACGCTGGCGCTGATGTGGATCGCCGCCACGGCGCCGGCCAGCTTCACATCAGCCGAAACAACGCCGGAATGGGTCAATGACTGGCTTGGCCGGCGCAGGAAGAGTGCGCCCCCGCCGGTCGACGCAAAGTCTGGCAGCGGCGCGTCTGGCAAGAGCATTGGCGAAGCCTCGCAGGCAGAGGAAAGCACCGTCGATGACGCCGCCGCGACGGAGCGCCGCGAGACGGCGCAGCGCAAGCGGGCGGAAGATACGCGCACCGCGGTGGCAGGCGCGCTGGACGAACTCGACCAGTGGATTGCCGACCAGCTGCGGCTCGGCCTTTCCGCCTTTGCCGACGCCAGCAGCGAGCGCTGCCGCCGCATTGCCGCCAGGCTGGTCGACATGAAGGCGACGGCGCTTGCCGGACGCATCGACGAAATCCCGGCCCGGCTAATGGCGCTGCGCAGCGAGGAACGGCCGGACGCGGCGATCCGCGAACTCGGCAAGCTGGTGCTGCTGGCCAAAGCCTGGCGCTCGGCGCCCGACGATCCCGAGCTGAAGCGACTGGTGTCGGCGTCCGAAACCCGCGACCAGGTTCTGTCCAGTCCCGACGCGAAGCAGGTCGACAGCCATTGGGAGGTCGTAGGCGAGAAGATCGAGACCCGCCGCGACGGTCTCGTCAGCCATTCGACCTGGCTGCTCGATCTGAAAAGCCCGACGCCGCAGTTTGCGCTGCTGCTCGATTTCTTTCCGGCTTCGGCCGGCCGCCGCTCGGCGGCGTTCACGCCCGGTGACCGGTTCCACGCCCGCCTGGTATTCTACCCGTCGCGCCAGCCACTGCGGGCCTTGGTGGCGGAGCGCAAGGGCGACGTCGTGTCGGGCGCCTGGCCGGATTTCGGCCTCGACGCTGTCAAGGACCCGCTCGCGGCGCATGCGGCGCACCAGGACGCAGCGCCCTGGTCGACCGATAGCCCGCTGATGCTGCCTGCCGGCGCGATCCTGCTCGATGAGCGCGGCACCGCCTGGTGGCAAGCGGCGCACGACCCGCAAGGGATCGCCCTGCCTGTTAGCGGGACCGTCGATCAGACCGTGCTTGGCCTCGACCTCGCGGCCACGGCAGCGCTTTGGAACGGCGCGCGGCTCGATCTGCTGGCCGCGCAAAGCGGCTTCGGGAGGCTCGATCTGTCATGAACGAGCTCGAACTAACCGGCCTGGCGACGATGCGCGACTGCTGGATCACCGGCGGAACCGCATTCGATCTGGCGCCAACCGCATGGAAGGAGATCGCGGGTGGCGCAAGCCCAGACGAACGGGAGCGACGTCTGCTGGCGATCGCGGCGCAGGCGCTCGATGTCGGCCTGCGGCCGTCGGCGCCGAAGACGCTGAAGCGGCGCCCGCCGCTGCCGAGGCTTGGCCTGCCGCTGCTGCCGGAGCGGTTGCGGCCGCTGTTGCGGGCGGCCCTGAAGAACGCCGCCGATGCGCAGCGCAAGTCGCGTGTCGCGACGCTCGTCGCCAGCCGCGGCTACGTGCTGCATCCGATGGACTGGATGCCGTCGGCATCAGACCAGAACAGCCCTGACATCTATGCGCCGTGGATCGACTGGCAGGCCAGCGTCGAGGGGCTGAAGATTGCCCCGCAGGAGCAGCTGACGGCGCAGAACTGGGATGACTTTTACCCCGCCGCGCGCCGTATCGCGTTGGCCGAGATGCGCCGTCGCGATCCGGCCACGGCCCGCAGCCTGATGGAAGCCAAGGCGACGGGCGAGCCGGCTGAAGTCCGGCTGGCGCTCATCGAACTCATGCATTTCAACCTGACGCCCACGGACGCGCCATTCCTGAAAAGCCTGGCCACCGACCGCTCCGGCAAGGTGCGGGAGCTGGCGGGCCGGCTGCTGGCAAGGCTGGGCGAGCATGGCTGGCCGGGCAACGACGGAGCCGACGACCCCGTTGCCGAACTCGCCGCCTTCATCACAGAAGGCAAATCCGGCTTCATCCGCCGCCGCACCACCTACACGCCGGCAAAGCTCAAATCGCCGGCGCAGGAAAAGCGCCGCGCCGAATTGTTCGAGACCTGCAACCTGGTCGACCTCGCTTCCCGATTTGGGGTCAGCGAACCCGATTTCATTGCAGCCTGGCAATTCGGTGCCGACAAAAATGCGGACATCCAGATCTCACGAATGGTCGCAGCGTCGGGCAGCGACGCTGCCGTAACGCAGATGGCCGACACACTAGTCGCCGGGGGAGGCAAGCCGGCACTATTCGTGCTGCACCTGACACCGCGCCTGGATAGCCGCAGGAAGCGTGTCCTGGTCAGACTGATCCTGAAAGATACGCCGCAGTATATTAGCGCGCTCACCCTTGCCGAGGGCTTCGAAGCCAACTGGCTGGAATGGCCCGACATGACGAACGGCCAGGGCTTGGCGGCATTGCGTTCGGCTGTCGCCGGCGATGATGACGCTATGAAGCGAACCGCCGACGACCTGCTGGAAACGATGGGCTTTCTGGCCACTGCGGCGACAGGGGAAAAATTGATCGAGCATGTCGTTGCGGCTGGCATGCCGCCGGCGGCAGCCTCGCTCGCTTTCCTGCGCCTCAACGCGGCCCTGACGGGAACCAACACATGACAATCCGGAGAACAGCACCATGAACGCAGCCATCCGCCTCCCTGTCGAGCAGGCCTATGCCGCTGAACTGCAGGCGCTGGCGCGCAATGACGAACGCCAGAAGCCGGCCGGATGGAGCCTGTCGCCGAAGGCCGTGCTGACCTATCTGCTCGGCGGCAAGGCAAGCGACGGCACCGTGATATCGCCGAAATATGTTGGCTGCCGCCGGCTGATGGAAACCGCGGTGGCGACACTCGCTACCGACCGCGCGCTGCTGTTGCTCGGCGTTCCCGGCACCGCCAAGTCCTGGGTGTCGGAACATCTCGCCGCCGCCATCATGGGCAACTCGACGCTGATCGTGCAGTGCACGGCCGGCACCGACGAGAACCAGGTCCGCTACGGCTGGAACTATGCGCAGCTTTTGGCCAAAGGGCCGAGCCAGGAGGCGCTGGTGCCGACGCCGCTCTACCGCGCCATGGAGAGCGGCAAGCTATGCCGCCTGGAAGAGTTGACGCGCATGGGCTCCGATGTACAGGATACGCTGATCACCGTGCTGTCGGAAAAGATGATGCCGATCCCGGAACTCAACACGTCGCTCTATGCCCAGCGCGGCTTCAACATCATCGCCACCGCAAACAACCGCGACAAGGGCGTCAACGAGCTGTCCTCGGCGCTGAAACGCCGCTTCAATGTGGTGGTGCTGCCGCTGCCCGAGGACATGGCGGAAGAGGTGGCGATCGTCTCCAAGCGGGTCGACGAGATGGCCGGCGGGCTCGACCTGCCGGTGCCGAAAAATGTCGGCGAGGAGATCGCTCGCGTGTTGACCATTTTCCGCGAGCTGCGCTCGGGCGCAACCGCCGACGGCAAGGTGACGCTAAAGACGCCTTCGGGTTCGCTCTCGACCGCCGAGGCGATCGCCACCATGGTCGGCGGCCTCAGCCAGGCGGCGTGGTTCGACAGCGGCAAGCTCGGCGCCGAAGGCCTCGCCGCCAGCCTTGTCGGTGCCATCGTCAAGGACCCGGTGCAGGACAAGGTGGTGCTGGAGGAATATCTCGAAACGGTGCTCAAGAAGCGGCCGGACTATGCCGGCTATTACGCGGCGCTGAACGCAGCGATCTGAGGTCATGAGCGACGTCGCCTATTTCGGCATCCGCCATCACGGGCCGGGCTCCGCCGACAGCCTGGTGCAGGCGCTGCGGGACTTGCAGCCGGTCGCGGTGCTGATCGAAGGGCCGAGCGACGCGTCCGCCCTGCTGCCATTGCTGGCGCGCCCGCAGATGCAGCCGCCGGTGGCGCTGCTCTGCTACCCCGAGGACGATCCGGCCGCGACAAGTTTCTGGCCGTTCGCCGAGTTCTCGCCGGAATACCAGGCGGCGGTGTGGGCGGTGGAGAACAAGGCGGCATTGCGGTTCATCGACCTGCCGTCATCGGCACGGTTCGCGGCACCGGCAACCGACGACACCGACAAAACGGCTGACGCCGACAAGCCCGAACCCAAGGACGAAACCGGTGAGGATGGCGAGCCCGCATCGCATCGCGACCCGATCGGCACGCTGGCTGCGGCCGCCGGCTATGAAGATGGCGAAAGCTGGTGGGCCGACATTATCGAGCAGAATCCGCAGCCGGGTCCAATCTTCGCTGCCATCACCGATGCGATGACGACGCTGCGCGACGGCGAAGGTGCGATCGCGCCGTTCGAGGCCAAGCGTGAAGCGCATATGCGATTGGAAATCGCCGCCGCGCGCAAGGAATTCGCCGGACCGATCGCCGTCGTCTGCGGCGCATGGCATGTGCCGGCCCTGCAGGCCGCGCACACGCAGAAGAACGACCAGGCGCTGATCAAGGGAATTGCCCGGCGCAAAAGCATCATGACATGGGCGCCATGGACCGGGCCGCGTCTTGCGCTGGGCTATGGTTATGGCGCTGGCGTCGTCGCGCCCGGCTGGTGCAAACATCTGTGGCTCACACGAGGGCGGCGCGACGCCGCGACGCTGTGGCTGGCGACGATCGCGGCGGTGCTGCGGGCGAAGGGCCATCTGGTGTCGACCGCGTCGCTGATCGAGGCCGAGCGGCTTGCGCGCACACTGGCTGCCATTCGCGAGCGGCCGAAGCCCGGCTTCGAGGAATTGCGCGATGCCGCGATCGCGGCGCTGTTCAACGGCGAAGCGGTGCTGTGGGCGCTGGTCGAGGCCGAGCTGCTTTTGGGCGCGGATGTCGGCGAGATTCCGCCCGACACGCCGCTGGCGCCGCTGATCGAGGACCTGCAGCGCAACCAGAAGGCGGCGCGGCTGAAGCCGGAGGCGCTGGAACGCGAGCTGTCGGTCGATCTGCGCAGCGAAAGCGGACTGTTTCGTTCGACATTGCTGCACCGGCTGAACGTGCTTGGCGTGCAATGGGGCAGGCTGGCCGACGCCGGCCGCAGCCGCGGCACCTTTCGCGAAAAATGGACGCTGGCCTGGGAGCCGGAATATGCCGTGCGCCTGGTCGAGAACCTGATCTACGGCCCGACTATCGAAAAGGCCGCCAATGGCCGCCTGATCCAGATGCTCGGTGCGGCCGCGAGCCTCGACACGCTTGCCGCCCTTGTCCAGAGCGCCATTACCGCGGATCTGTCGGAGGCCGCGAGCGCCGGCCTTGTAGCGTTGGAGGCGCGCGCAGCGCACAGCAGCGAATGCCTGGAGATGCTGGCCTCGGTGCCGCCGCTTGCCGACATCATCCGTTACGGCGAGGCGCGCAAGACCGAAACTAACCGGCTGTCCGGTTTGTTGGAACGGTTGATCGTCGAAGGCGCGATCGCGCTGCCCTATGCGGTGCGCGACCTGGACGAGCAGGCCGCCACCACGCTGGTCGGTGCTGTGCGCAAGGCCGACACGGCGATCCGGCTGGTCGAGCCCGGCGAAGGCGTGCTCGATGCATGGCGCAACGGCCTGACCGGCGTGCTGGAAGGTCCGGGCTCGACGGCGCTGCTCGCCGGCTGCGCCGCGCATCTGCTCTATGAAGCCGGCCAACTGTCGGCAGAGGACGCCGCCGGGCTGCTCGGACGCAGGCTGTCGCCGGGGACGCCGGTCGCCCAGGCAGCGGGGTTCTTCGAAGGTTTCTTCAGCACTGCCGGCCAGCGGCTGATCTACGACGAGGGCCTGCGCGGCGCCGTCGATGGGTGGCTGAAATCGCTCGACGAGGACGCTTTCATCGCGCATCTGCCATTGCTGCGCCGCGTCTTCTCCAATCTGGACTCGATGGAGCGGCGGCGGTTGATCGAGGCCGTGCTCGGCCGCACCGCAAGGTTGCCGGCCGGCCTGACGCCGGCGCCGGATGGCGGCGAGGGCTGGCGCCGTCACCTGGAGCGGCTTGGGCCATTGCTGGCGGGCGGAGTGTGACAATGGATGACGAAGCCGAAGTGCCCGAACCCGGCCCAGCATCCTCCGATAGCGGGCGCGAGCGCCGCTGGCGGCTGGCGATCGGCGCCGATGACGAGGCTTCCTCCGCCCTTTCCAGTGATGACAAAAAACTGTCTTCGGCGCTCGATGCGCTTTACGGCGACGGCGCCAATGCGGATGCCGACCCGCGCAAGCGGCGCGGCGGGCTCGGCCGCTCGGCGCCACGCGTGGCGCAATGGATGGGCGATATCCGCTCCTTCTTTCCCGCCCAGGTGGTCCAGATCGTCCAGAAGGATGCCTTTGAGCGGCTGAACCTGAAGCAGATGCTGATGGAGCCGGAATTCCTCAAGGCGATCGAGGCCGACGTCAACCTCGTCGCCGACCTGATCTCGCTGCGTTCGGTGATGCCGGCCAAGACCAAGGACATCGCCCGCACCATTATCGCCGACATCGTTGCCAAGCTGATGCAGCGGCTGGAGCAGAAGACCGCCGAGGCGATCCGTGGCGCGCTCGACAAGTCGCGACGCACCAACCGGCCGCGCCAACGCGACATCGACTGGCCGCGCACCATCTCGGCCAATCTTCGCCACTACCAGCCTGAGCACAAAACCGTCGTGCCGGAAAAACTGGTCGGCTTCATGCGCAAGCAACGCCGGCTGGTCGATCTCGACGAAGTGGTGCTGTGCGTCGACCAGTCCGGCTCGATGGCGAGCTCGGTGATCTACGCCTCGATTTTCGCCGCGGTGATGGCGTCGCTGCCGGTCGTGCGCACCAAGCTGGTCTGTTTCGACACGGCCATCGTCGACCTGACCGAAGAGCTCAGCGACCCGGTCGAGGTGCTGTTTGGCGTGCAGCTCGGCGGCGGCACCGACATCAACCAGGCGGTCGCCTATTGCGCCGACCGCATCGAGCGGCCGACCAAATCCCACTTCGTGCTGATCACCGACCTCTATGAGGGCGGCAACGGCCAGGACTTGCTGCGGCGGCTTGCGGCGCTGGTCCGGTCCGGCGTCAATGTCATCGTGCTGTTGGCGCTGACCGATCAGGGCCGGCCGGGCTATGATCAGGCGATGTCGGCTTCGGTCGCGGCACTTGGCATACCGGTCTTCGCCTGCACGCCGGACCTGTTTCCCGACATGATGGCGGCGGCGTTGCGGCGCGAGGATATCGGCGCCTGGGCAGCCGGCGCCGACATAAAGCTGATCCGCGCCGAGACGGAGCCGAGCAGTCAGGCCTGACTATTCGAACGAATAGGCAAACCCGTCAGTGGAAGCGCTGACGGTCACCTTGGTCATCTTCTCGCCGTCGAGCGACCGGTTCAGCACGCCGCGGCTGAGTTCCGGCAACAGCGTGTTGGTGAGGATGGCGTCGATCATGCGGCCACCAGACTCGATTTCGGTGCAGCGCGCCTTGACCAGCGCCATGACGCCGTCGCCGATCACCAGTTCGGCGTCGTGGCTGGCGCGCAGCCGCCGCGCGATCTTGCCGAACTGATGGCGGGTGATGGCCTCGATCATCGAATCCGAGAGCGGATAGTAAGGGATGGTCACGACGCGGCCGAGGAAGGCCGCTGGAAACACCTTCAGCAGTGGAGCGCGCAGTGCAGCATCGAGGCCGTCGAGCCCTGCCCTCACCGTGCCGTTGCCGGTCCGCTCCATGATGACTTCGGAGCCGACATTGGACGTCAGCAGGATCAGCGTGTTCTTGAAGTCGATGCGCCTTCCCTCGCTGTCATCCATCATGCCCTTGTCGAAGACCTGGAAAAAGATCTCGTGGACGTCGGGATGGGCCTTCTCGACCTCGTCGAGCAGGATCACCGAATAGGGTTTTCGGCGCACGGCCTCGGTGAGAATGCCACCCTTGCCGTAGCCGACATAGCCGGGCGGTGCGCCCTTGAGCGTCGAGACGGTGTGCGCCTCCTGGAATTCGGACATGTTGATCGAGATCAGGTTCTGCTCGCCGCCATAGAGCGTCTCGGCCAGCGCCAGGGCCGTCTCGGTCTTGCCGACACCTGAGGGGCCGCAGAGCAGGAACACGCCGACCGGCTTTTCCGGCGCTCCGAGCCCGGCGCGGCTGGTCTGCACGCGCTTGGCAATCATCTCCATGGCGTGATCCTGGCCGACGACACGTTCGGACAGCGTGGTGGCCAGCTTGAGCGCCTTTTCGGTCTGGCTGGACAGCATCCGTCCCGTCGGGATGCCGGTCCAGTCCTGGACCACGGCAGCGACCGCATTGCGGTCGACCGACGGCAGGATCAGCGGCGTCTCGCCTTGCGCGGTGGCAAGCTCGGCCATGAGTTCACGCAGCCGCGCCAGATCGGCGACAGGATCTGACGGCGCAGCTTCGGCCGCCGGCGCTTCGGTCTCGGACGTTTCGGCCTTGGGCGTCTCGGCCTTGGGCACCTTGGTCTTTTCTTCGTCCGGCGCTGCCGGTTCGGCATCGGCCTCAGCTGTCGCCACCGCATCGAGCGGGACGCCGTCGCCGCGCAGCCGCGCGCGCAGTTCGAGGATCTCGGCAACCAGCGCCTTTTCGCGCTCCCAGCGCTCCTCGGCGGCGGCGAGCATGGTCCCCGTCTCAGTGAGCCCGGCCTCGACCCGCGCCTGCCGGTCAGTTACTTCGATGCCGATCGCTGCCTCGCGGCCGATGATGCCGCTTTCGACTTCCAGCGCCTGGCGGCGCCGCAAAATGTCCTCTACTTCGGCCGGCGTCGCATGCTGCGAGATCGCGACCCTGGCGCAAGCGGTGTCGAGCAGGCTGACCGCCTTGTCGGGCAATTGCCGCGCCGGGATGTAGCGATGCGACAGGCCGACCGCCGCCTCGATCGCCTCGTCCAGGATCTGCACTTCGTGATGCTGTTCGAGCACGCCGGCTACACCGCGCAGCATGAGCACGGCGACCGCTTCCGACGGCTCGTCGATCTTGACCACCTGGAAACGGCGGGTCAGCGCCGGGTCCTTTTCGATGTGCTGCTTGTACTCGGCCCAGGTCGTTGCCGCGATGGTGCGCAGTTCGCCGCGCGCCAGCGCCGGCTTCAAGAGATTGGCGGCATCGCCGGTTCCCGCCGCACCGCCGGCGCCGATCAGCGTGTGCGCCTCGTCGATGAATAGGATGACCGGCGTTTCGGAGGATTGCACCTCGTCGATCACCGCCTTCAGGCGCTTCTCGAACTCGCCCTTGACGCTGGCGCCGGCCTGCATCAGGCCGACGTCGAGCATGCGCACGCTGATGCCTTGCAGCGGCGGCGGCACGTCGCCCTGGGCGATGCGCAGGGCAAAGCCCTCGACCACCGCGGTCTTGCCGACACCGGCCTCGCCGGTCAGGATCGGGTTGTTCTGCCGGCGGCGCATCAGGATATCGATGATCTGCCGGATCTCCGGGTCGCGGCCGACGACCGGGTCGATCTTGCCGTCATGGGCGCGCTGGGTGAGGTCGGTGGCGTATTTGGCCAGCGCCGAATCCCCGCCCGGAGCGCGCCGCGGCGCCTCCGCGGTGGGAGCCACTGCTGCCATGGCGCCGGCTTCGAGCGAGCCCTCCACCACCTCGGCAAAGCGGGCGATGACCCCGTCGGCGTCGATCTTGTCGAATTCGCCGCTGATCTTCGCCATCAGGCCTTCCAGCACCGGCGTCTTCAGGCAGGCGAGCACGATATGGGCGCTGCGGACCTCCTCCATGCCAAATTCCAGCGTCGCCAGGTTCCAGGCTTCCTGGATGGCGTGGAAAATGTGGTCGGAAAATTCCTCGATCGAGGTGGCGCCGTAGGGCAGCTTGTCGACGGCGCGGGTCATTTCGCTGGTAAGCCGGCTGGCATCGACGCCGGCATCGGCAATGATCATCTGCACATCCGAACGCTCGGACAGCACCAGTTGTTCTATGAAATGGACGAGTTCGACGTAAGGATTGCCGCGCAGCTTGGCGCTGTCGGCGGCGGCCTTGAAGGCGCGCAGGCAGACCGGATTAAGCTTGCCAACCAGTTCCTTGCGTTTGAACCCCTGCGACGACCGGCGCTGTTCCATCGAACGTGCTCCTGCAATCTGCCCGTCGACAGCCTGCCACATAAGCAGCCGCTTGACAAAGCGCTTAATGCAGCCGGCCTTTTCCCTTTGTGGAGAGTCCCGCGCCGCCAAATGCAGACAACCACGATTTTTTATAATCCTATGCGATGCGCTTCACATACGAGGTCGGGCAGGCGCGCCATGAATTGCGCCATCCGAGACGCAGTTGCACCGACATTCATTAGCGCTCGTTAACTTTTGAGCGGATGGCGAATTGTGGGAATATGCAACCGTGTGCTAACGTTGGGTCACGTACGGTTTTAGAGCCGGTCGCCGGGGGTATCTGTGATCGATCTCGCACTCTGGCTTGCTCCGCTGGACGGTGAAAATCCGTCAGGCGAAGACTTGCGCAACGATCCGGCTTTTCATGAGCTGGAGCGGCTCACGGAGCCGCAGGTCAAGGTCGTCCATGACGGGCGCAATAAGCCAGCCGCGCAATCGACCATTCCGGTCGACTGGCCTGCCGTGCTCGGCAAGGCCGAGGAGTTGCGTTCGCATGGCCGCGACCTGCGCCTGCTTGTCATTGTCGCCCGGGCGCTGGCCAATGAAGACGGATTGGCCGGACTGGCACAGGGCCTGACCCTGATTGCAAGGACCTTCGAGACGCATTGGGAGACGATGCACCCGGCGCTGCGTCCCGGCGGCCAGCCGCGCGACGCCGCCCTGCGCCGCCTCAACGCGCTGGCCGACCTGCAGAACGGCCAGGAAGGCCTGCTGGCGAACCTCAGGCAGATGGTCTTCTTCGCGCCGCGTCCCATCGGGCCGATCAGCGGACGCGATCTCGAACAGGGTGCGCTCGACGATCGCGTCATGCTTCAGGAAGCGGCGTCGGGATTGAATGCCACGGAGAAGGCAGCGCTGGTCAGCGCGCACGGACAGCTCCTGAACCGGGTGGGCAGCGGTTGTGCCGCCCATCAGGACCAGGCCGGTGAACAGATGACAGCGCTCATCGCCGGGGCGCACGCAGCGATCGAGGCGCTCGACGCAGTCGATGCGGCGCTGAATGCCCGCCTCGACAGCAACGGGGCTGCCGTCCCGGACCTGAAGCGGTTTTTGCAGCGCGTGCTGACGACGCTGGAACGCAACACGGCGGTCGAGACCACGGAAGAGGCAGCGACGAAGGGGGCTGCCAGCCCGGCTGCTCCCCCGGCAAGCCCGGCCGCGCCGGTCAGAAACGGTCATGGAGCCGAGACGATGGCAAGCTACGCGGAGACCGGTGCGGGGCTCCCGGACAGGATTTCCTCGCGCGACGATGTGGTGAAGTGCCTCGACCTTGTGGTCGCGTTCTACGACCGCACCGAGCCGTCGAGTCCGATCCCGCATCTCGCCCGCCGGGTGCGCAGGATGGTGCACATGGATTTCGTTGAACTGATGGAAGACCTCGCCCCGTCGGGGCTCAAGGAATTCCGGCTGCTCGCCGGCGTTCCCGACGCCAAGAAGACTGCCCAGAAGGATGAAAGGTAGCAACACATGCCAGCCGAAAGCAAAGCGAAGGTCATCGAGCGAAATCGCGCCCCGCGCGTGCAGATCGCCTACGATGTCGAAACCTACGGCAGCCCGACGACGATCGAACTGCCGTTCGTCATGGGCGTGATGGCCGACCTGTCGGGCGCATCGCAGACCAGGGAAGCGTCCAAGACGGTGCTCGACCGTTCCTTTGTCGAGACCGATGCCAACCGCTTCCCCAAATTCATGGAAGCGCTGGGACCCAGGGTCAAGGCGCGGGTGAAGAACACGCTGCCGCAGGCCGAGGGACAGGAGCGCGACGAAGAACTGGCGCTCGACCTGACCTTCACCAAGATGGGCGATTTCGCCCCCGACAAGATCGCCGAACAGGTCCCGCAACTGGCCGAAATCCTCAAGATGCGGCGCCAGCTCGAGGAGCTGCTCGGCTTCATGGACGGCCGCGTCGATGCCGAAAAGCGCATCGCCCAATTGCTGAACAACCAGCCGCTGCTTGGCCAGATCGCCGCCCAGGCGCTGTCCGACGACAAGGGTGAGGAATAGATCATGGCCGAACAGCAAAAGACCGCAGCATCCGTCGCCGAGGCCGAGGCCGTCGATCTCGGCGAATTCAGCCAGCTCTTGGAGAAGGACTTCAAGGTCAAGAAGGACGACAGCGAGAAGCTGCAGCAGCTGGTTCGCAACCTGGCTCTGGCGGCGCAGTCGCGCTCCGAGACGACGACGATTTCGTCCAACTCGATCAAGTCGATCAAGTCGTTGATCGCCGGCATTGACAAGATGCTGACGACCCAGGTCAACGAAATCCTGCACGCGCCGGAAGTGCGGCAGATGGAAGGCACCTGGCGCGGCCTCTGGTACCTCATCAACAACACCGAGACGGATCAGAAGCTGAAGATCCGGGTGATGAACATTTCCAAGGAGCAGCTGGCCGATACGCTCGAAGACTATGAAGGCCAGATGTGGGACCAGAGCCCGATCTTCAAGAAGGTCTACACCGACGAGTATTCGATGCTCGGCGGCGAACCGATCGGCTGCGTCATCGGCGCCTACGAGTTCTCCAACCACCCGCGCGACGTCGGCCTGTTGCGCAACATCTCCGGCATCTGCGCCTCGGCGCACACGCCGTTCATCGCCGCCGCCTCGCCACGGCTGTTCCGCATGGACAGCTGGCAGGAACTGCCCAACCCGCAGGACCTGCAGCAGATCGTCTCCAACCCGGCCTACGCCTCGTGGCAATCGCTGCGCGAGAGCGAGGATGCGCGCTATATCGGGCTGACCATGCCGCGCGTGCTGGCGCGGCTGCCCTACGGCTCGGAGACAGTCCCGGTCAAGGGCTTCTCCTTCGAGGAGGAAGTGCAGGGCGATCACAACAAATATGTCTGGATGAACGCTGCCTTCCCGATGGGCGTCAACATCAACCGCAGCCACAAGCTCTATGGCTGGGGCACGCAGATCCGCGGCGTCGAAAATGGCGGCACTGTGCTTAACCTGCCGGTGCACTCCTTCCCGACCGATGACGGCTCGATCGCGATGAAATGCCCGACGGAAGTCGCCATCGACGACCGGCGCGAGGCGGAACTGGCCAAGCTCGGGCTGATGCCGATCCTGCATCGCAAGAACACCGATCTCGCGGCCTTTATCGGCGCCCATTCGCTGCAAGATGACGAGACGCGGGCGGGCCGCCTGGTCGACCCCGACGCCCAGTCCAATGAGCGGCTCTCCGCCAACCTGCCCTATCTGTTCCCGGTCTCGCGCTTTGCGCACTACCTCAAGGCGATTGCGCGCGACAAGGTCGGATCGTTCAAGGAACGCACCGACATGCAGATCTGGTTGACCGAATGGATCAACCGGTACGTGCTGGCCAACCCGGCCTTCGCCGACGACAAGGCGCGCGCCAAGCGTCCGCTTGCCGCCGCCGAGGTGCAGGTCGACAGCGTGGAGGGCCGGCCGGGCTACTACAACGCCCGCTTCTATCTGCGCCCGCACTACCAGCTGGAGGGCATCAACGCCTCACTCAGGCTGGTGTCGGAATTGCCGTCCGTGAAGACCTGATTGCAGCAACCAACCTTTGTTTGAAAGCGGTGGAGAACGAAAATGCCCACAATGAAGATCGACGGTTTTCTGAAAGTTCCGGATATCAAGGGGCCCAGCACGCGCGACGGCCATGACGACGAGATCGAAATCCATGGCGTCGATTACAAGATGGTCGCGCCCTACGACCCCAATTCCCTCTCGCGCCGAGGCCGCGTGTCGATGGGCATGATCAAGTTCACCAAGCACTATGACAAGGCCTCACCCTACCTGGCCAAGGCCCTGTTCGAAAACAAGGCGCTGGACGAGGTCAAATTCTCCGCGCGGCGGACCATCGACGGCGAGAGCAAGGACTATCTGGTCGTTACCCTGACCGACGCCTCGATCATGGAATACGACATGTCGCAGGCCGATGATGAAGCCGACCTGATCCAGGAGGAAGTCTCCTTCGCCTACAAGAAGATCAAGTTCGTCTATGACGACAATGACGAAGCCGAAATGGATGTCTATGTCGGCAAGTGACGGGCGAGCAAAGCGCCCTGCCGCCGACAAGGTACAGGCGGGCGGTTCACGGGCCAAGCGCGAGGCGGTACAGCCTTCGCTGTGGGACCGCCTCGTCAACGATCTGCCGGGCCTGAGCTCGGAGATAGACGGGCTCAGGCAGGCTCTGCAGGAGGAGCTTGGCGCAGAGCGCCTGGACGAGCTGCTGGCAGACGGACCGAGGCGCATCGACGCCGATGACGCATTGAACCCCGATCAGAAGCGCCGGCTGCACCGGCTGGCGTTTCAGAACCGGCACCGTGGCGAGCTTGAAAGCCGAGGCATCGTGGTGTCGCCCGATGTGCTGCGCGAGGCCGTGCGGCGCGACATCGAGGCGCTGTTCAACACCGAGCGTTTCGAATCCGCGCCGCTGCTATCCGATCTCGAGGCCGAGCAGATGACCGACCGTCCGACATCGCTGGCCGACTTTCCGGAGGTGCGCCGCAGCGTTGTCAATTATGGCGTGCCGTCCTTCTCCGGCCGGTCGTCGCGCGACTTCGATCGCGATGTTCTGGCACGCGAGATCCGCGCCGTGCTCGCCGCATTCGAGCCGCGGCTGAAGGAGAGCGCGACGAAAGTCACGGTCAACCTCGGCGACAAGACCGGCCTGAAGATCGAGATCGACGCCGTGCTGATCATGACGCCGACGCCCGAGCGCATGCGCCTGCGCACGACGATCAATCTCGACAACGGACTGGCGCGCACCGAGTTCAGGGAAGCCTGAGAGATGGACCGGGTCTTCGTAGAATATTACGAGGAGGAACTGTCCCACATACGCGGGCTGGCGGCGGAGTTCGCCGACATGCATCCGGCGGTTGCCCGCAATTTGTCGCTGGATACGGTGCCGTGTCCCGACCCCTATGTGGAGCGGCTGCTCGACGGCGTCGCCTTCCTCGCCGCGCGCACGCGCCTGAAGGTGGATGCCGAGCGCTCGCGGTTTTCGCGCAGCATCCTCGACGTGCTTTATCCCGATCTCGTCACGCCGGCGCCGGCAACCGCCATGGTGGTGCTGAAGCCCGGCCAGCAGGTGCAGACAATGCTTGCCGGCCACGTCGTCAAGCGCGGCACGCGGCTGGTCTCCAGCCTGCAGGCCGGCCTGTCGACACGCTGCACCTTCACCACCGCGCAGGACATGACGCTGTTTCCGATCGCGATCAGTTCGGTCGGCTATTTCCAGGACCGCAGCGCGCTTGCCGCCGCCGGCATCGGCCCGATCGCCGGCAAGGCCGGCGAAACGGCACTTCGCATCACGCTGGCGCGGACCGGCAAAGGCAAGCTCGACGAACTGGCGCTCGACCGGCTCGACTTCTATTTCGCCAACCGCACCAAGGCGCCGCTGATCTTCGACGCCATCTTCGGAGTCTGCTCTGGTGTCGGCGCTCGACCGGAAGGCAAGACCAATCCATTGTCGCCGCTACCGCCGCCGGAGATGGTCGGCATTGCCGATGCCGAGGCGCTGATGCCGCGCACGCGGCCGACCTTCGAAGGCTACCGCCTGCTGCGCGAATATTTCATGATGCCCGAGCGCTTCCATTATGGGCGCGTCACCGGCTTGCTGCCGGTCGTGCGCAAATGCCAGGCCGGGCTCGAAATCATCTTCCTGTTCCGGCGTCCGGTGCCCGAACTCGCCGATCTGACGCCGGCGGATTTCGATCTCTTCGCCACCCCGATCATCAATCTCTTCGAGCGCGAGTGCAACATCGTCGAGCTCGACCAGCGCAAGACGCGCCAGGTGCTGCATGCCGACCGCACGCGGGCGCGCGACTTTGAAATCTACCGCGTCATCCGCGTCGAAGACGCCGATGCCGAGGGACCCGACGCGGAGATACCGGAACTCTTCAGCCTTGGGCAAAATCGCGGCAGCGGCTGGGTCTATTCGACGGAGCGGCGGCCGCGCCGGCCGACCGAGGACGAGCGGCGCCAGGGCGTGACGCGGACCTCCTATGCCGGGGACGACGTCTTCCTGGCGGTTTCGCGCCCAGTCAACAGTCAGGCCAACCGGCCGCTCAAGCGCGTCGACGTCGTGGCACTGTGCACAAACCGCGATCTTGCCATCCTCGACGACACGCCAACGCTGACGCTGGAAGCGGGCGACCCGGTGGAATCGGTCAGGCTGCTCGGCGCGCTGCGTTCGCCGCAGCCGGCCATCCCGGCAGCGCTGCCGACCGGCGCCGACAGCGAGTCGCGCGCCGACGACCTGGCCTGGCGGCTGGTCTCGCAGCTGGCGCTGAACTTCCTCAGCCTGGCCAAGGAAGGCCGCGGCGTCGATCCGCTGCATGCGCTGCTCGATCTCTATGCCGAACGCGGCGATCCCGGGCTTGCCCGCAATGTACGCTCGATCGTGCGCATCGATTCGCGCGCGGTGATCGAAAGGCTGGCGATCGAAGGACCAATGTGTTTTGGGCGCGGCACGGAGGTGACGCTGCATGTCGACCAGTCGGTGCTGGCGGGACAGAGCACTCTGCTGCTGTCGGGCCTGCTGTCGCGGCTGTTTGCCCGCCGTGCCGGCATTAACGGGTTCGTGCGCACGCGCACGCGGTTGCTCCAGAAACAGGAGGATGTGCCATGGCCGATGACGCCCGGCAATCGCTACCTGATCTAGAGCGAGCCGCAACCCTGTCCGAGAGTTTCGACTTCTTCGAACTGCTGCGCCGACTCGAGCGGCAAGGCGGCCTGTTCGGCCATTCCGGCCGGCCGGACCGCGAGCCGGCAAGGCTCGGCCAGAATGTGCGGCTGTCCTTCGCAGTGCAGGACGTGGTGGATTTCCGCGAACCGACGGACAAGTCGCCGGCGCGGGTGACGGTCAACAATCTGGGCCTGCTCGGGCCTGAAGGGCCGATGCCGCTGCATATGACGCGCTGGGTGCTCGATCGGCTGTCGCAGCGCTGGTATGCGGGCGCCGAGGCGCGGCAGACGAGCGACACGACCTTCGTCGATTTCGTCAACATCCTGCAGCACCGGATGATCGCGCTTTATTATCGCGCCTGGGCGGATGCGCATCCGGCCGTGCAGGTCGAACGCGGTGTCGGCGGCCGCGTCCGTTCCATGCTGGAAGCGATGGCCGGCATCGGGCTGCCGGGCACGCAGGATGCCGAACTCGATACAGTAAAACTTCGCCAGGCCGCCTCGCTCGCTGCCCAAGTCGACGGCCCCGAGCGACTGACGCTGTTCCTGGCCGAAGCCTTCAAAGTGCCGGTGGTGCTGAAGGAGTTCGTCGCGGCCTGGATGACCATCCCCAAGGCGCTGCAGACGCGGCTTGCCGGCAGCTATGCCACGCTCGGCCGCAGCGCCACCATCGGCCCGCGCAGCTTCAGCCGGCAGAGCCGCATCGAGCTGCGCATCGGCGCGCTCAGCTATATCGATTACAAGGCCTTCCTGCCGGGCGGTGAGCGGCTGAAGCTGTTGAAGCAGGCGGTGCGCGACCTGATCGGCGAGACCATCGATGTCGATCTCAGGATCGTGCTTGCGGCAAAGGCAGTGCCGCCGGCGAAGCTCGGCACCGTCCAGCTTGCCCGCACCACCTGGCTGGCGCGACCGGTCGAAAAGGGGGACGCCGACGACATGCGGTTGCGGACCATCGTCGGCTGGCGGGAAGAGGTGGCGGCATGAGCCTGCTTCTGACTCTCGAACAGGGACCACGCGCGCAAGTCACGCGGCAGGCGCGGCTGGACGAGGGCGAGCTGGTAATCGGCCGCAGCGCCGACGCCGACTGGCAGATCAACGATCCCGACATGTTCGTCTCGCGCGCCCACTGCAAGATCACCAGCAAGCAGGGCGGCTATTTCGTCACCGATACCTCCAGCAGTGGGTTGTTCATCGACGATGCCGCCAGCCCGCTCGGCGCGGGAAATACCGCGCGCCTGCAAAGCGGCATGCGACTGCGACTGGGCGACTATGTGGTGTGGGTCGATTTGCAGACGGCGAAGACCGAGGCGCCGGCCTCCAGGCCTTCAGCGCCTGCCAGTAAGCCGGCGGCGTCGCGGGCGCCGGTCAGCCTCGGCGGCGACGATTTCTTTTCGTCCACCACGGAAGAAGAGCCGGGACGGCCACGCCCTGCCAACCTGCCCGATCCATTCGAAAAGCCGGTGCCCGGCGCATTCGCGCGTGCGCGGTCCGATGAACGCAGCTCGCAGGCGTTCGACGATCCGTTCAGCCTCGACCCTGTGGCAACGCCGGTGGCCGAGACCGCCCCCGACAAGGGTGTTGGCAAGCCGCTGTTCGACGATCCCTTCGGCCTCGATTCCGCACCGCTGTCGAGAGAGCCGAGCAGATCCAGTTCCGAGCAGCCGCCGGCCTACGATGACGGGTTTGGTTTTGGCCCGGCCGAGTCCACCAGTCTCGACGCAGGCGCGACGGATGGCGGCGCAGTGGATGCGCCCTCGCCTGCCCCGGCGCCCTGGGATCTGCCGGTCCGCGCGGCCGAGGCATCGCCACAGCGGCCACCGCCAACCCCGCCTCCACCGCCACCACGTGCTCCTGTCCGGCAAGCTGCTGCGCGGCCGTCGACCGGACAGGCGGACGCGGAATTGCGCGCCGCTTTCCTGCGCGGCATGGGCATGGGCGAGTCCGATTTTCCCGGCAGCGATCCGGTGGCCGACATGGAGAAGTTCGGCCGCGAATACCGGCTGATGATGGAAGGGTTGATGCAACTTTTGCGCAAGCGCGCCGAAGAGAAGGGCAACGCCCGCGTCGCCCAGACCGTGGTTGGCGCGTCCGAGGTCAACCCGCTCAAATTCCTGCCTTCGGTCGACGATGCTCTGGTGACCATGCTGGCCGAGCGCAGCCCCGGTTTCCTCGGCGCCGAAGCGGCGATCAAGGACGCGGTGCGCGATCTGGCGCAGCACCACGTTCGTGCCTGGCGCGGCGTGCAAGGCGCGCTCAAGCGCATGATCGACCGCTTCGATCCGGCGGCGATCGAGCAGGAACTGAAGTCGAGTTCGGCGATCGGCAATCTGCTGACCGGCGGGCGCGGCGCCAAGCTCTGGGAATTGTACCAGAAACGCCACCGTGAAATCGCTCACAGCGCCGAGACGCGCTTTCTGGGCGAAATCGGCGCTGATTTTAGGGACGCATATGAGGAGGACTGAGACATGATCGACAGACGCGAATTCATTCTGGCCATCGGGGCTACGGGACTGCTGACGGCTTGCCAGAGCGGCCCGCCTAAACCCTCCGTCATAACGGTCAATTTGGCCGGTGGGGCCGGCATGAACCCGGGACCGGGCGGCGGCGACAGGCCGGTAACGGTAATGGTCTTACGGCTGAAGAGCACCGGCGCCTTCAATTCGGCCGACTATTTCGCCCTGCAGGGCGGTGCCGGCTCCGCACTTGGCGGCGATCTCATCGGCTCCGACACGATTTCCGTCGGACCCGGCAAGACCGCATCGAAGACCATCACGGTCGAGCCGGAAGTGGCAGCACTCGGCTTCGTCGCGCTGATCAGGGAACCCGGCGGGCGCAACTGGCGTACGACCAAGTCGGTTTCGCCGGGATCAAAGTTCACCGTCAATGTGAAGCTCGGCAGCGGCGGCATTTCCGCCTAAAGCGCGTCGCGTTTGAACGCGATCCAGGCGACGCGCTTTAGGTCTTTGTTTTTATGCATGTCGTTCTCTCAAAACCGTGACCACTTTTGAGCGACATGCATTGGGCGGCGAAATCCGCAAAGCCGCGCGAGGCGATGAGCAGGAAGCAGAGAGTGTCGGCATGAGCGATGCAAACAGGGTGCTGTGGTCGGAGGGACTGTTCCTCCGCACCCAGCATTTCCAGCAACAGGACCGCTTCTTCGAAGCGACGGTGCGCGGCGCCTTGCAGGCCGGGCATCTGCATACGTTCGGCTTTCGAACGCTGATGCTCGATCAGGCACAGCTCGATGCCGGCCAGATCTCGGTGCTTTCGGCGCGCGGCATCTTTCCCGACGGGACGCCGTTCGCGATCCCTGAGACGATGGATGCGCCGCGGCCGCTGGCGGTGACGCCGGAGATGGGCGCGGGGCCAGTGCTGATCGCACTGCCGCTCGAACCGCCCGGCGGCGTCGGCTTCGACCCGGCTCACGCCGAGCCGTCAGGCGCACGCTATCGCGGCCGGATCGTCTCGGTGCGCGACGCCGTGCATGGCGGCTCCGATCCTGAGGAAATCGAGATCGCACGGCCGCAGGCGCTGTTGCTGGCGCCGGGCACGGCCGTCGGCGGCTACACCGCGCTGCCGGTGGCCGAACTCAAGGGCGTGCGCGCCGATGGCGGCGTTGCCTTGGACGACACCTTCCTGCCGCCGACCTTGGTCATCGGCGCGGCGTCCTGGTACAGCCGCCTGCTGCAGGAAGTGGTCACCGGCCTTGACCAGATCGCCGAGGCGCATGGCAAGATGGTGCTGGGCGGCCCCGGGCGCAGCGTCGAGGATCTTCTGATCCTCAATTTGGTCAACGCCGCGCGGCCGCGGCTGGCGCACATGCTGGCGCAGGATGTCTTCCATCCGGCTGAGGTCTACATGGAACTTGCCGGCCTTGCCGGCTCGATGGCGACCTACGGTTCGAGCGCAAGGCGGCTCGGCGAACTGCCTGTCTACGACCACATGGCGCCCGGACCCGCCTATTCGGCGCTGGCCGATGCGCTGCGCTCGCTGATCCTCAGCCTGCGCTACATCGAGCCGAAATCGCGCGCCCTGCCGGTCATGCGCCATGCCACCAATGTGTGGAAGATCCGCATCGACAACCCGAAACTTCTGGTGGCGAGCCGCATCGTGGTGCGGATCGGCTCCGAACTGTCGGAGGATGCCTTGCGCAAGATTTTCGTCAACCAGGCGACGGTCGGCTCGGCCAGCGAATTCGAAGGGCTGTGGAAATCACGCCTGCCCGGCATTCCGCTGAAGCCCCTTCATTCGCAGCCGCGCGAAATTCCCTATGACGGCGACCGGCTGTGTCTCGAACTGGACCAGAAAAGCGAGCACTGGGCCTCGCTGCTCGAAGCGCCGGGTTTCGTGATCGGCGTTTCGGGCGTGCTGCCCAGCGAACCGCAGGTCGACTGCTACTCGGTCAACAGGTGAGATGATGAGCAGGGACGATCCATTCGGACTGTCCGAGGATCGGGAGCGGACGCGCATTCGGCTGAGCGGAGCGCCAACGCCGCGCGCCATGCCGCTGCCGGCGTCAGGGGTGACCGCGAAACGCTCCGCGCGCGCGCATCCGAACGTGCTCGTCAACGCGTTCTCGCCGCTGCTGGAATTTGCACCCGAACTCGAAAACGCGCAGCCGCCGGAGAACCCGGAAGCCCTGCGCACCAGGCTGCTCGACGAACTTGTGCGCTGCCGCGACACCACCATGGCGCAGGGCTCCTCGCTCGAGCGCGCCGACCAGGCCGCGTGGCTGGTGGCTGCGTTGCTCGATGATCTGGCGCTGAATACGCCGTGGGGCGGAGCCAGCGCGTGGCCACGCCAGCCGCTGGTGGTGATGCTGCGCGGCGACGTCGATGCCGGCGCGCAGTTCTTCGCCCGGCTCGAAGAGCTTGAACGCCATCCCAATCGCGACCGCGAAATGCTGGAGTTGCAGTATCATTGCATGGCGCTCGGCTTCCGCGGCAAATATCGCGTGCCTGGCCGCTCCGGCGACCGTTCGCTCAATGCGGTGCGGGTGGCTGCAGCGCGTTTCCTGCGCGACAGCGACGGCGAAGGCGCACCGCTGTCGCCCAACTGGAAAGGCGTGATCGCGTCCGATGAACCACAACGTTTCATCGTGCCGATCTGGGTGATGGTTGCGGCAGCGGCGGTGATCGCGACAGCCATCCATATCGGCCTGTCGATGAGCCTGAGCAGCCAGGCGGTCGAGCTTTCGGCGCTGGTGCGCGCACTGCCGCCGCCGACGCGTATGGATGTAACCCGCGCTTCGCCGAAGGTCGACGCGCCGCCGCCGGTGGCGGTCGATTTCGCGCTGCTGCCGGAATTCCAGGCGGCGGCGCCGGATGAGCTCAAGAGAGCGCTGAGCGGCACGGAGAGCGTGTCGCTGGCGCGGCTGGTCATCCAGGCCTCCAATCCCGAACTCTTCCAGTCGTCGCGAGCACAGCTGACAGACGGCTTCGATCCGCTCATCGCCTCGGTCGCCAAGGTGATCCTCGAGAATCAGGAGTTGATCGGCGATATCACCGTGGTCGGCCACACCGACGGCGTTCCCTTGCAAAAGACCAACCCACTGTCCACCAACCAGCGGCTGTCTGAAGCCCGCGCCGCGGAAATTGCCGATATCCTGGTTCAGAACGGCGTGCCTAAGGAGCGCGTGCGCTCCGAAGGCCGGGCCGCCACCGATCCGGTGGCCGACGACGGCACACGCGAAGGCCGGGCCTTGAACCGCCGCGTCGAAGTGCTGGTCGAAAAGAGGCTGTGACATGTTCATCCTGCGCTTCCTCTGGGCGGTCCTGACTTCGCGTTTCCTGTGGACGCTGATCGGCCTGGCGCTGCTGTCGCTGATCATCTGGGTATTCGGCCCGATCGTACGGGTCGGCGACTATGTGCCGATGGCGTCGGAGACGGTGCGCATCGTCATCATCGCTCTTCTGGTGATCTTCTGGCTGATCTGGCTGATCGTCGCGCAGCGCCGCGCGATCCGCGCCAACCGCATGTTCGTCGCCGAGATTTCCGCCCCAGTCGAGGAAAAGCGGCTCAGCCCGGGCGAGGAAAACGTCGCCGCGGTCGGCGCCAAGTTCCAGGACGTCATGGTCGAGTTGAAGCGCCGCAAGCTCGGCGGCCGCAAGTTCCTGCGCGAGATGCCGTGGTATGTGATCGTCGGCCCGCCCGCGACCGGCAAGACGACGGCCTTGCGCCAGTCCGGCCTCAACTTTCCGATCGACCTGACCGACGATCTGCAGGGCATCGGCGGTACGCGTAACTGCGACTGGTTCTTCTCCGAAAACGCAGTGATGATCGACACGGCCGGCCGCTATGTCCAGCAGGAAAGCCAGCCCGATGTCGACGCGGCCGAATGGCTGGGCTTCCTCGATCTGTTGAAGAAGCACCGCGGCCGCCGGGCGCTGAACGGCGTCATCGTCGCGCTTGGGATCGATGCGCTTTCGGAAGGCGACGAAGCCGTCAAGGCGCATGGCCGCAAGATCCGCAGGCGCCTAGCCGAGCTCGAGGAGCGGCTGGAGATCCGCCTGCCGGTCTATCTCATGCTGACCAAGGCCGATCTGATCAGAGGCTTCGAGGCTTTCTTCGGCGGCCTGTCGACGGCAGCGCGCGAACAGGTATGGGGGACGACCTTCCCGCTCGATGCACGCGTCGACGCCAAGACGATCGCGGGCGAAATCACGACGCTGTCGAGGGAGCTGGAAAAGCGGCTGGTGCCGCGGCTGGAGGATGAGGACAAGCTGGCCGAACGGGCCGAGATCTTCCGCTTTCCCGCACAGCTGCAAAGCCTGTCCGAGCCGATCCAGGTGCTGGTCGAAGCGATGTTCGGCGAGAGCCGCTACGAGGAGGCAGCCTGGCTGCGCGGCCTCTATCTGACCTCGGCGACCCAGGAAGGCGCGCCGATCGACCGGCTGACCGCGGCGCTGGCCTCCTCCTTCGGCCTGCCGGCACGACGCACGATGCCGGCGCAGCGCTTCGAGAAGCGCAGCTTCTTCCTCAAGAACCTTCTGACCGAGGTGATCTTCAAGGAGGCCGGGCTTGGCACCTTCGATCCGCTGGCGCAGCGCCGCCGCAGCTGGATCTGGCGCGGTGCCGCCGCTGCCTGCGCGGCTGCGGCCATACTCGCCAGCGGCCTGTTCACCTGGTCCTACTACGACAACCGCAACGCCATCGCCGCGCAAGCCGGCCAGTTCGAAGCACTGCAGGCGCCGCTGACGTCGACCGCCGCGACGCCCGCCTCGGTGCTGCAGCCGGCTATGGACGTTGCGCTGACCGCCATGGACGAAGTCGTCAATGCCAGGACTGCGCCTCCGAACAAGGCGCAGGACCTGCTCGGGCCATCGGCTTCGGCCGAGATGATGCGGGCGCAGACCGACACCTATGACCACGCTCTGCGCAACGTGTTGGAGCCGCGCATGGTGGCGTTGCTGGAAGCGACCATGTGGCGGCAGATCCGCGATCCGGACTTCATGCTGGGCGCACTCAAGACCTACCGCATGATGACCGGCCTGTCTCAGATGGACTCCGACTTCGTCGAGAATTGGTGGGTGAACGACCTGCCCGAATTCGCGCCGGCCGCGCCCTTCCCGACTGCCGATGCGGAAGAACACCAGTTGGCCGCGATCCGGCGCATGGCGGTCGACGACAGCTACATCGCGCCCGACCAGGCGCTGGTCGCCGAAGCGCTGAAAACGGTCTGCACGATCTCGCTGCCGGCGCGGGCCTACAAGCAATTGCTGGCCGATCCGGCGGTGGCCGGATTGAAGGAATGGATCCCCGCCAATTTCGCCGGGCCGAACGGCGCCAAGGTGTTTTCGCGACGCTCCGACAAGACGCTGCGCGTCGGCATATCAGGCGCCTTCACCTATGACGGCTTCCACGACGCGATCCTCGACCGGGTCGAGGATGTGGCCGCCCAGGCGGCACTCGACCGCGCGGTGTTTGCCGGCGGTTGCTCGGAAAATTCCGAGACCTCGGTGTCGGCGCTGTCGGAAGATATCCTGAAGCTCTACTATGACGATTACATCGCGCAGTGGGACAGTTTTTTGCGCGACATGCGGCTGGCGCCGCTCAGCGACCTCAACATTGCCAGCGAGAATCTGAAAGACCTTTCCAGCGCCGATTCCGCGCTGAAGCGGCTGCTGACGGCGGTGGTCCAGGAGGTCGACCTCACCCGCTCGGACGAGGCGCCGACCGACGACAAGGCGGCGGCGAAGGGCGGCTCGAAACTGCTGGGCAAACTCGGCAAACTGGGCAAGATCGTCAAGACTGGCGCCAAGCTGCTGCCGCGCGCAGGATCGGCCAGCGAAGTCGACCTGACCGGCACGCTGGTGGCCGAACACTTCAAGCCGCTCAAGAGCACGATTGCCGAGGTCGACGGCCAGCCGCCGGCGCTCGATGCCGCGGTCGTTGCGCTGACGGCGCTGTCCAATGTGCTGCAAACGGTGACCGCCAATCCCGACCCGCAGGACGCGATCAAGAAACAGGGCGGGCTGGCCGAACTGACCGGCGCCGTCGCCCGCCAGGCACAGATCCTGCCCGACCCGGTCAACACCTGGCTGAGCGGCATTGCCGGCGACACCAGCGGGTTGACGCAGAAGGCCGTGGCCTCCGAGCTCAACGCCATCTGGCGCGCCGATATCCTGCCCTTCTGCCAGGCCGCGCTCAACGACCGCTATCCGTTCAGCCCAGACAGCGCCGTCGACGTCAATGTGCGCGACTTCGCCCGCCTGTTCGGACCGGCAGGGATGATCGACGGCTTCATCAACGACCATCTGATCAGCTATGTGGACACCTCGGCGCAGCCTTGGAAATGGCGTGCCGATTTCGGCCTCGACCCATCGGCGCTCGCCGCCTTCGAGCAGGCGCGGCGCATTCGCGACGATCTCTTCCCTGGCGGCCAGGGCCCGGTGATGGCCTTTACGCTGGAGCCGACAGACCTGTCGCCCAACGTCACCCGTGTCACGCTCAATCTCGACGGCCAGAACCTGGTCTATTTCAACAATGCGACGCGACCGCAACCGATGACCTGGCCCGGCAAGGACGGCACCGGCGTCATCTCGCTCGCCTTCCAGCCGATCGACGGCTCACCCGAAATCATGCTCAACGAGACCGGCAGCTGGGCATGGCTGAGGATGCTGCGCGGCGGCCGCTTTACCGGCACGTCGCTGTCCGACGTCTACAGCCTGCGGCTGGGCACGAAAGGCATGTACGCCGATTTCAAGCTCAAGGCGGCGAGCGTCGAAAATCCCTACAACCTCCAGATGTTCAAGAAATTCTCATGTCCGCCGCAGATCTGAACACCGGCTTCTTCGGCAAGATTCCGGTGACCGGAGATTTCGTCGCCGCAAACCTGCCGCGGACCTTCATCGACCGCTGGGACCGCTGGATGTCGATGGAGTTGCGTGAGAGGCCCGACGGCGGTGAACTCGACCCGCGTGTGTGGCGCTTTAGGGTGCCGGCTGGCATATTTTGCGACCAGCCTTGCTCGGGCGCGTGGCGGATGAGCGAGGATCGTGTCGGGCGGAGATATCCATTCGTGGTCGTCGCCATCGGACTCTCGCCCCGCATGGATGACGGATGGTTCGATGCGGTTTCCGGGATCGCGGGCGACGCGGTGTCGCACTACTGGACGAGCGCCATGGTCACCGAGCGTCTCCACGCGGTTCCGTTGCCGCCAACCAACAGCACGGAGCCCGGAATAGTCTTCTGGTGCGACGGCTGGAGCGTCCACGAATGCCATTTCAAAGATATTCATGATCTGGCCGACAACGGCCTGCCTATCATGCGCACGGCGCCTCTGCCGGCAGAGGAAAGCTGAACATGGCCATTACCGTCTTTGCTGAGAACATGGGTTTCTTCCATAAGGGCAGCAATGGCAAGGGAATCGCGCCGGGCGATGTCTGTCTGTCGCCGCCGTCACCGCCGGCAGGCCCGGTGCCGGTGCCCTATGTCAATATGCTGTCCTCCTCCGACCTGTCGAATGGCACCAAAAGCGTCAAGATCGACGGCGAACCCACGGCGATCGAGAATTCTTCAGAGATATCGACCAGCACCGGCAACGAGCCGGCAACCCAAGGTCTTGGTGCAGGCGTCATCACCCACAAGATCAAGGGCAAGGGTGTCTTCAAACTGTGGTCGTTTACGGTCAAGGCCGAAGGCAAGGGGGTCGACCGCCATGGCGACATGATGGCGCAGAACACGGCCAGCGATCTGCCCAACTGCATCGATCAGACGGCGATCAATACCTTCAAGGCGTTGTTGAGACGCAAAGGTATCCCGCCAGGCCCCTGTCCCAGCAAGCCTTACGATGCAACGGTCCACCGGCCAGACAAGGATCCTTCCCCAGAGCAGAAGAAGGCAGTCCGCAATAAACCATGTTGGGAATGCGCGCGAGACGACAAACGGGTGAAGCGTGCGCACTGGCGCACTGTAAGGCCAAGCGGCGGAACGCTTACGCGATACGAGGATCCTGTCCATGGAAAGGATATGGCGCGCGGCCCAGGTCATATGACCCACGACCACCAGCCACCGCTGTGCGTGGCCTGGGCGCTTGGAGGATGCAATATGAAACTTGCGGATTTCAAGAAGTATTTCGAACGGGCAAGTCGGGTGAAACCTCACTGTGAAGCGCATTATCGCAGTCAGGGAAGTCAGGCTGAAGCTTATGCCGCCAAGCTGTGAGACAGATGAGCCATGATCGAGATTGCCAAGAGCTATGACGACATCCAGCAGCGCTACATAGCGGAACTGCGCGCGCTCCTCCCTGAGATCAAAGCCTGGTGGAACGGCATCGTCGCGGCAGAAACCTTTGATGCCATCTCCCTAATCTGGCCGACTGGAATCTCCGGACACCCGCGCTTTCTCAATGTCTTTAGAATGTCCTATTTCGAGGTGGAGAACCTAAACCGAAAGAACGAGCACGAGTTCGTGGAAGAGGCCGAGAAGTCACCTGAGGAGAAATGGGGTGTCGACGACCTTGGCGACAGCCCGCGCTATGTTGGCCACATAGACCTGCTAATCGACGATATCCCCAGCAAAGCGCCTGATCTGACCGAGGTGGTCAACGGCTTCATTTTCGTGCCGATAGGGCTCGACCAGGACGAAGAGATCACCTGATGGCGCTGATCACTTACTTTGAAACTGATCGCGGCATTCGTCGCCTGCTACGCCAGCCCGGCTACGTCGAGCCTCGGGATGCGAAAATCGCGGCGCGTAAGCTCGCCCAAAGTTCCGATCGGCACCAGGATCTTTTCGACGGTTACCTGGACGATATCCAAATGGCCTACGAGATGGCGGCGCCTTGGTGGGCCGACACGGTCAAGGCGCAACAACAGCAGGGGTTGGGCCGCGACGAGGCTATCCGCAAGGCGTTCAACAAGCGCGCAGCCGGTGCAGCCGGGCATGGGAATGTGGTCTGGATTGTACGCAACTACTGGCTCGATTGCTGCGATCTCAACAAGAGTTCTGGAGAGATCGTCTACCCTGAAACCCTGCTTCTGCAATGGCTGATCGACGCCAAGAAGAAGGAGCTGGTACGGCTGATCGCCTGTATGCCGTACTGGCCGGTCGGCATGGATGAGAACAGAGCCTGGTGCTGAGCGATGAGCTTTGCTGTCTGGTTGGAAAACCGTACGCCTTTCGAGACTGCGTCTTACACGCTGCCTGACGCGGACGGTCAGGAGGTTTTTCTGGGCCTTTTCTCAGCGAGCTTCGAAGGCGCGGAGGACATGACCTTCCTGAAACCTGCCGAGGAACAACTGCCGGTGACGCTCAGCGATGTCCCTTTCGGCGATCCTGCCCTTTCATCGACGCGATACGAGGCCGATATTGCGATACTGAAGCCCGGCATCGACGTCATCGTCAACGGCACCGCTTATGCACCAAACGGCAAGCCGGTCCGGGAAATGCAGGCGGGACTGAAGTTCGGACCACTGCAAAAGGTGCTTAGTATCGTCGGAGACCGTATCTACGATGCCGGCAGCTATAGCGCGCCGCATCCATTCACACGGATGCCCATCATCTATGAACGCGCCTATGGCGGCACCAACGCTGATCTGAAGACCGATCCACGCAACCCGCTGGGAGTCGGCTTCGCCCATGCCCGCTCAGTTGATCCAGCAGTGAAGACGCAGGCACCAAACATAACCTACCCGGCCGAACCATTCATGAGTCCCTCGGACAAGCCGCGGCCGGCCGGTTTCGGGGCGCTCGGACGCGGTTGGCAACCGCGCCTGCGGTTGGCAGGGACCTATGATCAGAATTGGATCGACAACCAGTGGCCGTTACCGCCGAAGGACTACGATCCGCGCTACAATCTTGCGGCGCCGGCAGATCAGCAACTTCCAGATCTCAACGGCAGCGATCAGGTCACGCTGATAGGACTGACTCCCGGTGGCCGCTGGAGCTTCAAGCTGCCGCGCGTGGTCGCGCCCATCCGCCTGATCTTCGATGACCGTGTCGAAGATCACATTTTCAAGGCAGATACGATCATCATCGAGCCCGATATGTTTCGGGTGACGCTCAAGGCCCGGGTGACCGTGACGACGCGACGCAATCGACCTGCATTGCGGGAGCTTGTCTTCGGCCATGTCACACCGGCGCTGATTGCGGCGAAGCGAAAGGGCAAGGACTATTTCGCGCTGCGCGGAACTGACGGTACCATCACCGAACGCCCGGCGTGGCTGCCGTGACGCGGCCACTCTACATCGTCGGCGGTGGCGCGGTGACGCCTGCTGGCCTGAACAGGCGGCAAACGCTCGCCGCGATCCGCGCCGGGCTCTCCGCCTACGAAGAGTACCTGCTGGCCGAGCCTATGGGTGCGTCGCAGGTCGTCTCGCGCATTCCCACTCACTGGTCGTTGAGAACCACGGGTTGGGACTGGCTGGTCAACATGGCGGCGCGCGCGATCATTGACGCGCTTGCATCGACAGGAGCGGACCCGCGCACGACCGTACTTCTGCTGGTATTGCCGGAGCCGTTCAGGAATCATGCAGCCTTCGAAGAAGAAGATCCGTCCAGCTTCCTGAATGCCGTTGTGCGCGCGTGCGGCAACCCATTTCATGAAGCGTCGCGCGCGCTCGACGGCGGTGCCGCCGCAAGCATCGGCGTGCTTGGCCAACTATCCGAGATACTTGGCCAGCCTGGCGTCGAGCGTATCCTGCTCGGCGGCGTCGACAGTATGGTCAACGACAAGGATATTGCGCGGCTCGCCGAGGCGGGGCGGCTGAAGGGCTCCGACAACGCTCAAGGGCTCGTTCCCGGAGAGGCGGCAGCCTTCGTTTGCCTCCAATCGAGGCCGGATCCGAAGTCGCCGGGTCTCGCCGCCATCCACGGCGCTGGCTTTGCCCAAGAAGCCGATACTGTTCTGACGGAGCGATATAGCCAAGGCAAGGCACTGCTCGGTGCGCTTCAAGGTGCGCTGAATGGGACCGGCAATGGTCCGCGTGAGCCCGACATCGTCTTTGTCGTCAGCAATGGCAATGGGGAGCGTTATAGCGGGTGGGAGGCAAACATCGCACGGTCTCGGTTCTATCGCACACGGCGCGAAATCTTGCCGATTGCCTATCCAGCAATGACTGTCGGCGAGGTGGGAGCGGCCGGCGGAGCGCTGGCGCTTCTGGTGGCGGCCGACAGTTTCACCGAAGGCTATGCGCCGGGTCCGGTCGCCATGTGCGAGGTCGCGTCCGAAGCCGGGTTGCGCGCGGCGGCGCTGGTCAGCCAAGTCAAGTCCGCCTGACTACATCCAGGCAGGGAAGCGCTGCGTACGCCGCCAGTCGGCCAAAGGGAGGTCAGGGTTGGCGAAAGAGGCGTGGATCGCGGCGAGCCGCTGCCGACGCATCGAGCGGAATGCGACGTGTTTGCCCGGTCCCCGCCCATGGTCCCACCACGCACTCGCGCGTTCGGCTATTGGAAGCGGCGAGTCCTCAATCTTGGCGAATTGCTTTCCAAGCAGCGCGGGATCGACAGTGAAGACGTTGGTGTCGTTGAAATCGACTTCGAACAGATCGCGCCAAGCTAGGCCCGCGGCATAGGCCGACTGCGGCTCGCGCATGCGTTCGATCAGCCATGGGACGATCGATCTGTCGCCAAGCAGTCCGATGGCGGCTAGAGCCGGCTGTCGCAACGACGATTTGTCCAGACATTTCTGAAGCCAGGCCTTTGCGGAAGTTTGGTCCGAGGCGAGTAAGCGGATGTCGATCACCTCACCTTGCGGAACACTGGCGGAGGCGAGCAAATCATCAAGGACAGGCAGAGCTGTGCGGCTCGCGCCGAGCAGACAAGCGGCGAAAGAGCCTGCCAGCCGCTCCTGCGGCTGGTCGGCAGCGAGACGCTCGATTACCATCGGGAGCAGATCACGGCGTCGCAACCCGCCTGCCAACCGCAGCGCCCGCATGCGGACCTCAGTCTGGCCATTTGTGACCAGTACGCCCAGGCTCGACCTGGCATCGGCGCGATGATGCCAGAGCGCCGCAAGCCCGATGCATTTGAGTATCGTTTCCCTGGAATCGACCCACGTGGCGACAAAAGGACGGAGTTTTTCGCGCGATGTCCGGGCAATGGCGCCTGATATGCCCTTGATTCCAGTCTCGCCAAGCGCGGCGGCGGCTTCGATCACCGCTGCAAGCGGCTTTTCCAATCCCCAATGAAGAGCCAGGCAAGCCATGACAAAGAGTTCTGGGGCTTCCGGATAATCAGAGAAACGTTTGTTTGCCGCCGCCCATGCGGCCTCACCCGATGCGAACAAGCCTTCAAGATTGGCGTCGAGCCGCTGATCGATACGGCCGATATCGATTTCGCCCAGAACCGGACTGTCGATCTCGCGGCGCCGCCGAGACCAGAGGAACGCAGCGTCCTCCGCGTGCTGGTCGACGATGACGGGGATAGTTGCTAGGCGCTGCATTGGCTCGGCCTAATTCAGGTGGACGGCCGCCCCTCGTATCCAGTTCGTACCGGTCGCATGACTGTTGAGCTGTGTGCCGCGGATAGAGACGCGCCCGTTCTTCTCCATAATGATGGACGCCAAGCCGCATCTGAGCTCGATCCGATCGCGCGCGTCCAATGTCACCGCCTCGCCGTCCCGCAACACTTCAACGGGATGCGCACTGGGCCGCGGATCGACTATCCGTCCGACCACAAGCGGCCGGGCGGGGTCACCTGCTTCGAACAGGAGCGCCACTTCCGAGCCGACCGAGGAAGCGTCGAGAGAGGCGAGGCTGCGAGCCTTGAGCGCCGTATCACTTGGGTTGCCAACAAAAACGACGAGCGGCGAACCTCCATCGAAGCCAATCAGAAGGCCGATGACCACACCGTCGATACGCTCCACAACGTCCATCGCTTCGCCCTCAATTGTTGTGAACACTGCTGCCTTTGATCTTGGTCTTGCCGTCGGCCTTCACGTCGATGTCGCCACTGCCGTCGAGCCTTATGTCCTTGCCCTTGAGGCTGATTGTGCCGTCCTTCTTGAGGATGATGCTGGCGTCGCCACATTTGAGCGTAATCTCGTCGGCCGCCTCGATGTACAGCTTCTTGCCGAATTTCATCACGCCATCTTCGCCGACGATGACACTGCTTGCCTTGGCTACTTTTAACGAATAGGCCCCGCCGACTTCGATCCCCTCGTCCGCCGCAATCTTGGCCAGACGCGCCTTGCCAACCTGCGAGGAATGGGCCCCACCGACAGTAAAACTCTGGTCGGCGGCGACGTCAACCGTCTGCGCGGCGCCGATTTGCCATTTGTCTGCCGCGCCAATCGTATGACTTTGCGCTGCGCCGACAGTGACCGACCGCGTCGCGCCGATCGTGTTCGTTTGTGGACCACCAACGGTTCGGGTTTCGGATGCACCAACGCTATCGACGCGTGCTGCGCCAACGGTCACCGTCTGCACAATCGCCACGGTCTGCGTGTGATTGGCGCCGATCGTCTCGGTGGAGTTCGAACCGATGCCGATCGTCTCGTCGATGCCCACCGTCAGCGAGCGGTTCTTGCCGACCGTCTCGGTGTCGTTCGACCCGATGTTCGTCGTCTGGTCGACGCCGACCTTGACCGTCTTGTTGTTGCCGACTTCCTCGTCCAGGTTGTGGCCGACGGAGTGCTTGGCGTCGTGGTCGATGCGGTCGGACTGGTCGTGCTGGACCAGCTTCTGGCGATCATTCTTGATCAGAAGGTGGTGGTCCTTCTGCGCTTGGAAGTTGACCAGCTCCGAGCCGGCCTTGTCCTCGAACATCAGCTCGTTGTAGCCGCCACCGCCCTTCGACGAGTTGGACTTCCAGCCCGACTGCGTGGCGTTGCCGGGCAGTCCGTAGGGCGGCATCTGCGAGGCGTTGTAGACCCTGCCGGTGATGATCGGCAGGTCGGGATTGCCTTCGATGAAATCGACGATGACTTCCTGCCCGATGCGCGGGATCTGGATGAAGCCCCAGCCGCTGCCGGCCCAGGTCTGCGACACCCGCACGAAGCAGGAGCTCTTCTGGTCCTTCTTGCCGAGGCGGTCCCAGTGGAACTGCACCTTCACCCTGGCATATTTGTCGGTGAAGATCTCCTCGCCGGACGGACCGACCACGGTCGCCGTCTGCGGGCCGCGCATGATCGGCCTTGGCGTGATGCGCGGCGGCCGATAAGCAACTGAGGTCGGCGCCACACCGAGCACCACCTTGAAATTCTCGCCATCGGTGTCGACGCCGGCGCGATAGCCCGGATCGAACAGCCGGTACTCGGCGCTGATCACCAGATACTCCTTGTTCTGGTCGTCGCGCGGAAAGCCGTCGAGCTTGAAGGTGCAGCCGGAGAACAGGCCGCGCACCGTGCCGACGGCGGCAATGCGCAGGTGTGGCGCCTGGATTTCTTCGCGCCTGATCGCCGCCAGGCTGTCGCCGCGCCCGACTTCCAGATGCGCGCCGGGGTGGCGATAGTTCTCGCCCGCGGCCTGCTTGTGGCCGAAGGGCTGCGCCGACTTCGCCATCAAATCGGCGGCGGGTTTTTCGAAGTCATAATCGGTGTGGGCATAGGCGCCGGGGCGCACCGCGCTGCCTGGAATCCAGTCGGTGATGTACTCGACGTCGCGGCGCGAGCCCTGCCCTTCGAACTGATATAGCACCGTCTCATAGCCAGGCGCGGGCTTCAGCTTGCTCATGGCGTCGGCCAGGATCAGTGTGTGCTCACCCTCGGCATGCTCGAAGAAGTACATTATGCCTTCATGCTCGAGCAACCGCTGCACGAAATCGAGGTCGCTCTCGTCGTACTGCACGCAATATTCGCGCGGCGGATAGGAGCCTTGCAAGCGCTTCTCGAACTTGGCGATGCCGCCATATTTGGAGAAAATCTCCTCCACGATCTCGACGGCGGTCTTGTCCTGGAAAATGCGGCAGTCGGTGGTATTGCCGAGGAACCACAGCCACGGCCTGACGACCGCCTCATACTGAGCCAGCCGATCTTCGATGCGGGTAAGGCGAAACTCGGCGATGAGGCCGCTGAACCAGCGCTTGGGGTCGGCCTCGCCTTCGATCGAAACGGCGCCGCCCAGCATCTTCAGCGGGTCGATATCGGCATTGGTCGAAACAAATCCAACGGTGTAGGCAAGGCAGCGGCTGATCTCGTCGCGGCCGACGAGATGCGTGAAAGTCAACAGTTCGGCGCCGACCGGCGTCTGCACAAGCGCGGCGCGTTGTTCACTCGGCATGGGTCGTGCCCCTCCTGAGCGCTAGTGTGGCAGGTTCGAAGCCCTTCTTGTGTTAACGACCTCACGTTCAGGGATATTTCGCAACTTGCCACCCAAGCCATGTTGAGCCTACCACATGTTCTATGGCAGACCAAAGAGGACAAGCGGCAGGCCGTTGCTGTTTGCGCCGCTTTCGCCAGTGTGAAACGCCGCTCTCCCGCTGTGCCCGCAAGCTGCTAGACTGTGGCACATCGGATCAATGGAAACGGCAGCGGTCGACGGTCCATAGCGCATGTTCATCAGTCTGCAGATCAGCAATGTCGATGTCCTGCCTGCCGGGCTGCCGCCCGGCTACGCATCGCGCGACCGCGGCTTCGAGATCGGGCGGGAGAACTGCGCCTGGACCTTGCCCGATCCGGACAAGTTCATCTCCGGCCGACATTGCGAAATCCGCTACGAAGGCGGCGCCTTTTTTCTCCACGACGTCTCGCGCAACGGCACATTCGTCAACGGGTCGAGCCAGCGCCTGACCGGCCCGCATCGGTTGGCGCAAGGGGACCGGCTCCGGATCGGCCGCTATATCGTCTCGGTGTCGATCGATGACGGGAACCCAGCCTTCGGTGGCCATGGTTCGACGCAACGGCAGATGCCAGTTGCCGAATCCTTTCCAGACCATGTCGCATCGCCACGGTCACCGACCGCGCCACCCGCTTCGGTCTCCAGCCGGCCGCAGCAAGCCGACGAGATCCTGCGCGCGATTGCCGCCGGCGCCGGCATTCCGCCAGAGGTGCTTTTGCTGCGCCAACCGCAGGAGGTAGCCGGCGAGATCGGCGCGGTGCTGCGCATCGTCGTCGACGAGCTGGTGTTGCTGTTGAAGGCGCGCGCCGCTGCAAAAGTCCTGGCCAAGACCAGCGACCGGACCATGATCAATTCCGCCGACAACAATCCGCTGAAGTTCGTGCCCGGGACAGACGAAATCCTCGACATCATGTTCGCGCGGCGCAGGGCCGGCTATCTCGATGCCAGGCACAGCATCGAAGACGCTTTCCACGACCTCAAAACACATGAATTCGCCACCTTCGCCGCCATGCAGGCAGCGCTGTCGCGGTTGCTTGACGATCTGTCGCCCGAGGCGATTGCGAAAAAACTGCCGCCATCCTCCTTTGCCTCGAAGAAAACGCGCGCCTGGGACGCGCTGGTCGCGACCTGGCGGGCCAAGGAGGAAGCGCACGAGAATGGCATGCTGGACATATTCCTCACCTATTTCAGTGAAGCCTATGCCAAGGCCGCCAAACAGAAGACCGGCAAGGGCTAAGCCCGCGCACCGCTGAAGACACCGTGAAGGCGACCCGAGCACGGGCCGGCCACCAAAATTGCGCCGGGTTTCCATCGCAACCTTCTGAGACTACGATCACATACGACGATTGAGCACGCGGGTACGGTTGGTCGACCTCGGGGGTCTGCGGCACATGTCATGTCACGGCGAGATAGCGTCCTGCGGTCCGCGTTTGCGCGGACATGGCGCTGTGCGTCGCGGCGCGCGGGCGTAGAGGCAGGGATCGGCGATGAGCTCGAAGGATGATCCTTTCGATCCGACCGGCAAAACCGTCATCCGCCCCAGCCGCCCCAATCCCGGCCGCAAGCAAAAGACGGTTCTCGCCCGCGATGCGCCGGCCCCCGGCAGTACGGTGATCGCCCCTGCCAGCGTCCCGGAACCCACGGTTTTCGATCCCAACGCCGGCCGCCAGCCGCCGTCCGACGTCACGGGGACGGTGATCTATCAGGGAACGCCCTTCGCCAACGCGCCGGCCGATCCGCCCGTTCACGGCTCAGCCGGGACGGCGGGGAAAACGCCATGGGATGCGCTGCTCGGCGCCAGCGATGCCGTCAATTATGGCGCGGCCAACCCGGTCGTCGCTGCCGCGGCGCCCTTGCTGATACTGCTTGGGCATCTGCGGCTGATGGCTGTCGAAAGACCGGCCGAGCCGCTGGCGCAGCATGTCGCCGGCCTGATCGAGGATTTCGACCGCAAGATCGCCAGGACCGATACCTCGGAAGAGGATGCGCGCATCCTCAGCTATGTGCTTTGCGAAACCGCCGACGATATCGTCGCCAATCTGCCCGGTTCCAGCCGGGATGCGTGGGCGCAGCACGCCATGCTGCAGCGCTTCTTCCAGGTCAAACCCACCGGCGCCGGTTTTTTCCAGGCGCTGAACACGGTGCTGGCGACGCCGGAACCTCATCGCAATCTCATCGAGCTGATGCATGTCTGCCTGTCGCTTGGCTTCGAAGGCCAGTATCGCGGCCAGCCGCGCGAGAGCCTCGAACGGGTCCGCCGCGACGTCTACGAGACATCAGCCTATTTCCGCGTCCTCGGTGACGACGACATCTCGCCGCGCTGGCAAGGCTTGTCGGTCACATCGGCGCAAGGCTCCAGGCGGGTTCCGCTCTGGGCCATAGCCGCTGCAACCGCGGCAGTTTTGACCGCAGCCTTTTTCACGCTGCGCGTGCTCATCACCAATGATGGCGAGGCTGTTGCCGGCGAGTTGCTGGCGCTCAATCCGGCGACGCCGGTCACCATCGAGCGCACCGGCTTCGTGCCGCTGACCGAGGAGGTGAAAGTCGTCGCAGCGCCAACGACGATTGCGCAGGTCGATCGCATCCGCACTGCCTTGGCCAAGGAGATCGAAGGCGGCGGCGTCAGCGTCGGCACCAAGGGTGATTTCATCATCGTGGAAATCAGCAACGCCCTGCTGTTCCAGTCGGGACGAGCCGAGGTCAAGCCGGAGTTCGAGCCGGTGGCCGCCAGCATCGCGGCGGCTCTCGACGCGGAGCGCGGGCCGATCCGGATCGTCGGCCACACCGACAACGTCAAACCGAAGAAGACCAGCGCCTTCAAATCGAATTTCGACCTCTCCGTCGCACGTGCCCAGTCGGTGGAAAAGATGATCGCAGCGCATTTCAGCGATCCGTCGCGGACAAAGGTCGAGGGCAAGGGCGAGGACGAGCCCATCGCCGACAATGCAACGCCGGAGGGCCGCGCCAAAAACCGCCGTGTCGATGTAATGATCCCGCGGGAGGAGATGCTGTGACCGGCTGGCTGCTGCGCATCTTCAGCGCGCTCGCGCTCGCCGGCTTTGCCGCCGCGGTCTGGTACGCCGGCCCGTTAATCCGCTTTGCCGGCGCCCGGCCGTTGGATCCCATCTGGCTGCGGGCAGCGATCATCGGCATCGTCGTCGGAACGGTGGCGATCATCTATGCAATCCGGTTCTGGCGCAGGCGCAAGGCGCAGAAGGCGCTGGAGGCTGCCATGGCCAGCGCCGAGGATGACGGCAGCGATGCAAAGGTGCTGGAAGCTCGCATGAACGAAGCGGTCGCGACGCTCAGGCAATCGAGCGGCAAGCGCAACTTCCTCTACGACGTGCCCTGGTACATCGTCATCGGCCCGCCGGGCGCCGGCAAGACCACCGCGCTGGTCAATTCCGGCCTGAACTTTCCGCTTGCCGGGTCGGGCCAGGCGCAGCCGGTGGCGGGTGTTGGCGGTACGCGCAATTGCGACTGGTGGTTCACCGACGAGGCGGTGCTGATCGACACGGCCGGGCGCTACACGACGCAGGATTCCCATGCACGGACCGACAGCAAAAGCTGGCTGGCGTTCCTGTCGCTGCTCAAGCGGCACCGGACGCGTCAGCCGATCAATGGCGTCATCCTGGCGATCAGCCTTGCCGATCTGATGGCGGACGGCGAGCAGGCGGCCCGTGTCGCCGAGATCCGCAGCCGCCTGCAGGAAATCCACGAGGTCCTGAAGGTCCGCTTTCCCGTCTATGTGCTGTTCACCAAGGCCGACCTGGTCTCCGGATTCATGGAATATTTCGGCGGTTTCGACGAAGCACGCCGGCGCAAGGTGTGGGGCGCGACCTTCCAGACCGCCGAGCGCGGCCTGAACATGGTCGCGGAAGCGCCAGCCGAATTCGACGCGCTGGTGAAGCGCCTGACCGAAGAGATGAGCGAGCGGCTGCAGGCGGAGACCGATCCGGTCGCGCGCATCGCCATTTTCGGCTTCGCCGCGCAGCTCGGCGCGCTGAAAGGCCGGATCGTGCATTTCCTCGAGGGCGTTTTCGAGCCGACGCGCAAGCAGCTGAACGCCCCCCTGCGCGGCCTGTATTTTTCTTCCGGCACGCAGGAAGGCACGCCGATCGACCAGTTGCTGGGCAGCATAGGCCGCAGTTTCGGCAGGAGTGCCCAGGCGCATCTTTCCGGCACCGGCAAAAGCTTCTTCCTGCACGATCTGTTGAGCCGCGTCATTTTCGCCGAGTCCGGCTGGGTGTCCTATGACAGGGCGGCCGACAGGCGCGTTGCGATCGCCCGCTACGCCGGCCTGACAGCGATCGCGGCGATAGCGATCGCCGCGCTTGGCGTTCTCGGCCTGAGCTTTACGACCAACAAATCGCTGGTCGCCGCGACCGGCCAGGCGGCAGGCCAATACCGCGCGACAGCCGCGCCGCTGCTGGCCAGCACGACGGTGTTGGATGCCGACCTCGAAACCGTCATCGGCGCGCTCGATGCGCTGCGCGGCCTGCCGGCCGGCTACGATACGAGAGACCAGCCCACCCCGGCCACGGCGACGTTCGGCCTCAGCCAGCGTGAGCGTATCCTTTCGGCTTCCGAGACTGCCTACCGGCAGGGGCTGGAGCGGATGTTCCGCTCGCGCCTGCTGTTCCAGCTCGAACGCACGATCGAGGCCAGGATGGCCGATCCGATGGCGCTGTACGAGCCGTTGAAGATTTACCTGATGCTGGGCGGCAAGGCGCCGAAAGTGGATGACGAGCTGGTCGTCACCTGGCTGAAGCGGGACTGGGAACAGAACCGCTATCCCGGCGCCCACAATCGCGACGGCCGGGCGCAACTGGAGAAGCATTTGCGCGCCATGCTGGCGCTCGACGATGACCAGGATCCCTCGTTCGAACTCAACCGCACGCTGGTCGAATCCGCCCAGCGCTCGCTCGGCCGCATGAGCCTTGCCGATCGCGCCACCGCTCTCATCCAGTCGGCCACCTATGCGGCGGCGCTGGACGATTTTTCGGTGTCATCGCAAGCCGGCCCGGAAGCGCCGATGCTGTTCGAGCGCAATGACGGAAACGATCTCGCCGGCCTTCGCGTCCCCGGTCTCTACACCCATGCCGGCTTCGACTTCTATCTGGCGCAACTTGCCAGGAGCGCGCAGGCGCTGGTCGACGATCAATGGGTGATCGGCTCGAGCGGCGAGCAAGGCGGCTTCGACCAGGAATTGCTCAAGCTCGGCTCGGAACTTCTCGACCGCTATGGCAAGAGTTTTGCGGCGGCGTGGAACGAGGTGCTCGACAGGTTGAAGTTCAAGGCAATGGCCGCCGACAAACCGCAATATCTGGCGCTGTCCGCAGCGGGATCACCGAGTTCGCCGCTGATGCAGCTGTTCGAGGCGATCGCGCGCGAAACAGCTTTGACTCAAGAGCGCAATCCGGCTGCGCCGTCTCAAGACAGCGACCAGGAAATCGCCGCGCGCGCCAAGGGCCTCGCCCGCATCGGCATCGAGATTGCGGCGCGCAAATCGCAGAGCAGGGCCGGGACCGCCTTTGTCAGCACCCAGAACCAGGATCCCGGCGCCAACATCGAAGCCCAGTTCCGGTCTTTCCAGGCTTTGGTGGCCGGGGCGCCGGGGCAGCGGCCGCTCGACGCCCTGACCCAGAATTTCCGCGAAATCTATCAGAGCGTGCGGCTGGCCGCCGATGTCCCCGCCCAGACGGACCAGGCCAACGCCAATCTGCAGCTGCAGATATCGACTCTACGCGCCAACGCCTCGCGGCTGCCGAAGGCGCTGGCCAGGATGGTGAGCGCGGCGGCGGACGATTTCGAGGGCACCGTCGCCGAAACATCGACCACGCATCTCAACGAGATGCTGGAGGAGACCGTCGGCCGTCCGTGCGAAGAGATGATTGCCGGGCGCTTTCCATTCGCCCCCGCCGGTACCGACGATGTCGCCATGGCGGATTTTGCCAGATTGTTTTCTCCAGGCGGGGTTCTCGACCGGTTCTTCGCGCAGAACCTGGCGTCGCTGGTCGACATGAGCGGCCAGGACTGGGACTGGAAACAGGACACCAGGTTCGGCCGCAATCTGGCGAAATCGACGCTGAAGAACTTTCAGCTCGCGGCACAAATCCGCGCGGCTTTCTTTCCGCTCGGCGGGCCGGTGCCGTCGATCAACATCACCTTCACGCCGCTGTCGCTGCATGGCGATGCCGACATGGCGCTGCTCAATATCGACGGCCAGGTGCTGCAGGCCACCCAAGCCGGCAACACGCCGGGCCTGATTCCGTGGCCGGGCAAGACCGGTTCGGCCAGTCTCAGCCTGACGCCGGAGCTGCCCGGCCGCGAGTCCGCAATCAAGTTCGACGGTCCCTGGGCGTTGAAACGATTGCTGGACAAGGGGCAGGTCACCGCCAATGGCGACAGTCTCGAAGCGCATTTCCTCATCGGCGGGCGCGATGTCGCCTACACGATCAAGACCGGGGAGGACGGTAATCCGTTCACGCTGCCGGCGCTCTCCGCGTTCAGCTGTCCGAAGGCTTTCTGATGGGGAATTGCATGGCAGGACCAGCGATTGCAGGACGCAGAGACAGCGGCGGCACCACACCGTCCGTCATCAGCGGCTTAGATTTCGATACTCTAATGAATGGGGCTGTGGCAGACTGGCCAGGCACGTCAGCCAAGGCGTTGCGGAGCGTAGGCAAGTGAACGATGCCGCCTTTGAGAGCTACGGCGTGAGCCACAAGGGCTGCGTGCGCGACCACAATGAGGACAGCTTTCTGGTCGAGCCGCGGATCGGCCTCTGGGTGGTGGCCGACGGCATGGGCGGGCACGAGGCCGGAGAAGTCGCTTCGGCAAGCATTGTCGAGCATCTGGCGACGATCGGCATCGCCAGTTCGGCGCCGGATCTGCGCGCCCGCTTTGAGGATCGGCTGAACCGGGCGCATGCCGAGATCCGCCGGATTTCGCGCTCACGCGGCGTGACCATCGGCTCCACCGTTGCCGCACTGCTGGCCATGGACGGCAGGTTCGCCTGCCTGTGGTCGGGCGACAGCCGCGTCTATCTCGTGCGCAACGCCGCGATCTCGCAGATTTCGCGCGACCACACCGAGGTCCAGGAACTGCTCGACAGCGGCGCGATCAGCGCGGCCGAAGCGGAGAACTGGCCGCGCCGCAACGTCATCACCCGCGCCATCGGCGTCAACGACGAAATCGCCATCGACTTCCAGCAGGGAGAGACCCTTGCCGGCGACATTTTCATCCTCAGCACGGACGGCCTGACGGCGCATGTCAGTGACGCGGAGATTGCGGCTGCAGTGCTCTCGGCAGCGCCGCAGGCTGCCTGCGAAAAGCTGCTTTCCATGGTGCTTGAGCGCGGCGGCACGGACAACGTCACCATCGTTCTGGTCAAGATCAGAGACAAAGGCAATGGCCTGTCCCGAGCAGAAGGCCGCGACCGATGAGCTCCGACGACAAGACCCGGCTATTGCCCAACATGGCGGATACCAGCGTCGGCACGCAGCTCAGCGGCATCTACGAGCTCGACGAACGAATCGCGTCGGGCGGCATGGGCGAAGTCTATCGCGGCCACAACATCCAGACCGGCGATCATGTCGCGATCAAGATCGTGCTGCCGGAATTCGCCCGCGATCAGACGATCCTGTCGCTGTTTCGCAAGGAAGCCTCGATCCTCAACCATCTGTCGCATGACGCGGTCGTGCGCTACCACGTCTTCACCATAGATCCCGGCATCGGGCGGCCCTATCTGGCGATGGAATTCGTCGACGGCCAGTCGCTGTACGACGTCATGCGCGGCGGGGCGATGGCGACTCCGGATGTGCGCAAACTGTGCCACCGGCTAGCCTCGGGCCTGAGCGCCGTGCACCAGGCCGGCGCCATCCACCGCGATCTGTCGCCCGACAACATCATCCTGCCGGGCGGCCGGGTCGAGCGGGCAAAGATCATCGATTTCGGCATTGCGCGATCGGCCGCGGTCGGTGGCGAGACGCTGATCGGCGGCAAGTTTGCCGGAAAATACAATTACGTCTCCCCCGAGCAACTCGGGCTCTATGGCGGCGAGGTCAGCGAACAGTCCGACATCTACAGCCTGGGGCTGGTGCTGGCGGCGGCGCTGCGCGGCAAGCCGATCGATATGGGCGGCTCGCAATACGAGATCGTCGAAAAACGGCGGACCGTCCCTGATCTCTCCGGCATCGATGCCGATTTCAGGGACATTGTCGAAGCGATGCTGCAGCCTGACCCGGATGATCGACCGGCCAGCATGGCCGAAATCGCCCGGTTGACGCGCGACGACAGCGACGCGACCTTGCCGCCGGCATCGCTCGCGCCCCGGCCCGGTCTGCCGCGAACCGGGCAGACCGCAGGGCCTGTCTCGAAGGTCGGGGACTCGCCGGCCCAAGGCTTCGGTTCGGCCCCGCCAAGCGGCACGGCGGAGCCGTCTTTCGTGCCGCACGTGCGCCCGGCGCACCTGTCGCACCCGAAACCGGCTGCTGAAACTCCCAAGCGAGCAAGCACACCACCGAAGCGTGCTACTACAGGCAGAAATCTGACGATCGCGGTGCTGTCGGCGGTGGCCGTGGTATCGCTTGGAGGGCTCTATGCATCGGGTATCGTGGGATTCGGAGACCGGCCTCGCGTCACCGACACCGGCAAGCCGCTCCAACCCGAACTGACAAAGCCGATCGTCGCTGACAAGCCCGTTTCGGACACTGCGCCGGTCGAGAAGACGGTGCCAAAGCCGCAACCAGCGGAGACTCCGGCTGAAGATCAGGCCAAAGCGCCGGTCGAGCCGCAGCCGACGCCGCCAGTCGCGTCGAGCGCCACGGCCCCGCTGCCGGCCGCACCAACCGACAAGACCGTCGCGCTGCAACCGCCATCCGGCCCGTCACAGTCCGATGCCGCGAAGAACCCCGAGCCTGTCAGTCCGCCGGTAGAGCCCAAGGCGACAGCGCCAGCCACGCAAACACCTGAACCGACGGCCGAGGCCCCCAAACCCACAGCACCGACGCCGGAACCCACCGCTCAAGCGCCCGAGCCCAAGGCGCAGGCGCCTGAACCGACCGCGCAGGCGCCCAAGCCGGACACGCAGGCGCCTGAACCGACCGCGGAGCCTAAGCCGAGCCAGCCCGATATCGCCAGCGGTGAGCAGGCCGACAAGCCGGCAGAGCCCGACATTGCCATGAACGTGCCCAAGCCGGAGGTGCCGCCACCGGCCGATGCGGCCGCGGAGCGGGTCACCTGGGTACGCGCCTTCAATGGTGGTGATTGTTTTTTTGCGACGGTGACGTCGGTCGCCGACAAGGGTGTCGCGATCGAGGGCTTCGGCACGTCGGTGCCACCCTTCGAACAGTTGCTTGGGGAATTCCAGGCGAAGTTCCATGTCGAGCCGGATATCAGCGTCCGCCTTATCCAGCCCCCGCAATGCGGGATCACCGGCTTCCTGCGTTTCATGGGCGCGAGCACGGCCGACAGGCCGCAGCTTGTCCTCGACCAGACATCGGTGCCGGACGGCTCGCCGATCGACGGCACGCTGATGACGCATGGCGGGCTGGTGTCGAGCGTGTTCCTGATCGACCACAGGGGCATCGCGTTCAACCTCGACGATCATGTTGTCGTACAAGCCGACAAGGCGACCTTCTCGATCCCGATCGGGCTCGGCGCCGCCGACAAGGCGGCAGGCAAGGCGTTGCCGCAGATCATCATGGTGATCACCGGGCCGCAGGACATTAAGGCGGCGGACTTCACAACGCCGACGCCGGCCTCGGTGCTGTTGCCCAGGATCCTCGACGAGATCGGCGCCAGGAGTTCGGCATTTTCGGCGACCGCCAAATACTTCCGCCTCGGCGGCTAGCACCGACGCCGATGCAACGCCGTCGCCGAGATCCCGTCCTGCTTGCCCGGAACGTGCGCGTGAAGCTCGCCGCGAGCGCGGTCGCGACGCTGTTGCTGGCGCTTCTTTCCACCGGGCATGCGCGCGCCGAATTCACCGTCTGCAACCAGACGCTCGACGTCGTCAATCTTGCCGTCGGTCAGAAGGTCGACGATGCCGACCAGACCGATGGCTGGTGGACCATCGGCGCCAATCAATGCGTCAACGTCATTCGCGAGGAGCTGACCAACCGCTACATCTACATCTACGCGACGGATGTCTTCGGCCACGCCATTCTGGCAGGCTCCACCGACATGTGCATCGAGCGGCGGCGGTTCTCGATCCGCGGCATCGATGAATGCTGGCAGCGCGGCCATATCGCGGCGAAGTTTCTCGAAGTCGACACGCAGGAACAGGTGCGCTGGACCTTCTTCCTGACCGGAAGCGCACCGTGACGCACAGCATCGACACCAGCTTCAAGGCAAAGAAGCAGGCGCGCGCCGCGCTACGCAGGCGCAGGATCTGGCTCGGGCTGGCGGCTGGCCTGGCGACAATCGTCCTCGCCGCGATTGCCACCGGCTTCTATCTTACCGCCGACTACTGGTCGTTCCGCGACGAGGACGAGGAACTGCATGCCGTCGAAGACTCGGACGACGTGCCGGCCGACGCATCGGTCTACGTGCCGGCCATCATCGACCTTGCCGGCGACCCGATGTGGATCACACTGGCGCCGGAGGCGGGCGCCGCCAAGAGCCGCGGGATGCCGCGCCCGACGGAGCTCGACCAGGCCGGCATCTCCCCTCAGATCATGGTTCTCTCCGACGTGATGCTGAGCGCCAGCGAAAAATTCATGACGACGATCCCCTCGACGCAGGAGGATTTCGCCTTCTTCCAGGCGCAGCGGAAGACCGCGGTCGCGCCACCCGCCGAACCCAACGATCCGCAGAATGACCTGCAGAACGATCTTCAACCATCGCCCGGCGCGGACGGGGCTCCGGCGGCCTCCGGCCCAGCTCCTGACCCGCAGGCTGCTCCGGGTGCATCGGCGGCGGCCGATGACCCCGAGGCCGGCTGGGGCGAGACCATCGATGAGGGCGAAGCAGCACTCCCCGCCTTTCAGAAGACAGCGGTCGAAAACAACACCAGCGTTGCCAACGTCAGCTCGGAATATCAGCGCTTCGAGGCGACCGAGGACATTTTCGTGAAAATCCTCAACGACCGCAGCCTGGACAGCGTGGCGCTCGATGCGCATTTTTCCGCCGACGACGCAAAGCTTGCCGGCGAGGCGCTGAAGGCGCTGTTCGACAAGGACGGCCTGCAGCCTGGTTATGTCGTGGCGATGCGCGGCTTTAGGCCGACGCGCGAGACCACGACGATGTCGCTGATGCAGGTCTCGATCTACGCCAGGAACGTCTTTGTCGGCACGCTGACACGCAACGCGGCCGGTGCCTTCGTGTCGGGCGTCGACCCGTGGGTGCGCGAGGACCTGTTCAATTATTCGGGCGCCGAGACCGAAGGCACGCAGAAACGGCAATACCGCCTGCTCGACGCGATCTATTCGACGGCGGCCCGCAACAATGTGCCGAGCGGCATCATTGGCGAAGCCATCATGTATCTGTCGCGGGGACAGGATCTGGATGCTTTCGCCAGCGAGGACCAGCGTCTTGTGCTGATCTATTCGCAGACGCCGCGCGGCAAGAACGAGACCGACGGACGGGTGCTCTATGTCGGTATCCAAGGCACGCAAAAGAGCTTGGATTGTTTCGTTTTCCAGCAGAGCGACGGCCAGTTTTCCTGCGTCTCGGGCGATGACCAGGTGCGCTCGCTGACGGTGGCCAACGGCATGGTGACGCCGGTCAACGGTGTCATGACGTCGACCTTCGGGCCGCGCAAGCATCCGATCCTGGGCGTTGTTCGCATCCATAAGGGCGTCGACTGGGCAGCACCCGTGGGGACGCCGATCGCCGCAGCCTTCGACGGCGAGATCATCTTCCAGGGCGACGGCGGCGGCTACGGCAATGTGGTCAAAATCGCCCATGGCGGCGGCCGCGAGACGCGCTACGCGCATATGTCGAAATTCGCCATTGCCAGCGGTGTCGGCACCAAGGTGAAGGCCGGCGACATCATCGGCTATATCGGCACCACCGGCCTGTCGACCGGGCCACATTTGCATTTCGAACTCTATCAGAGCGGTCAGGCGATCGATCCGCTCGGAACAGTGACCGCTGCAATCGCCGTCACTTCCAGCGATCCCGCCGTCGAAACGCTGACCGACCGTATCGTCCACGTCGAATCGGGCGGTAGCGCGCGGGCCAAGAACCCGCTGTCTTCGGCAACAGGCGCCGGCCAGTTCATATCCAAGACCTGGATCCGGATGATGAACACCTATCGTCCCGAACTGGCGCGCTCGCTGTCGACCGCAGACCTGCTCGCTTTGCGCTACGACGCCACCATCTCGCGTGAGATGGTGCGCAATCTGGCGCGCGAGGGCGAAGCCTATCTCAAGGCGCGCGGCCATCAGATTACCGCCGGCCGGCTCTATCTCTGCCATTTCCTCGGCATGGAAGGCGCACATCAGGTGCTGGCGTCGCCGGGATCGGCGCAGTTGAGCGCCGTGCTCGGCTCGTCCGTTATCCAGGCCAACCCGTTTCTTGCCGGCAAGACCGCCAGCTACGTCGTCGACTGGGCGGAACGGAAGATGGGCCGCAAATTGCCGACGCCCGCCACCACCGATGCGGGCCAGCAGACGACGACGGAAGTCCGCCAGACATCGCCGGAGTTCGAAAAATACAAGCAGGCGATAACGGCACTGGTCGGCTCGATCCAAAATACTCTTGAGCCGGGCTAGAGCTGGCAGTTCGCCCCGGCTTTCGCCAAGCCGATTGGTTCTGAGGCCGGCGAATGGTATGTTTGCGGATATTTGGGAAGGTTTTTGGGTCCTTGTGAACCAAAACTGTGGCTGGGATCACATACGCCCAACAGCCATTTTGGCAGAAGCGATACAGTCGCTGGTGAAATTTAGCATGCGCAGCCATCAATAACGCGCCCCATTGGGGCGGAGGGCCGATCCCATGAAAGCGTTTGCCGTCCTTTTGAGCGGATTTTTTCTGTTAATGCTGACCGCGCTTGGCACCGTCCAGGCGGCGGCGCCGGATGCCGGGGGCGTCAAACGCGTCGCGCTGGTCATCGGCAACAGCAAATACGTCCATGCCGTCGAATTGCCCAATCCGGCCAATGACGCGCATCTCATCGCATCGACGCTGCGCAATGCCGGCTTCGAGGTGATCGAGGGCGTCGACCAGGACAATGCCGGCATGCACAGCCTGATCAGCAAATTCACCGAGCAGTCCTACGATGCCGACCTCGCCGTCATTTTCTATGCCGGCCACGGCATGCAGGTCGACGGCAAGAACTTTTTGATCCCGGTCGACGCCGAACTGACGTCACCTGCCTATCTCAAGACCCGCACCGTCCAGATCGACGACTTCATGGCCGCATTGCCACCCGACCCGGCGGTCGGCGTCATCATCCTCGATGCCTGCCGCGACAATCCGCTGGCACGCACACTGGCGGCCGCGATGCCGAAGACCCGCTCCACCGCGCTGGGCACCGGCCTGGCGCCGATCGACCCTAAATCAGAGGGCGTCGGCACCGGCGGCATCCTGATTGCCTATGCCACCGACCCGGGCGCCATCGCCTTTGACGGCAACGGCGTCGACAGCCCCTACTCGACCGCGCTCGCCAGGCACCTGACCGAACCCGGCGTCGAGATCCAGAGCGCGCTGACGCGGGTGCGCGGCGAAGTGGCCGAGACCACGCAAGGCCGCCAGCGGCCATGGCACAACGCATCGCTGGGCCGCGAGGTTTTCCTTGGCAAACCGGCCGCCCAAGCCGCGCCGGTGGTAAAACCGGCCGCCGATGACGCGAACGCCGCGGCAGCGCCCGCCCCTGCACTCGTCACCAGCGAACCGCCTTCGTGGGAAGTCGAGCAGCGGCTTTGGGACGAGGCCTCGAAGCGCAACACCGCGCCATTCTACGAAGCCTATCTCGAACAGTTCCCGAATGGCCGCTTCGCCACGGTGGCGCGGCTCAACATCGCTGCGCTGAACGATCCGAAAGCCCAGGAACGGCAGGTGGCAGCGCTCGATGCCGACGAAGCGAACTCGGGTTCTGCCGTGCGCACCTCGGTCGGCATTTCGGACGACATGAAGAAGGTGCTGGGCACCGAGGCGACGGAGAACGCGATCGGTCTCGATCGCCAGGGCCGCATCGACCTGCAATTGCGCGTCGAGGCGCTGGGCAACGAGCTTGGCCGCGTTGACGGCAATATCGGCGCCAAGACCCGGCAAGCGATCGGCGACTGGCAAGAGGGGAACGGGCTGCCTCCGACCACCTTCCTGACGCGCGAGCAACTGGCGTTCCTGGTTATCCAGACGGATCCGATGATGGAGGCCGTGCGTGCCAAGCATGAGGCCGACCAGGCCGGCGTGGACAAGCCGAAAAAACAGGTGGTGCAGAAGGCCCGCACGCTGAAGCCGGTGGCGGAAAAGCCACGCAAGAAGCAGTACGCCCAGAAGCCGCGCCGGCAACAGCAGTTCGTGCAGAAAAGGCGCAACCGGGAGGTCGTGCGCGAGGATGAGCCGCCGCCGCGGGACAATAATGATTTCCTGACCAAGGCGCTGATCTTCGGCACCGGCGTAGCGGTCGGCGGCGTGCTCAAGAACTGATCGATCATATCGAACAACAAAAACGCCGCGTGTCCGTTGGACGCGCGGCGTTGATGGCCGGAAGACGCAGCCGGCGAAGCTACTGAGCCTTGATCCGCATCTCGACCCGGCGATTGACGGGATCGTAGGGGTCGGGGTTGCGTGGATTGGCCTCGCCGAGACCGACCGCCTTGATGCGGGTGGATTCGATGCCGTTGGATTCGAGGAAGGCCGTCACCGACTGCGCCCTGCGCTGCGACAGCCCCTCGTTGTAGGTCGCCGAGCCGGATGCGTCGGTATAGCCTTCGACGACGAAGGACAGCTTGCTCAGCCGATCGTCCTTCAGCGCCTTGGCGAATTCGTCGAGTTCGCTGCGCGCCTTGGCGTCGAGCTCGGACGAATCCAGGCTGAAATTGATCAGCATATCGAGGCCGGTCTTCTCCGGAGGCTTTTCTTTCTGGCCGGTCTTGCTCTTGCACTCGTCCTCGGTGCCGACACAAATCCCGCGTGCCGCGCCGTGATCGATCGTGCCGGCAAAGAACTTCACAATGTCTTCCGATTTCTGAAGTGGGTCGGCATAGACGTGGGTCGAGAAAAGCACGGTCGCCAATGCCAAGACTGAAATGTGCCGCTGCATAACGGTTACTCCCGTTTCGAGCATCCGATTTTCACTCAGGCCCGATCCATGGATCCGGGCCAACTCTTCCTGTTCGACAATGATCTGTCGAGATCACGGTCGGCTGTGGAATATACCAAACCGTGAGGCGTTTGTCTGTGAACAACGTCATGGACATGTGGTGGTCGACAGACTTGACCCGCGCCTCGCAGGCGGGTTGAGTGAGGGCTTGGGGAGGATAACAGCAGCGATGGTCAACGGGCTTCGATTCCAGACCGCACGCGATCTCTTCGCCGCGACCACGGCTGTCGCCCGGGACATGACGGCCGTTCCGACCGACCAACCCTCGCTCGAGTTCTGCCGCCGGCTGATGGCCGGGCGCATCCCCGAGGAAGCGATTACCTTTTGCGCCTATCTCCTGCCTGACCGGGCCGCAATCTGGTGGGGCCATGAGTGCCTGGGGCATCTGACCGAGCTGCTCGAAGAGCAGGACCTCGCAACGCTGGCACTGATCCAGGAGTGGGTCGGCGACCCCAACAATGCAAGCCGCCGGGAGGCTGTCGCCGGGGCGGCGATGACGCAGCAGCACACGCCTGCCGGCTGGATCGCGCTCGCGGCGCAACGGCATATCAATGGCCTGGCGGAGCAGGCCAACGGGTCGAGGCTGCGGCCGCTGCCGGCTGCGCATGCCGTCAATGCCGGCATACTGGCCGGACTGGCGCGGGTTGCGGTGGCGGACCGTTTCTCCGTGCTCACCGCCTTTGTCGAGATGGGCATCCATCTGGCCGAAACCGAGGCGCTGCGCCGAGCCTGATTGCTCTGGATCGTGATGAGATTTCATTGAAATCTGATCCAACCCATTGTTGGCGGTCTCATTTGCAGCCGTTTTGCGCCCATTTGCCGAGTGCCACCTTGAAGCGCGTGCCCAGCGGGTGTTGCAGGCGCAACACCGAGACATCATTGGTGACGTAGGTCTTGGCCTGGTCGCACAGCCGCTCCTCGGTCCATTGATGACAGTTGCTGCACTGGTTGTCCCAGACGGACTTTTCCAGGCCCTCGACCGGACTGAAGTGCGGCTTGCCCTGGATGAGTTGGGCGATGCTCTTGCCGTCGATCGCCGGGTCGCCGAAATTGACCGGAACGTCGAAAAGGACTGGCGCGTCCGAGCCCAGCTTCGGAATTTCCTCACGCAGCTGTTCCAGCGCCTGCTCGCCGGCGTCCGTACCCGGCGGATTGGCGGCCGCGCCGGTGCGCGCCTGCGTATCGCCTTCGGGCGCAGCCGCGCCGGAATCGCCGACGATCAGCGGCGCCTTGAGATCGACCTTGTGAAGCACGACATCGGTGGTCAGCGAAACGTTGACCCAGGGCTGCTGGCGTCCGGCTGTGGCCTTGAACACATCCGACGTAACCCGGTTCATCGCTTCGGTGATCGAGACGTTGACCTCGCCGATATGGGCAAGCAGCGCCGCCGAAAATGGCGAGTGCTCGCCCGGTCCGTCATAGGCGAGCTGGTTGGGACTGGCAGCGAAGGCGACCAGCGTGCCGGCGCCGCCATTCTCGATCGGTATTTCGGCAAGGCCGCTGCTTGCCGTGCTGTCGCCGCCAGTCTCCTTGGCAAGTACATCGGCGAGCGGGTTGTCGCGGCAGGCGTCGAGGAACACCAGCCTGATGCTGGTCTCGCGCGACATCTGCCGCAGGATGAAGTCCACCTGCACGGCTTCAAAGTCGAGCGAGGTCTCGTCCCCCAGCGCCGCATCGACAGGCAGCAGGTAATTCCTGCCCGAGACCTGCAGGCCATGACCGGCATAGAAGAACAGCGCGATATCGGCGCCACGCACCTGCCGCGCGAATTGCGCGATCTTTTCCTGCGTCTGCGCCTTGGTGAGATCGAGGCCGGAGACGATTTCGAAGCCCAGCCCCTTCAGGCGATCGGACATTGCCTGCGCATCGTTCACCGGATTGGGCAGCACCGGCGCGTTCCGGTAATGGGAATTGCCGAGCACCAGGGCGATGCGGCGTTCGGCACTGGCCGCGGTCATGGTAATGGTCATGGTCAACGCAAGCGCCAGCACGGCGAGGCCGATGCCGCGCATGAAGTTGCCGCAACTTGCAATGATGTCCAAACGCACCGGATTCCTTTTCGGTTGACGGGCCTTCTCAGTTAAGGACCGGCTCAGTTGGAGAGCGGCGTGGCGGAGAACTCGATCCGCCGGTTCAGCGCCTTGTTCTTCGGCGTATCGTTCGGCGCCACCGGCTTTTCCTCGCCATAGCCGGAAGCCGTGATCTGCGCCGATGGAATGCCCGCAGCGATGATCGCGTCGGCGACCGCCTTGGCGCGCCGTTCCGACAGGTTCTTGTTGGCCGTCGGCGAGCCGTCGGAATCGGTATGGCCCGAAACCTCGACCTTCAGTTTCGGACATTTGCCGACGACGCCGACCACCTCGGCCAGCAGCGGGCGGCTCTTTTCATCGAGCCGAGCGCTGGCTGGGCGAAAATAGACGGCGCCGGTGCGCGACAGCACCTCGAACCTGTTCAGGCATTCATCGTCGCTGAAGGACATCTTGCCTGCATCTGTGGCGACCGGCCCGGCATCGGCTGGGGCTGCGGCCGCGACGGCAGGCGTGGCCGCAGGCTTGGCGCCATCAGCGGTGAAGACGAAGTCGAACGACACCGAAGCCGTCGGGACGATGCTGCTGACATTGGCCGCCTGCTGGAGTTTTTCGATGTTGGGCAACAGGCCGAAATCCTCGACATGCACGGCGACCGGCGCCTCCGAGGCGATCGACACCATGCTGTCGGTGATCATGGTGACCACGACATTGGCCTCAAGGTCCTTGTCGACGCCGTGCAGGCTCAGGCGAAACGGGATATGCGCGCTCATGCGCCGTTTGGTGGCGAGATCGGCAAAAGCGGCGGGATCGACTTTCGCCGTCACTTCCGCCGTCGGGAATTTGAAGGTTTCGAAGAACAGGAAGCGCATGCGGACATTGCGAAGGTCGATACCGGTGTCGACCGAGTTGAGGTCGAACGTGACCTTGGCGGCGCCATCCGATGTCAGCGTGCCCGAGAGGTTCCTGATCTTGTTGGTTTCGACAATGGTGTTCTTCTTCACCGATTGATAGGTGAGTGTCGAATTCGCCGGATCGAGCGTCCAGTTCGGCTGCGCGTTGGCCGCCTGCGGCGCAAGCAGCAACAGACCGAACACCACGACCACCAGAGCGGGCGGACGCCAGCGCTGCGACGACTTTCCATGCCTTACTAATCCGACGACCCCGAACATGCATGCCCCCCGTGACAACACATTTCAGTTGCGATGACGGCGGTCGAATGCCGTGACCTCAGCCAGCATAGTGCGTTAGCCGCGGCTTAGCGAGTAGCGGGGGCGTAATATCGCCGTTGCTTGCTTGGACAGGCCCCGGTTACCGGCTGGCCCACAGCACCCCACGCTCGAAGATGGTGCGCATTTGCGGCACGGAAAACTCATCCGCGGTGTGGCCGAGCGCGCTGAAGAAGACGCGGCCCTTGCCGTAGCGGCGCTTCCAGACCACGGGCATGACGACGCCGTCGATGAAATCGAGATGCTCACCGCTGAACGTCGTCGTCGCCAGCACCTCGTTGCTCGGGTCGACATGCATGTAATACTGCTCGGAATGGTAGGCGAAACCCTCGATACCCCTGACGATCGGATCGTCGCTGATGATGTCGACACGGTAGTCGATGATGTCGCCGGGGTGCGCGACCCAATGGCCGCCGGTCATGAACTGATAGTTCGGCTCGTTGCGAAAACTGTCGCCCATTGTGCCGTGGAAGCCGGCAAGGCCGGTTCCGCCGCTGACGGCGGCGGTGAGGTTTTGCAGCTCCGGTTTCTCGATCGTCGACATGGTGATCACCGGCACGATCAGATCGATGACCGGGAGCTGCGGATCGGCGAGCGCGGATGTGCCCTCTTCTATCCGCACCTCGAAGCCATGCCCGGTCAATATCTCGCTGACGACAGCGGCGCTGCGGGCCGGCGTGTGACCCTCCCATCCGCCCCAGAAAATCAGTGCCGTCTTGCTCATGCTCGTCTCTCCTTTGGTGGGCAATATTGATAGGCAAGCGGAACGCTTTTGTCTTCCCTTCCATGATGGGCATTCTGGGACGGGCATTTCTGGTCGGAAATCACGACCCGGCGATGAATTCCGTGGATGAGAACCGATTGGCCGCGCTGGCGTCTTGTTTCAATGCCGGGCTGCACTCAAATCAGCTGTCTTCGCGTTTGCGCAGACATCGGTCCGATCCGCCGCAACCAGCCGGAGCCTTCCGGGGAGACCGCTCTATGAGTTTCGACCAGACGACTGTCGCCACTTATCTTGAAGTCATCACCATCAACCTTGTGCTGTCTGGCGACAATGTCGTGGTGATCGGCATGGCGGCCGCAGGCCTTGCCAAGGCGTTGCGGCAGAAGGCGATCATCGCCGGCATTGCCGCGGCGGCGGTGATCCGCATCGTCTTTGCGGTGATCGCGGTGCAGCTGCTTGAAATTCCGGGGATCATGCTGGTCGGCGGCATGCTTTTGTTCTGGGTGTGCTGGAACATGTTCCAGGAGTTGCGCTCGGCCGGCGACGGCGAGGACGTCGACACTGAAGCCGCAGCACTTGCGACGGCGCGGCCGGCCAAGGCGCTGCGCACCGCGATCCTGCAGATCGTCGTCGCCGATGTCTCGATGTCGCTGGACAATGTGCTGGCCGTGGCGGGCGCCGCCGCCCACGACCTGAATGCGCTGGTGTTCGGTCTCATCCTGTCGGTGGTTCTGATGGCGGTCGCCTCGACGCTGGTGGCGGCGCTGCTTGCCAGGTATCGCTGGATCGGCTGGCTCGGTCTGGCGATCATCGTCTATGTCGCGGGAAATATGACTCTGGACGGCATCGAGCAAATGAGAACGGTCGACTTCCACGCGCTGCTCTCGCCAGTTGCAAGCTAGATCCTCCTGGCGATCAAATGATATCGAAAATCCGCCCTGGGTTGAGAATGTTGTGCGGATCGAACGCCACCTTCAGCCGGCGCATGGCTGATAGTTCGGCGTCGCTGCGCACGAGGTTCAGCCATTTCTTCTTGTCGAGGCCGATGCCGTGCTCGGCCGAGACGGCGCCACCGCATGCCGCCACGCCGCGATAGATGATCTCATAGGCGGCCGCCGGTTCCGTGGTGTCGACCTGATAGTGCAGATTGCCGTCGCCGAGATGGCCGAAGACGTAGATCTCGGCGCTGCTGTCGACGGCGTGGATCGCGGCTTCGGCGTTGCGCAGGAAATCCGCCATGGTCGCCAACGGGATGCTAATGTCGACGCCGATCATGCCCTCGATCGCAAACAGGAAGCGGTTGGCCTCTTCGCGCACATCCCATAGCGCACGGAATTCGCGCGGCGACTGCGAGACGACCACGTCGGCGACGATGCCGTCTTCGACCGCCTGCATCAGCACCGAAGCGAAATGCTCGCCGTCCAGCTCGGCCTGGTTGCCCTGGATCTCGGCCAAAACATAAACCGGCGCGCCGGCAGGCAGCGGCGCCGGCGCGGCCATGCCGGCAATCATGGCGCCGTAGAGCGGCGAGAAATTCACCTCATAGGCTGACAGCAAGGGACCGAGCCGCTGCTTGAGCAGGTCGAGCAGCGCAATGGCCGCCCCCAGCGAGCCAAGCGCGCAGAATGCGGCAACCTCGGTGGCGGGCTTGGGATGCAACCGCAGGCATGCGCGAGTAACCACGCCCAGCGTGCCTTCGCTGCCAATGAAAAGCTGGTTGAGATCGTATCCCGAATTGTCCTTGGCCAGGCCACGCAACGAAGTCAGGATCGAGCCGTCGGCAAGCACGGCCTCCAGCCCCAGAACCTGGGCGCGGTACATGCCGTAGCGCAGCACGCGAATGCCGCCGGCATTCGTGGCGATGTTGCCGCCGACCGTCGCCGTGCCGCGCGCGCCGATATCGACGCCGAACATCAGGCCGGCTGCATCGGCCGCTTCCTGCACCATTTGCAGCGGCGCGCCGGCCTCTGCGATGATGGTTGCCGCGGCGCGGTCGGGCGCTCCGACCGCGGTCATGTGCTCCAGCGACAGCACCGCTTCGCCCGGCTGCACGCGCGCGCCGCCTGCCAGCCCGGTGCGGCCACCATGGACGACCAGCTTCTGGCCGATACCACTGCATAGGCGCAGGATTTCGGCGACGTCGGCGGCGTTGCGCGGACGCAAGACCAGTTCGGGCTGGCCGCCGCCCTTGCCGGAGAGGTCGTCGCTGTAGCGCGGATCGATAGCATCGCCGATCACAACCGCGGCGGCATCGAGCCGACGATAAAGCTGGGAAAGAAGCCGATCGATCTGTTGTGTCATGGTGCCTGGACTGTTTCAGCGCTCTTTGTGACCGAGACTTTGATGCGCGACAATTTTCGCGTCAATTGAACAAATTTACGCACGGTATAATCTGTCATTGCGCGTTGAACCCACTGACGTTTCCTGTAAATTTCGTCTGCCGTTGCGTGGCGGACGCGCCGGCTGCAGGACCGTGGGCAGCGTCAAGGGATGACCGAGGTTCTGGCGCGTGCCAGACGAGGATTGAATGCCAATGACGCACAAGACGATGGAGGATTTCGCCCGCTCCTGCGGCGTCTCCAGGCCGACGCTGTCGAAATATTTCGACGATCCGACCAGCGTGAAGCCGGCAACGCGCAAGCGCATCGAAGAGGCGTTGCGGTCGTCCGACTACCAGCCCAATCTGTTTGCCCGCAACCTCAACCGCAAGCGCACCCGCGCCATCGGCATTGTCGTACCGACGGTCACCGATCCCTTCTATTCCGAAATGGTCAGCCGCATCGAGCTCAGGCTGCGCGACGAGGGCTACTGGCCGATCGTCATCTCCTCGCATGGCTCAACCGAGCTCGAAATGGAGGCGACACGTACCATCCTGTCGCTGAAAGTTTCGGGCGCGCTGATCGCGCCGCTCGGCTTGCGTTCGGACCGGCGCACGCTGGAGAAGCTGACCCAGACAATGCCGGTCGTCTATTTCGACACCTATCTTGAAGGCGGCACGCCCTTTGTCGGCAACAACAATGCCCAGAGCGTCTCGACCATCGTCGACTATCTCTGCCGCTCCGGCGACGCCCCGATCTATTTCGACATCCCGCATGTCAATCACAATTCGCCGGAGCGCCTGAACAGTTACGTCGCCGCGATGCGTCAGCTTGGCCAGGAGCCGGTGGTTATCGGCAACACCCGAGACTACACATGGGATTTCGAGCGCATCGGCTACGAGCAGATGGAACAGATGCTCGGGGCCAGCGGCCTGCCGGGCAAGACCAGAGGCCTGCCCGGCAAGACCGGGGGTCTGCCCGGCAAGACCATACTGTGTGCGAATGACCGCCTGGCCTTCGGCGTGATGGCGGCAGCCTTCGCGAAAGGGCTGAAGATCGGCCGCAAGGCCGATTGCGACCTGCGTATCGCCGCCCATGACGACCATCCGCTGAGCCGCTACACCTGCCCCGCACTGACCACCATCGCGCAGGATTTTGCCGCCATGGCGGGGCGCAGCGTCGAGACACTGCTCGCTTTGCTCAACGAGGATAGGGCAAACGTCGCGCCGAAGGTCAGCCTCGACGCCGCCCTGGTGATGCGTCAGTCCGCTTGAGCCTTTCCAAAGGCAGGATCGAAGCTTCGCCACGCGGCAATGGCGGCGGCAACCGCCTGTCTCGCTGCCGGGCCGTGACGGCCCATCGAGACGAAGCCGTGGATCTGACCGGGCCAGTGTTCCAGCACGACGGGCACGCCGGCCTGCTGCAGACGCCTGGCATAGGCCCCGCCTTCGTCGGCGAGGATGTCGTGACCGGCGATGGCGATGAAGGTGGGCGGCGCACCGGCGAGGCTTTCCGCCTTCAGCGGTGAGGTACGCCAGTCGCCGATGTCGGCGGCATTGCGGATATAATGGTCGCGGAACCAGGCCATGGTCGAGGCGGTCAGGCCAAAGCCTATGGCGAAGCGGCGATAGCTGTCCGTCGTCTGCCCGGCATCGGTGTTGGGATAAAACAGCAGCTGCGCTGCCGGCGGATTTTTGTCCCCCCGCGTGAGCAGGCCGAGCACCGTAGCGAGATTGCCGCCGGCGCTGTCGCCGGCAACCGCAATGCGGGCAGCCTCGATGCCGAGCTCGTCCGCGGCGCTTTGCATGTAAGCAAGTGCCGCTCGGCAATCCTCTATTGCCGCCGGGAACTTGTGTTCCGGCGCCAGCCGGTAGTCGACGGAAACGACGACAGCGACTGCCTCGTTGGCGAACCAGCGGCAGATCTCGTCATGCGAGTCGAGATTGCCGATCACCCAGCCGCCGCCATGGAGATAGAGCAGCGCCGGAGCGCCTGCCGAAGGCGCGCCCTGCCCGCGATAGATCCTGAGCCTCAGCGGACCGCCGGGTCCTGCAATGATGCGCTCGCTGATCGACGCGACCAGCTCGCGCTCGCCTTGCAGGGTCGGGAAGCCTTCATTGTAGGCACGGCGCGCCTGCTCAGGCGTTCCCGTTTCGAACGGCGGCGCGCCGGCCTGGCTGCCGAGCTCGAGCACATGCCGGGCCTCCGGATCGAGTGTCGACGGGGACGGTGGCGATGTCACGGACGAATCTCCCGTCAGGCAAGCAGGGTTGCGGCTTCGTCTTCGCCAAGCAGCGGCGGCTGGTCGACCGTGCCGTTGACGGCAACCGAGCCACGGCTTTCGCCCGAAGCCAGGATCGCCTCCATGATCTCAAGCACATGCAGCGCCAGCTCACCGGAGGCGCGCGGCTTTCTGCCCGTGGCTAGCGCGCGCGCCAGATCGGCGACGCCGAGCATGCGGTAATTGGCGCGGTCGGGCGCCGCATAGGGCCAGTTGCGGGCGCCGTAGAGTTCGCTCTCGCTGGCGAAATCGGCCCAGTCGGCGCCACGTTCCGACAGCGAGACCGTGCCGCCGAACGTGTCGGGATCGGGCAGCCTGAGCGAGCCTTCGGTCCCGTGCAGTTCGATCGGATGGTTGGAGTGTTTGAACACATCCCATGAGGCGCCGAAGGTGACGGTGGCGCCCGAGCGGAATTCGAGCAGCGACATTATGTTGGTCGGCGTGCCGACCTTGAATGTCGTGTTCTTGAACGGCCCGTCGGCCGTGATCAGCCTCTCCTCCTGGCCGCGCGTCGCCATCGCCATGACGCGCTCGACCGGCCCGAGCAGATTGACCAGCACGGTCAGGTAATAGGGACCCATGTCGAACACCGGACCGCCGCCGGGCTGATAATAGAATTGCGGATTGGGATGCCAATGCTCCATGCCGCGCCCCATCATGAAAGCGGTGCCGGTCACCGGCTTGCCGATGGCGCCGGCATCCATCAGCCGGCGCGCGCGGCGGCCGGCTGCACCCAGGAATGTGTCCGGCGCCGAGCCGATCAGCAGGCCGCGCTTGGCCGCCTCGGCGACAAGCCGGCGGCCGTCGGCGGCAGAGGTTGCCAGCGGCTTTTCGGTGAAGACATGCTTGCCCGCCGAGAGCGCTGACAACGAAATGTCGAAATGCGCCGCCGGGATGGTCAGGTTCAGCACGAGGTCGATGTCGGGGTCGGCGAGCAGCGTGTCGACGCCAATCGCTCGGATGCCGTATTCGCTGGCGCGCAGCTCGGCCATGTCAGCGGAAATGTCGGCGCAGGCGCGTAGCTCGACACCACCGAAGAGAGCTGCATTGCGCAGATAGGTCATCGAGATGTTGCCGCAGCCGATGACACCGATGCCGAGCTTTGTCTCTGACTTTCCGTGCATTTCCAGCTTTCCTCCGAAGCCAAGGGCATGCTGCACGAACCGTTGCAGTTCCCACGCCCCCCCGCAATCCGCTATACAGGATTTTAAATGTTGACGCGCGTAAGATTTTTATAGAGCTTATGATAATTCTGGCGCGCATTGGGAGGCCGCCAGCGCGAGGAGGAGAACATGACCGGCATGAAAAACGGCCGACGGCCGCTGCGAAGCCCGTGGGTCATGCGCGTCTTCCGTCGCGCATCAGAGACCGGGACGGCTTCAGGCATAGATCACCTTGGCCCCGACCCTATCAAGCTCACCGCGTATTGGACCGGGCAGGCCATCGTCGGTGATCACCACATCGACGGCCGACAGCGAAAATGCCTTGGACGTCCCGCTGACGCCCCATTTGCTCGAATCGGCGAGCAAGACAACGCGCCGGGCCATGCGAACGAGGTTTCGCTTCGTCCGCGCCATGTCTTCGTTCACGTCGACCACATCCAGTGACGAGTCTATCGCATGCGCCCCAACAAAGACCTGGTGCGCTACCAGGCCGCCGAGAGCCGTATCGGCATCGGTGATCAGCGTGCTCACCGTGTCGGGATAGACCCGGCCGCCGATCATATGAACGTCGAGCCCGGGACGGTGCATAAGATGCTGCACGATATTCATGGCCGTGGCCGCGACCACGACATTGCTGAGCGGCGGTAACTGCATGGCAAGCTGCATCAAGGTCGAGCCACCGTCGAAGATGACCGATTGGTTGTCCTCGAACAGGTCCAGCGCCGCCCGGGCGATGCGCTTCTTTGCGTCGAGGTTCGTTTGCATCCGGCGGGCGAACGCGGCCGTCGTCGAATCGGTAGTCCGGGTCACCGCTCCTCCACGGGTCTTGGTCAGCAGTCCCTTGCGGTCCAGTATTTCGAGGTCGGAGCGCACCGTGACCTCCGACACGCCAAACCCGTCCGACAGGTCCTTGATGCGAACCTGTCCGCTGCGTTGCACCTCGCCCAGGATCGATTGGCGTCTCTGCTCCGACAACATTGCCCGGCCCTTGCCTGCCTGCGCCGAGCAATCGCGCCGGCCTCGGCTCACCTTACCGGAAATATGCAGATTCGAAAGCTTTCGAAAGATTGTTTTTCCTTTTTCTTTCGGAAACACTGGATTGAGCTTTTTTAAATCAACCGATCAGGGAATTTTGGACTCATGAGCCTAGGAACCAAGGTGCGTCTCGCGCGCCTCTTCTCGCATCCATCGGGGAACCTTTTTGGCGGCGCGGTCGACCACTTCGTCGGCTATGGCGACGTGCGCAAAGGCGGCCTTGCCGACCTGCCGGGTGCGCTCGCACGCGTCATGGCGGGCAAACCCGACTACGTCAGCATCCAGCCTGGCACCGCGCGCCATCTGTGGCCGCAATATGCGGGCAAAGCTTCCCTGGTGATTCAGGCGGGCTGCTTCACTGCGGACGATCGCATCAGCGAGTTGATCGCGACGCCCGAGGATGCGGTGCGGGCGGGCGCCGATGCGTTGGCCGTGGCCATTCCGGTGCGCGGCGCGACGGAGGGCAAATACATACGCTGGCTGACCGATTCGGTGAATGCAGCAGCCCGCTACGGCATGCCCGTGGTGGCGCATATCTACCCTCGCGACTTCACCGATGGGGCAAAAATCGTCTTCACCCCCGACGAGATCGCCTACGCGGCGCGCATCGGCTACGAGTCCGGCGTCGACGTGATCAAGATCGGCTACACCGGGGATTTCGAGTCATTCAAAGAGACCGTCCGGACCTGCCCGGTGCCGGTTGTCATCGCGGGGGGGCCAAAGACCGATACGCTGCTCGGCGCGCTTCAGCAGACGGCGGACGCCATCCGTGCCGGCGCGCGCGGCGCCGTGGTAGGCCGCAATCTCTGGGGGCACGGCGATCCGGAGAAGGCAGCGCTTGCCTTTCGCGGCGTCATCCATGACGGCCTTTCGGCGCAAGACGCCTTGGCGAAGGCGGGCGCCTGAACGATGCCCACCATCCCCGCCACCCTCGGCTTCGGCGCTATTGCGATAGACGACATCGTCTACGTCGATCAGCCATTGTCGGCGGGCAAGGGTAAGGTTCTGCAAAGTACCCGCGCTTTCGGGGGAAATGTCGCGACGGCGCTTGCCGCCGTCGCGCGGCTCGGCGGAACCGCCGGTTTCGTCGGATGGCTGGCCAGTGCCGCGGACGACGCCGTTCTGCTCGATCTCGTGGCGAGCGGTATCGAAACCGCATTCGCGCCGCGCCATCCCGACGCGCGCCCGGTGCACTCGCGGATCACCGTCGGCTCGGATGGGGAACGGTTCATCGCGTATGACGACGATGCGATGCTGGGCACCGCTCCGGACTTTCCGGACGATATCCTCAGCCGCGCGACCGTCCTGATCGTCGATAGCTATGCGACCGGGTCGCTGGATGTCGTGGCTCGGGCTCGCGATCTCGGCCTTGCGATCCTGGGCGACATCGAATGGAGCAGCGGTCCCGCCACGGAACGGCTGATCGCGCTCTGCGACCATCTCATTCTTCCACTTAGCTTTGCACGGACTGCCACGGGGCGCCGATCGCCTGCCGAGATGCTCGATGCCTTGTGGTTGCCATCGCGATCCGCCGTGGTTCTGACCGATGGAGGCAGGGGTGTGTACTATCGCGGCCGTGAAGAGACAGGTCTCTGGCACCTGCCCCCGCACCGGGTTGCGGTCGTCGACTCCACGGGCGCGGGTGACTGCTTTCATGGCGCCTATGCCCATGCGTTGACGCGCGGAGCCGACACCGCGGGCCGGATCGCATTCGCGGCCGCGGCGGCGGCCGTTTCGATAACGGGGCGTGGCGGGCGCGAGGCGCTTCCGACCGAGGACCAGGTCACGCAACTCCTGGCATCGGCGAACGCGCCGTCAGCAGTCGACCTGAAAAATGCGCATGTGGATGCTGGAGCATGACCTGAAACGATCCGACGAAACATTTCGCAGGCGAACACAAGCCCAGGAGAATCATAAAAATCAGGGCTTATACTTGTGGAGGGAGGAATATGGCAGAAGTCATTCTTGAGAAGATCTGCAAAACCTACGGGAACAGTTTTCGCGCAATCGACCAGTTGAACCTGTCGGTCAAGGACGGCGAGTTCTTGATCCTCGTCGGGCCTTCCGGCTGCGGCAAATCCACGGCGTTGCGAATGATCGCGGGGTTGGAAGACATCACCAGCGGCAGCCTTCGGATCGGCGGGGTCGACGTCGTCGACATGCCGCCCAAGGACCGCGACATCGCGATGGTGTTCCAGAGCTACGCGCTCTACCCGCATATGACGGTATCCGAAAACATCGCCTTTTCGATGCGGCTGGCAGGCAAGCCGAAGGCCGAGCGCAAGAAGCGCGTGGACGAGATCGCCAAAACTCTTCAGCTGACGTCTTTGCTGGACAGCAAACCCGCGAACCTGTCAGGCGGGCAGCGTCAACGGGTTGCCATGGGCCGCGCCATGGTGCGCGAGCCGGCCGCCTTTCTCATGGACGAGCCGCTTTCCAATCTGGATGCGAAACTGCGTGTGCAAATGCGCGCCGAAATCACCAGCCTGCAAAAGCAGCTCGGCGTCACGACCATTTACGTGACCCACGATCAGATCGAAGCGATGACGATGGGCGACAGAGTCGCGGTGTTGAAAGGCGGTGTGCTGCAGCAGGTCGACACACCCAAGAGGCTCTATGAATCGCCGGTTAACGCCTTCGTTGCCGGCTTCATCGGCTCTCCTTCGATGAACCTTTTCGAGGCGACCCTGAAGGGCGGCGAGCTCGCTTTTCGCGACTTCGCCGTCCGGCTGCAGGATGCAGCCTTCGTGCGCAGGCCGGCCTTGAGGTCGTATGCGGGGCGCAAGGTCGTGTTCGGGATCAGACCGGAGGATCTTTATGACAGCAGCCTTGAATCCGGTCGCAAGTATCAGACGATACCGGCCAGGGTGACCTCGATCGAGGAACTCGGCTCCGAACAGATCGTCCACATGAACATCGACGCGGTCCGGGTGGACTCCGGCGATCCGGATGCGGTGGACGATTTCGGCCTGGCGTCGAACGCGGTGGCGAGGTTCGAGCCGATCAGCGCCGTCCGCTCCGGCTCGGAAATCCGGTTGGCCGTGGATGATGCCAAGTTCCATTTCTTCGATCCCGAAACGCATCTGGCGATCTGAAGATCTGCGGAAGACCGCGGGCGGGAGCGAGGTGCCTGCGGAAGATACAAGAAGGCTTCTGAATGAACAGACGATCGTCCGCATTGTGCGGCCGACCTTGAAGAAGGAGGAGAAAATGATGTTTCGGATACGACCCGCGATGCTGAAAATAGCCGCGGCCGCATGGTTGCTTGGTGCAACCGGCGCCATGGCGGACACGACGCTGGAATTCACCCAATGGTGGGAGCCCGAATTGCCGGCGGGATCGCTCAGGGCAATCATGAACGACTTCGAGGCTGCAAACCCCGGCATCAAGGTGACGCTGGTCAGCGGTCCCTATGCGACTACGCGAGACCAGATCTCGGTCGGCGCCGCAACCGGAACGCTCAGCGACGTCGTCGGTCTCGACGGCGCCTGGGTGAACAATCTGAACGCGCAGGGTGCGCTGGCCGACATGAACCCGATGATGGATGCGAGCGGGTTTGACAAGACCCAGGTCGCGGATATCATCAAGGTGGACGGCAAGGCGGTGATGTTTCCCGTGGCTTCGTTCGTCTATCCGGTCTTCGTCAATCTGGACCTCGCCGCCCAGGCAGGCGTCACCAAGCTGCCGTCGACCCGCGCGGAGTTTCTCGAAGCCGCCAAGAAGATGACCCATGCCGACAAGAACCAGTATGGCTGGGTGCTGCCCCTGTCGCTGCAAACGCCGTCCGGTGTCCAGAACGACCTGATGTCGTGGGTCTGGGCCTCGGGTCAATCGATGATGGTTGAAGGCAAGCCGGCTCTCGAGGGCAAGCCGGTCGTCGATATGCTCACTTTCGTCAAATCGCTGAACGACGCCGGCGTCATCTCGCCCGGCATTGCCACCAAGACCGAGCAGGAAAAGGTCGAGGAATTCGTCAACGATCGGGTCGGAATGATGATCGACTCGCTCGCGCATGTGAATCTCATCCGCAAACGCAATCCCAAGCTGAACTTCGACCTCATCCCGGTCCCGGTCGTGGCGGACTACAACGGCAAGCGCGGCCTTCCCTATGCCTCCTGGGGCATCGGCATCTCCGCCGCCTCGAAACATCAGGATGAAGCCTGGAAGCTCGTCCAATATCTGATGAGTGAAAAGGTGAATGCCAAGCTCGTGTCGCTTGCAAACGCTTTCCCGGGCAACGTCAACGCCAAGCCCGATTTCGTGACCTCGGACAAGGCTTTCGCCAAGGCTTTCGAAATCTTCAAGACCGGCTATCTCGCCAACGAGTTCACGGGGCTGCCGGTGGCCGAAGACCTGATGACCAAGTTCGATGTGGAAGCCCAGAAGATGCTCGCCGGCGAGCAGTCTCCGGAACAAGCCGCAGCCAACGCTCAAAAGGGCTGGGTGGAGAAATTCTGAGCTGCCTGTTCCCGTTTGCTATCTTCCGCCGGGTGGCCCGGCCTCGGCCAGGCCACCCGTCAACAACGGATCGGCAATTTGAGATGGACCTGTTTGCGAAGCGCACCTTCCTCTTGAAGGCATACCCCAGGGGTGGCACATGACCGGGCAGAAGCGCTCCCACGATCGACTGAAACGAGCGGTCGCACCCTATCTCTATCTGTCACCCTCGCTCCTCATAATCGGCCTTCTGATGCTGCTGCCGATGGTGACGGTGATTGGCTATTCGTTCCAGAACAGCGCGGTGCTGCGTCGCGACCCGTCCTTTGCCGGATTGAAACACTACCAGGCGATCTTTGCCGATCCGGTGTTCTGGGCCTCGCTGTGGCACACGCTCTACTTCACCTGCATGAGTGTCGTCTTCCATATGACCATCGGCATGCTCTTCGCACTCATGCTGAACAGCGACCGCATCAATCCGACGCTGCGCAACATCCTGCGCGTGCTGTACATACTGCCCTGGCTGTTCACCGCGGTGATTATCGCGGTGATCTGGCGCCTTCTGCTTGAGCCGAATGGTGTCGTGAACAGTGTTCTCATGCAGATCGGCATCATCGGTTCCAAGGTCGAGTGGTTTTCCTCGCCCGCGACCGCGCTGCACGCCGTCACCTTCGCCAATATCTGGGCGGGCTACCCGCTTTTCATGGTCAGCCTGCTCGCAGGCTTGCAGGGCATTCCCAAGGATTTCTACGAGGCCGCCGATATCGACGGCGCGAAGGCCTACCAGAAGCTGATCTTCATCACCATTCCGCAGCTGATGCCGATCATCATCAGCATCTCGCTGCTCGACTTCATCTGGACCATGCAGGTCTTTCCATTGATCTGGATAACGACGGGTGGCGGTCCGATCTACTCGACCGAGGTCCTCAGCACCTACACGTACAAGCTGGCGTTTTCGAGCTACAACCTGTCGCAGGCCTCGGCGAGCGCCGTGGTCATCCTGCTGATCTCTCTCGGCCTGACGCTGTTCTACATCCGCTATCAAAAGGCTCGGTAGTCACATGAGGAAAAGACACACACCGAAAGACAGGCTGATCACCGCCGCGCTCCATGTCGCGCTTGCCGCAGGCCTCTTGTTCGCGGCCTTCCCGATCTACTGGATGCTGAGCAGCTCGTTCAAGTCGAATACCGAAATCTTCGCCCTGCCGCCAACCGTCCTGCCGAAGGCCTTCACGCTGGAAGCGTATGCGGCCATCCTTGGTGATCCGGTAAAGCTGCGCTTCTTCTTCAACAGCTACTTCGTCGCCGGAGCGGTGACCGTGCTGACGGTGCTGATCGCCTTGCTGGCGGCCTATGGGTTCAGCCGTTTCAATTTCCGCGGCAAGGGCAGCCTCAACACTCTCATCATCAGCACGCAGACGATCCCGCCGATCACGCTTTTGATCCCCTTCTTCGGGCTTGTCGTCTCGTATGGCATCTTCGACACCTATGTCGCGCTGATCCTGACCTATCTGGTGTTTACGCTGCCCTATGCGATCCTGCTGATGACGGGATATCTGAACACCTTGCCCCGCGACCTCGATGAAGCGGTGGCTGTCGACGGCGGCACCAGTTGGACCGCACTGTGGCGGGTGATCGTCCCGATTTCACTGCCTGGTATCGTGGCGACGTCGGTCTACACCTTCCTGTTGTGCTGGAACGAATTTCTCTTTGCGCTGACACTGACGAAGTCGACGTCCATGCGCACCGTCCCGATCGGCATCCAGTTGTTGATGGGGCAACACGCCTTCGAATGGAACCAGATGATGGCGATGAGCGTGCTCGGCTCGCTGCCGCTCCTGGTCATCTACCTGGTTGCCCAGAGGTTCTTCCTCGCCGGCATGACCGCGGGCTCGGTCAAGTAGGGTATCCCTCCAACGGAGGTGGATCAAGGAATGAAAGGATGACCGTGAAAGACCTGAAAGTCGGCTGCCAGACCTTTACCTGGGAAATGCTCGGGGACCGCTTCGCCGGCGGCCCGGACGATCTGCTCAAGGCGATCGCCGATGGCGGCTATGCCGGCATCGAGATTACCGACACGATGATCGGCCGCTATGCCGGCAAGCCAAAGGAGTTCGCGGCCGCGCTGAAATCATCCGGGCTGACGCTCGTCTCCTTCGCCTTCGGCTCCAAGAGCGGTTTCACGCTCAGGGATGAGATCGGCGCCGATCTCGAGACCGCCAAACGCTGGATCGACTTCGCCGCCGCCTTTCCCGGCGCGCTGGTGTCGATGGGCTCGGCCACGATCGTTTCCGACGGGCCGCGCGACGACAAGTTTGCCATCGCCGCCGAGGTCTACAACAAAGCCGGCGAGCTCGGGCGCGAGGCCGGCGTCCAGGTCGCGGTGCATCCAAGCTCGCATCACAACACGCTGCTGTTCGACCGCGCCGACTACGACCGCATCTTCGGGCTGCTCGACGCCTCGCTGGTGGGCTGGGTGCCCGACACCGGCCACATCTTGCGCGGTGGCCAGGACATGGCGGATACGCTCACCACTTATCGCGACCGCATCCGCTATGTGCATCTGAAGGATGTTGACGCGAATGGAACCTGGGCGATGCTCGGCAAGGGCGTCTGTGACACGGCCAAAGTGATCGAGATCGCTGGTGCTGCACCCAATTTCAACGGCTGGCTGGTGCTGGAGGAAGAATCCGAAACGGCCGCCGCCGACCCTGCTGGCGCCGTCAAAACCAACCGCCAGACAATGCGCGGCTACGGAGCCTGAGACGATGACGACGAACAAGCCCCTGTCCGGCCCCGCCGCGATCGCTGCCCTGCCGCGCAACCGGCTGATCGGCGAGTTCTCGCTGTGGTCGGCCGACCTCGCCAACATGGAGCGCGATTTGAAGCGCATCGAGACCCATGCCGATGTCCATCATATCGACGTCGCCGACGCCCGCTTCACCCCTGGCTTCCTGTTCTTCCCGGACCTGGTGGCGCGCATCGCCAAGCTCACCGCGAAGCCGATCCATGTCCATTTGATGGTCGAAGCCGAGATCGTCGAAGAACAGACGCGCCAGTTCATCGAGGCCGGCGCCGACCTGATCAGCGTGCACGCCGAAAACGGCGAGACCGGCCTGCGCGCCGTGAAACTGGCGCATGAACTCGGGGCCGAGGCCGGCGTGGTACTGCGGCTGGAAACACCGGTCGCGGCCGTCACGCCCTTCCTGGCGGAAGTGGCGTTCGTGACGCTGCTCGGCACCTCCATCGGCGTCAAGGGCCAGAGCCTGTCGGAGCAGGCGTGTCCGCGCCTGATCGAGGCGCGCGCGCTGATGCGCAAAGCCGGCCGCGAGGCCGACATCGTGCTCGCCGCCGATGGCGGCATCCGCCACGAGACCGTGCCGCTGCTGCGCGCCGCAGGTGCGGAAACCGTGGTGCTGGGCTCGCTGGCCTTCGGCGATCCCGACCTTGCCCGGCGCATGGCCTGGCTGCACGGGCTGGAGGTCGCCGCCTGATGACCAAGCTTGCGCTGGCCTTCGATCTCGGCGGCACGGCGCTGCGCGGTGCGCTGGTCGAAAGCGATGGCCGCATCGTCGCTCATGCTTCAGCGCCGACGCTTGCCGGTGCGGGATCGGAGGCGGTGATCGGCCAGATCGTCGCTCTGGCAGGCACGCTGCTTAGGGAACACCCGCAGGCAAACGTCGCCGGCATCGGCGTCGGCGCGCCGGGACCGCTCGACCCCAAGGCGGGCATCGTGATCGCGCCGCCGACGCTGGCCGGCTGGCACGACGTGCCGCTGATCGACATTCTGGGGCAGCATTTCGGCCTGCCGGTGCGGCTGGAAAACGACGCCAATGCGGCGGCGCTCGGCGAATGGCGTTTTGGCGCCGGACGCGGCAGCGGATCGCTGGTGTTCGTGACCGTATCGACCGGCATTGGCGGCGGCGTCGTCGCCGATGGCCACATCTATCACGGCAGGCGCGGACTGGCGGCTGAGATCGGCCACATGACCATCACCGGCGAAGGCGACCGCTGCTTCTGCGGCGCCATCGGCTGCTTCGAGGCTGTCGCATCGGGAACCGCGCTTGGCCGCCGCGCGACGCGATTGACCGCGCCCGGCGACGGCTCGCTCTTACGACGGCTGTCAAATGACGGTGACGTCTCGGCCAGGCATGTCGTAGAGGCTGCCAAGGCCGGCGACGCCAACGCTCTCGACCTGATCGAGGCGGAAGCAAAATGGCTGGGCATCGGCTTCACCAATCTCTTGCATCTCTATTCGCCCGATCTGATTGTCATGGGTGGCGGCCTTTCCAACGGGTTCGACCTTCTGGCACCGTCGATCAGAGCGGTCATCCAGCAGCGGGCGATGCCGGCCTATCGCGACGTGCCGATCGTGCAGGCTGAACTCGGCGACCGCGCCGGGCTGATCGGCGCCGCCAGCCTGATCCTGTGGGAAGGCGAACCGGGTGCGCCGCTGGCGATGGCGCAGGACGACAAGGACAGAGGCGGGACCGCCGATGCCACGGAGGCACGCCACGGCTGAACTCGAGCTGCGCGGCGCGCGCGAAGATGGTGAATGGTCCAGTTTGAATGCAGCGCCAAGGTCCCCGAAGAGGACCCCTACCCTTCGCGATTCCAGCTGGCGTATTTTCGGATCGTTTGCCGCTTGTCTTCCGACAAGCCAACAAGGAGATTCTCCTCGAGATAGCCTTGCCGGATGAGATTGGCGAAGACCTGTATTAGCTGTGAATAGTCGATCTTCCGTCGCTGCTGCCGCAGAAAGTCTTCGACATCCCATATTTCGGAAGGCGTTGCCGCAACGTGGGCCCTGCTCTTGAGTTCAGCCAACGTCTTGTCGAGCGCCACCTTCAGCGCTGCGTCATAGGCAGTGCGGGCGACTTTCTTTTCGGACGGAGACCATTTCTCACCAGCGGTCATCGACTGTCTCTATCGTGTTCGCGGCGGCCGTCATCCGGTAACCCTGGGACGCAGGACCCCGCCTTTGGGACCAATCTATTTTCCGCAATGGTGATCGTTGACCTTGTTCAGCGCATTCGCGTCCGGCCCGACCCGGTCGTAAGAGCACGGGCCGGCCGCCGTGGTGATCAGCATTTTGTCATAGTAGCGCGGGCCGCCGAACAGGGCGTAGATGAGGTCGCGATGGGCGGGGACGTAGCGTTCGGGTTCTGGCTGACGATGGCGATGCTTGTCCTTGGCGACAGCCGCTGTGGACAGGCTGCAGCCGACAGCGAGAGCGAGCATGCAGGTCGCAAAGATCTTGGTGGTCATCGGCAGTACCCCTTCTGACGGTTCGGAATCGCAGCATATCCAAAAGCGCCTGCCGAACAAAGGTTCCCTCGCCGGCATTGCCGGCCGGTGCCGAAATCAGCCCGCACTGCGCGCGCGCCGCCGTTCGGCTGCAACCAGGAGGTCGACGAAAGCGCGCACCTTGGCCGGCCTGAAGCGCGCCGGCGGGAAGACGGCATGGATGCCACCGGACGGCAAGGTCCAGTCCGCGAACACCCGCACCAGCCGGCCGCGCGCAATGTCGTCGGCGACACTGTAATCCGGAAAGATGCCGAGGCCGATGCCGGCCAGCACGCAGGACAGCACGCCTGGTGTCTTGTCGCAGCTGACGACGGGGTTGAGTTCGGCCAGCACCGTTTCCGTGCCCCTCGAGAACAGCCATTGGCCGACCCCGCGCAACTGGGCGTTGCCGACCCAGGGCAGCGACTTCGCCTGCCTGGGGCTGGCTTCCCCAGGCAGCCTGGCGGCCAGTTCCGGGCTGGCGACGACGAATTGCTGCAGGCTGCCCAGCCGCCGTGCCAGATTGCTGGAATCGGCAAGCCAGCCGACGCGGATGCCGAGATCGATCTGCTCGTCGACCAGGTTGCTGACCGCATCGTCGAAGATCGTCTCGACCCGCATTTTCGGATATTTTCTGAGATAGGCGGCGATGGTCGGCGCCACGACCTTCTCGCCATAGTCGAGCGGCGCCGTCAGCCGCAGCGTCCCCGTCGGCTGCGCCGCGCGCTGCGAAATGTCGCCATAGGCTGCCTCCGCCTCGCGCAGGATGATCGCGGTCCGGTCATAGAACAGACGACCCTCTTCGGTCGCCGTCACGCGCCGGGTCGTGCGCCGCAACAGCGTAGCGCCAAGCTCTTCTTCGAGCTTGCCGACCTGATGGCTGACCACAGCCTTGGCAACATCGAGACGGTCGGCAGCGGCCGTGAACGAGCCGGTCTCCACCACGGTGGCGAAGTAAACGAGCCGGTTGAGATTGAGGAGTTCGGTCACAGGCCGCTCATTGTCTGATTTTATCAGACAGTTTGTATGATTGATCGCTATTTTTCGCAAGCGGTCCAGCTGTCATCTATCGGGCAACAGAATGAGGCCGCCATGACCAATGCAACCCTAACCTATCTTTTCGACCCGCTCTGCGGCTGGTGCTATGGCGCCACGCCGATGCTGGATCGACTGGCCGCCGGCGGGACCGCGCTCCAACTGCTGCCGGTGGGGCTTTTCTCCGGTGCCGGCGCGCGGCCGCTGGATGCAGGTTTTGCCGCCCACGCCTGGGACAATGACCAGCGCATCGCGCGGCTGAGCGGACAGCGCTTCAGCCAGGCCTATCTCGACAATGTGCTCAATGTCAGCGGCACCTTGCTCGATTCTTCCGCTGCCACCATGGGCATCAACGCCGCCGGGCTGGACGACTGGCGCCAGGAACTTGCGGCACTGAAGGCGATCCAGCATGCCCGCTATGTCGACGGTCGCGATATTGTGACGGTTGACGGCGTCGCCTCGGTACTGACCGACGCCGGCATGAGCGACGCGGCAAAGCTCTTGAAGGCGCCGACGCAGCCGTTTCTGGCGAAGCATGACGACCTGGTCAGCCGCGGGCGGATGTTGTTCCAACGGCTGCATGCCAATGGCGTTCCCGCGCTGGCGGTGATCGGCCAAACGGCGCCGCGCCTGATCGGCGCCAACGCGCTGTTCGGCAGCTACGACAATCTCGTCGCTCACATCGAGGCGGCGTAGTCCCAGAAATTCTCCCCAGACGAAATTCTCCCCAGACGAAAGGAAAATCCCCATGAAAATCGCACTTATCGGCGCGTCCGGCCAGGTCGGCTCCCGCCTGCTTAAGGAACTCTCCGATCGCGGGCACAGCATCACCGCCATTGCCCGGCATCCAGACAAGATCGCGGCACTTCCGGGCGTGACTGCCAAGAAGGGCGACGTCTTCGACAAGGATGGCCTTGCCGCCCTGATCAAGGGTCATGACGCGGTGATCTCCTCGGTGCATTTCCTCGACAGCGATCCCGATACGCTCATCGCAGCCGTGCGTGCTTCCGGCGTCAAACGCTACCTCGTCGTCGGCGGCGCCGGCAGCCTTGAGGTTGCGCCCGGCAAGCGCCTGGTCGACACGCCGACCTTCCCTGATATCTACAAGGCCGAGGCACAGAAGGGCGCCGACTTCCTCGACACGCTGCGGACGGTCGACGATCTCGACTGGACCTTGCTGTCGCCTTCGGCGCTGTTCGTCGCCGGCGAGCGGACCGGCAAATACCGCATCGGCAAGGACACGCTGCTGACGTCCGACAAGGGCAGCAGCATTTCCTTCGAGGACTATGCCATCGTCATGGCCGACGAGATCGAAAAGCCGGCGCATATCAAGCAGCGCTTCACGGTCGGCTACTGAGCGCACTTCATTGACAGGCGGGCACTCGACGGAGCGGCCCGCGTCCGTTGCTATCGACGATAGTGCCATCGGAGCCGCCGATGGCACTATCGCTTTCTTCCGTTTCCACTCCTGCCGCCGGTCTGCGACTCTCGCCGGAGCGGTTCAGGACAGGAACGGAAACATGGCAGACATCGCAAAATCGAAAATCGCTATCATTGGCGGCAGCTCCGGAATGGGGCTGGCGTTGGCAAGGCGGTGCCTGGACTCAGACGCCGAAGTCATCATCGTCGGCCGCAGTGAAGCCAGGCTCAAGCGTGCCGGCGAGGCGCTGCAGAACCCTTCCGCTTTGAGCGCCGTCGCGGCCGATATCGCCAGGGAGGATCAGGTCGCTGACCTGTTCAAGCGAATTGGCCGGCTCGACCATATCGTCAGCACCGCCGCCGACATCGAAGGCGCCTATGAGCTATTGCCTTCAGTCGACCTGAATGCGGCGCAGCGGGTCGTCGAAAGCAAATTTTACGGGCCGCTGCTGCTCGCCAAATATGGCGCGCCGCAGCTTTCGGCTAACGGTTCCATCACCTTCACCTCAGGCATCGCCGCCTATCGACCTGCCGCGCGCGGCTCCGTCGTCGCTGCCGTCAACGCTGCGCTGGAAGGGTTGGTGCGGGCGCTGGCGGTCGAACTGGCGCCGATCCGCGTCAACGCCGTCTCGCCGGGCTGGGTCGACACGCCGATCTGGAGTTTTGTGGCCGGCGACAAGAAGCACGAGACGCTCGATGCAATGGCCAGGCGCCTGCCGGTCGGCCGCGTCGGGCAACCGGACGACATTGCCGATGCTATCGCCTTCCTGATGAGCAACGGTTTTACGACAGGGACGGTTCTGCATGTCGAGGGCGGTCACCGGCTGATCTGAGCGCAGCCAAATTCCTGGCCGCGGCAGCCAGCAGCAGTTTCAGCGCCGGCGGTTGCACCCGCCGGCGGCGCCAGATCATGACCAGCGACGCCGTGCGGGCCGAACCCGGCCATGGCAATTCGACGATCTCGCCGCGATCGAGCGCGTCGGCAACGGCCAGCCGCGGCACCAGGCCCATGCCGACACCAGTCGCCACCAAGCCCGCAATGGCGCCGATGCTGCCCGCTTCGGCGGCAAGTTCTGGCGCTGCCATCTCGGCAAAGGCAGTGTCGAACAGATGCCGGTAGACGCATCCGGTTTCCGTCACCACGAAACGCATCGCGGCGAGCGCGGCCAGGTCGTTCTGTCGCGATGCGGCCGCATCTTCGGGCGAGGCGACAAGGACCAGCGGCTCGGCCGATATCGTGCGCCTGGCCAAGCGTTCGTCCAGACCGCTCTTGTCGAAACAGAAGGCGACGTCGATCTCGCTCTCTTCGAGCTGGCGCAGCAGGGCGTCGCTGCCGGCGATTTTCAGCCGCAGACCGATCTCCGGGTGGTCGCCTCGAAAGGCCGCCAGCCATTGCGGAAGTTTGACAGTGGCAATCGTCTCCAGCGCGCCGACCGTAACCGTTCCGGCGGTCATTCCCGTCGTTGCCTCGACGGCAATACGCGCCTCCTCCGCCAGTTGCAGAATCTCTTCCGCATAGGGTTTCAGCGCGTCGCCGGCCGTCGTCAGGTCGAGGCCGTGGCGCGAGCGGATGAAGAGGACGACACCAAGTTCGCTTTCCAGCGACTGGATCTGGTCGCTGACGCTCGACTGCGCCAGATGAACCTCCCGCGCTGCGCGGGTGATGTTGCGGTGCCGCGCCACGGCGAGGAAGGTCTTGAGCAATCGTGGGTGCATGCCGTTTCCGGATCTGTCTCTGTTCGACATTTCGGGCTTGGCTGGTCCATTTGCAACCCTGGTCCATTTGCAACCCCGGTCCATTTGCAACCCATTGACGCCGGCGTCATCTGGTTGCGGCAGACCGAAGGTCCAGAATTTCGCGGCAATGACCCGCAAGTTTTCCCACGGCCGGCGCGGTGGCCCAAGAGATCGCCTCTGGCAGATCGCATCGTACGTATGCTCTATGCCAAGCTGATTTCCAGCACCGATGGAAGGACCGACATGACCCGCCCGCAAGGAACCATCGCCCCGATCCTGACACCGTTCGAAAATGACGGCCGGATTGCTCGTGACTTGTGGATCTCACACGCCAAATGGGTGCTGGGCCAGGGCGCGCATTTCCTGTCGCCGTTCGGCACCACGGGCGAGGCACTGTCGCTCTCGCTCAATGAGCGCATGCAGGCGCTGGAATGGCTGATCGAGGCCGGCATTTCGCCGGCGCGCATGATGCCCGGCACCGGCGTCACCGCACTCCCCGAAACCGTCGAACTTTCGAAGCACGCGGTCGGCCTCGGCTGCGCCGGCGTGATGGTGCTGCCATCATTCTTCTACACGGCCGCCGGGGATGAAGGCCAGGCGCGCTACTACAGCGAGCTGATCGAACGGGTGGCCAACCCGGCGCCGAAGATGATTCTCTACCACATCCCGCAGAACTCCGGCGTGCCGGTAAGCCCTGCCCTGACCGCCCGGTTGAGCGCGGCGTTTCCAGAGACGGTCGTCGCCTACAAGGATAGCGCCGGCGACTGGAACAACACGGCGGCGGTGATTGCCGCCGCACCCGACGTCGCGGTGTTTCCCAGCTCGGAGGCGCAACTGACCAAGGGGCTCGCCAGTGGTGCTGCGGGCTGTATCTCCGCGACCGTCAATCTCAACGCTGCGGCCATCCGCGCCCTCTACGACGCGACGATCGCTGGCCAAGACGTCACGGAACCGGACGCCGCGATCAGGGCGTTCCGCAAGGTGATCCAGGATGCCGGCCTGATCCCGGCGATGAAGGCAGTGCTGGCGGTGCGCTCCGGCGACAAACGCTGGCTGAACCTGCGCGCCCCGCACCAGAATGCAACGCTGGAAAGCGGCAAGGCGCTGCTCACGGCGCTCGGTCCCGCAGCCGATCATATTGGCCGAGGTCACGCATGATGGCGGTTGGCGCAACCCGCATGCTCGCATCTTTTCAATCGGCCTAAAGTGACGAGCCTGCCGCCTCTAACGCCGACACGGGCTTAAGCGGTCGCGGACGATCAGCCCCTTTCAGGCACAGTGCGATGCCGCCATTGGCCCTTGAGCGGTCAAAATGGAGGCGTACCATCGCGGCATCTGAAACTGAGTCTTCTTCATTCGTCTGGGCTAATGTCCGGACCGGATTGGATATTTTCCTTGGTAATGGATGCAACCCGCGGCGCGGCGAAGCGCGGCAAATCGTTTGCCCATGTGGCGGAGGCGTCCTGGGGCAAGGGCCTCAGCACGCTGCTGCGCATCGTGCGCATGACGTTGCGCCATCCCTGGCAGGTTGCGATCACCATCGCCTCGACCTTCATCGCCGCGACGCTGCAGCTGTTCATCCCGCGCCTGCTGGGCCACGCCATCGACCAGGCGCAAGGCGTGATGCAAGCAAGCGGCGGTGCGGCGGCGGAGCAGGCGCTGTGGACGACGGCGATCACCTTGCTCGTCGTCAGCATTCTGCGCGGCCTCTTCACCATGGCGCAGAATTATTATGGCGAGGCCGTTGGCCACCGCACCGGCTATGAGCTGCGCCTGGCCTTCTACGAGAAGATCCAGCGGCTGAGCTTCTCCTTCCATGACCGGGTGCATACCGGCGACCTGATTACGCTTGGCCTGCTCGACCTCGACGGCGTGCGCATGTTCTTTTCCACCGGCATATTGCGCGTGGTGCTGCTCGGCGTGCTGATCGGCGTCGGCTCCTATCTCCTGATCAGCACCGATCTCGAGCTCGGGCTGCTCAGTCTCAGTTTCGTGCCGTTCGTCGCCTGGCGCTCCTCGGTCACACAGCTCAGGCTGCGCAGCACCTGGCTGACGCTGCAGGAGCGGCTGTCGGTGCTGAGCCGGGTGATGGACGAGAACCTCGGCGGCATCCGCGTCGTGCGCGCCTTTGCGGCGCAGCGGCATGAGCTGGAAAAATTCGACCGCGCCAAGAAGTCGGCGCTGGAGCTTGCCGACCAGCGCGTCGACATCCGCGTCTCTAACACCAGCGCCATGAATTTTTCCTTCCTGGCGGCCATGGGCCTGGTGTTGTGGTTCGGTGGCCAGAAGGTGATGGCGGGCCAGATCAGCGTCGGCACGCTGGCGCAGTTCCTCACCTTCATGACCATCCTGCAAATGCCGGTGCGCCAGCTCGGGCTGATGGTCAACTCGTTCGCCCGCGCCTCGACCTGCGGCACAAGGCTGTTCGAACTGCTTGACACCGAACTCGACATTCAGGATGCGCCCGATGCCAAGGATCTCGTGGTGACCGAAGGCGTGCTGCGCTTCGACAATGTCGGCTTCCGCTACGCGGGCGCCGGCGGCCGGCCGGCACTGTCGGGCATTTCCTTCGAGGCCCGGTCCGGCGAGACGGTCGGCATTGTCGGCCCGCCGGGCAGCGGCAAGTCGACCATCGCGCATCTGATCCCGCGCTTCTACGATGTGACGTCAGGCGCGATCACCATCGACGGGCAGGATATACGCGAGGTCACGCTGCAATCGTTGCGCAAGGCGGTCGGCGTCGTGCAGCAGGACGCCTTCCTGTTCACCACCTCGATCGAAAACAACATCGCCTATGGCAATCCGTGGGCGCGCGAGACCCGCATCGGGCAGGCGGCTGAATACGCCCAGCTGCACAATTACATCATCGGGCTTCCGGCCGGCTACACCACGGTCGTGGGCGAGCGCGGCTCATCGCTTTCCGGCGGCCAGCGGCAGCGCCTGACCATCGCCCGCACGCTGATGCTGCGGCCTTCGGTGCTGGTCTTCGACGATTCCACCGCGGCTGTCGACGCCGGCACCGAGCAGCGAATCCGCACCGCGATGAAGCGCTTCGCCAAGGACCGCGTGACGCTGATCATCTCGCACCGGCTGAGCTCGCTGATGCATGCCGACCAGATCCTGTTCGTCGAGAACGGCCGCATCGCCGAGCGCGGCACGCACCAGGAATTGCTGGCGCTGGGTGGACGCTACCGCGCGCTTTACGACCTGCAGCTGCGGCCGGACGACGATTTGCCGGTGGCGGTAGGAGCCGCATAATGTCGACACCGGATCACGACGAAAAAGAAGACACCAGCCGGCGGCCCACCAGGGCCGTCGTCGGTTCGCACCGCGACGAGGAAGAGGTCTTCGGCAAGGTCTACGATCCGCGCATCGTGCGCCGCATCTGGAGCTTCGTGAGACCGTATCAGGGCCGGATCTTCATCTCGGTCGCCGCCGTTTTGGTGTTCACTCTGACGCAATTGGCGATCCCGCTGGTCATCCGTTACGCCATCGACCACGGCATGGCGGCGGGCAAGGCCGACAGCTCCGTCATGAACTGGGCGATCGGTGCCTTCGCCCTGATCATCCTGATCAACTATGCCGCCAGCTATATCCAGGAAAGCGTCGTCGGCAAGGTGGCCGAGAATGTGCTGTCGGATTTGCGCCGCGCCATGTTCAGCCATCTGCAGCGTGTGTCGCTGAGCTTCATGGACAAGACCGAGGTGGGACGGCTGATGTCGCGCCTGCAGGGCGACGTCAATTCGATGCAGGAATTCCTTGAGACGTCGGTGATGTCGGTGGGCGACATCGTGCTTCTGTTCGGCATCGTCAGCGTGCTTTTGTGGCTCGATTTCCGGCTCGGTCTGCTGACGCTATCGACCATGCCGGCGTTGTTCATCGTGCGCCTGTTCTGGCTGCCGCGCGCCAAGGTCGCCTTCATGGCCGCGCATGAGACCAACTCGATCGCCAATGGCGCGCTGGCGGAAGGCATCCATGGCGTGCGCACTGTGCAGAGTCTCGAACGCCAGCACGTCAATTTCGACCTCTATGACGAGAAGGTGCTGGCCAATCTCAGGGCTCACCTGACCTCGGCCAAATATGCGCAGGTGATGGTGCCGATCGTCGACACGCTGACCGGCATTGCGATGGCGACGGTCATCGTCGTCGGCGGTTCGATGGTGCTGTCGCACAGCCTCGACATCGGCGTCATGGTGGCGTTCCTGTTCTACATCCAGCGCTTCTTCGACCCGATCCGCTCGCTCACCATGCAGTACTCGGTCATGCAGCGTGCCATGGCGTCGGGCCAGCGAATTTCCGAAGTGCTCGACGTGCCGGTGGATGTCAGCGACAGACAAGGCGCGGTGGCGCTGACGCGCGACATGGACGGTTCGGTCGAGTTCAGGAACGTCACCTTCGGCTACCGGCAGAACCAGCCGGTGCTGAAAAACATCTCCTTCCGCGTCAATCCGGGCGAGACGGTTGCGCTTGTCGGCCCGACCGGTTCGGGCAAGTCGAGCTGCATGGCGCTGGTGCACCGCTTCTATGATGTCTGGTCGGGCGAGGTGCGGGTCGGCGGCCACGACGTGCGCGACGTGACGCAGGATTCGCTCGGCGACCAGGTGGCGATGGTGTTGCAGGAGCCATTCCTGTTTTCCGGCACGGTGCTGGAGAACATCCGCTACCACAAGACATCGGCTACCCGCGAAGAGGTTGTGCGCGCCGCGCAAGCCGTTGGCGCGCACGACTTCATCGAGCATTTGCCTGACGGCTACGACACCGAGCTCGAACAGCGCGGCGGCAATCTGTCCCTCGGCCAGCGCCAGCTGATCAGCTTTGCACGCGCACTGGTGGCGGATGCGAAAATCCTGGTGCTGGACGAGGCGACGGCGAGCATCGATTCCTACACCGAGATGCTGATCCAGAAGGCACTGGTCACGCTGCTGGAAGGCCGCACCGGGCTGGTCATCGCGCACCGGCTGGCGACCATACGCGGCGCCGACCGCATCATCGTCTTACAGAACGGCGAGATCGTCGAGAGCGGAAATCACGAGCAGCTGATGGCGGCCAAGGGCCTCTATGCCAGGCTCTACAACATGAACTACGCATCGTTCGACGATATTGCCGAGGAAGACATAGGCGCGCCGGCCGGCAAGGCGACGTGAGCTGCTGCCGGTTCAGCTCGACTGGAAATGGTGCGGGGCCAAAACTCGTCGTCGACCAATTCGGCTTCAGATGACGACACCTTTCAGCTCGCCTTCCAGCGTAAGCCCGGCGTCACGCCTGCCGCGCGTTCAGGTGGAGGAGCGGCCGGCCGCCTAAAGGGCAATCCCGCGTAAATTCTGAATTCTACGCGCCGCCTGGCGCGCGATGCACGCGCAGCTTGCGCCTGAACCTCAGCAAACGCCGTCATGATGGCTTTCGTTCCTTAGCCGTCGGATGAAAATCGCCGGGGAACAGGAAGGCTTGCTGGGAGTTTAGTTCTCCGAGCCGCGCCGTGAACGGCGCGGCAGCGAAGGAGACGGCATATGGGCCTGGGTACCATTCTTATTATCATCCTGATCATCGCGTTGCTCGGCGGCTTCAGCGGCCTCGGCGGCGGCCCGTTCTACGGCACTGGTTACTATGGCGGCGGTGGCCTCGGGCTGGTGCTGATCATCGTGATCATTCTGGTTGTTCTCGGGCGAATATAGCGTCGCCATTGGCGGCCGCCGAGTTTCTACGGCGGCCGCGTTTTCGCCTGACCTCGAGGTTTGAAGACATGGCAGCTGAAGACATTGCTGGTCCGGAAACACTGGCCCGGCCTCGGCGCGAGCGAGAGCAAACGCGACGAGCTGGGATGTCCTAATGGTGCACTATCCGAAGGCGCCGGGCGCAATGCTGCAGACCCTGACACCCACCTGGCGGCCGTGTCGTTCATCCAGGCGTCGGACTTTTCGAGAAACGCAGCACGGCGACCAGGCGAGGTCGGCCTTTCTCGCTCTTGTCGACAAGGGCAGCATTGGCCCGAAGGCAGCAATGGCAGGCACGCCTTACGCCTGAACGCGGTCAACCCGCCGTAGTTCCGCCAGCAGAAACAGCACCAGCACGCAGCACAGGATGCCAAGCGACGATGGCAGTCCCTGATGTCCGGTCAGTTGCATCGCCAGCCCGGCCACCGGGGAGCCGACGATGCCGCCTACGCCCCATACGAACGCAAAGGCGGCATTGCCGGCGATCAAGGCTTGACCGGTGAAACGCTCGCCGAGCTGGATCAGCGACAGCGTGTAGATCCCGAACGAGACACCGCCCCAAACGAAGAAGAGCGGCCAGATAAGCCATGTAGCGAAGAGCAATGGCAACAGCAGGCAACCGGCCAGGCAAGCCAGGACACAGAACAGCATCATCGGCTTCGAGCCAAACCGTTCGGCGGCGCGCCCAAGCACGACCTGCAGCACGGCATTGCCGGCGATGAAACAGGTGATGAGCGAAGCGATGCGCTGCTCAGTGCTGCCGAGCGCGGCACCATAGACCGCGAACAGCGAAAGCAGGACTTGCTCGAAGGCGGCAGCCGTGAGGACTGCGAACAAGAGCAGCGGCGCCAGCGCGAAGAAGCCGCCGACCGACACCGCTTCGCCCTCACGCGGCATGTCGGGCAGGCGCGGCGCGACGGCAAGCACGATCAGGCCGCAGACAAGGAAGGCCGCGCTGCCGATGATGAAGGGTGGCCATCCTTGCGTGCCGACCAAGCCTAGCGACAGCGGGCCGAGGCCAAAGCCGGCGGAAACGATGGAGGAGTATAGGCCCATGATGCGGCCTCGGCGTGCGGCGGGTGTGATCGAGACCAGCCAGGTTTCACTGATCACGTAAAGCGGATTGGCAAAGAAGCCGAGCAGGAAGCGCAACGGCATCCAGGCCCATACATCCTGCGTCCAGGCAATCGCGATCAGGACGGTTGCTGCCAGGATCGAACACACAACCGCAAAGCGCGCCGCGCCCACCCGCCGGACCAGCGCCGGCGTGAAGAGCGACGATATAATGAAACCCAGAGGCGTCATCGCGGCCGAGAGGCCGATAAGGCCCGGTGTCGTCCCTTGCCGTTCCAGGATGAAGCTGAGCAGCGGATACGTCAGCCCCTGTGCTATGGCGAACACCGTAACTGTCGCGATGATGCCGGCCATCGCGGCCCATGCGATGTGGTTCTCCGGCGGTGACGTCGCGTCTTCGGCGCTCATGCCGACTTCGAAGCAGGATCGGCACGTTCCGGCAAGGGCAAATGCCGGCAAAGTGCCGCGGCACGCCCAAACAGGCGGTCGGGTCTTATCCGCGACATCAACTCACACTTGCCAGAAGCGTTTTACGATTTCGGCCTCGACCTGGCGTCTGGTCAGACCGATATCGTCGATCAGGTGCGGATTGGCCTCCGCCATCTGCTTGAGGTCCCAGCGAAAGCGTATCCGCTCGCGCCAGGCCGCGATCATGCCCCGCGGGCTCGTCAGATGCGGGCGAGGCGACACCGCCTTTTCCGGCCAGGCTGCACGAGCAGAAGCAAGGGTATCGTTCATGGCAACCTCCATTCGGTTTAACGGGCGACAGCCCTCGGCTTGCAAGAGGTTGAACTCTGCCGCATGCGGACGGCGCCGTAATTAAGCCCGGCCAAATAGTTCTCAAAAGTTCCAAACTGGCTAGAGCACCTCGCCGTTTCATGGAAACGGCGAGGTGCTCTACTCTTTGTTTTCACGCCATACGTCCGTGAAGCGCTCCGCCGCGCTTTCCCGTGGGAAAACCGCCTTCACACCTTCCCTGGAATTGCTCTATAGATGCGCGTTATGCAGGGATCGCGCTTTGCCTTTGGTCCGTTCGTGCTTGATCCGGGTGCGGGAACGCTCCTTCGGGACCAAGTTCCCGTCGCCGCCGGCCACCGCGGACTGCAGCTGCTGGCGGCGCTCGTCGCCCGGCCCGGCGAGATTGTGGCCAAGGCCGAGTTGATGGATGCGGCATGGCCAGGCACCGCCGTTGAGGAAGGCAACCTCACCGTCCAGATTGCGCAATTGCGCAAGCTGCTGGGTCCGGCCACGAACGGCGGAGAATGGATATCGACCGTTCCGCGCGTCGGCTATCGCTTCGCCGGCGCCATCGAACAGCTCGGCGACGAGAAGCGACAGGCTTTGCCGCTGCCCGCCAAACCGTCGATAGCCGTGCTGCCCTTTGCCAATTTCAGCAACGACCCCGAGCAGGAAGCCTTCGCCGACGGGTTGACCGAAGACCTGATCACCGACCTGTCGAGGATCGGCGGCCTGTTCGTCATCGCGCGCAACTCGACCTTTGCCTACAAGGGCAAGGCGGTGGATGTGCGCGAGGTCGCCAGAGAACTTGGCGTGCGCTATCTCTTGGAGGGCAGCGCCAGACGCGCCGCCGGGCGCGTGCGCATCAACGCCCAGCTGGTCGACGCGCTGAGCGGCGAGCATTTGTGGGCAGACCGCTTCGATCGCGGCCTGGAAGATATTTTTGCCGTTCAGGACGAGGTGACGGCCAAGATCGTCGAGGCGCTGCTTGGCCGGCTGCGCGCGCCGCTGCCGCGCAACCGGCCCCGAAATCTCGAGGCCTACGATCTGTGCGTGCGAGCCCGCAACCTGATCGACGTCTCGCCGGAGACGGCGCGCGAAGCGCATCTGTTGCTGACGCGCGCGCTTGCGCTCGATCCTGACTATGCCGAAGCCTATCGCTGGCTTGCCATGAACCACTGGATGGGATGGGTGCATTGGGGAGAGCCCATTGAGCCTGCCCGCGGCCTTGCCCTGGAACTGGCGCGCAAGGCTGTGGCGATCGATCCCAACGATGCCGGCTGCCACTGGGTGCTTGCTAACCTGCTTGCCTATGAGCGCAGATTCGACGAAGCGGATGTGGGATTTGCCAAGGCGTTCGAACTCGACCCGAACGAGGCCGATGCCTGGGCGACATTGTCCGACATCGCGGTCCTGGCCGGGCGCGTCGAGGAGGGCCTCGACTATATCAGCAAGGCGTTCCGGCTGAACCCGTTTCCGGCAAGCTGGTACTATCTGACGCTCGGCCAGGCGCAATATGCGGCGCGCGACTATGAAGCCGCCGTCGAGACGACGCGCCGGGACGAGACGTATCGGACAAGCTCGCGCCGTTTCCTTGCGGCAAGCCTTGCGCAACTCGGCCGGATCGACGAGGCGCGCGCCGAGGTCGACCTGTTCCTTGTCGCAAACCCACATTTCACCACCCGCCACTGGGTCGAGACGGAGCCGTTCCGCGACACTGCCACGCTCGACCATTTCGTCGATGGCTTCCGAAAGGCCGGACTTCCGGAGTGACGGACCGGCGTGCTCGATCGATGCAGGCACCGTCGGTTGCGGCTCAACTGCCAATGTTTGCAAGTCGCGAGGCCGCTGACCGATCTTGCTTCCGCGAGCAGTCATCCAACAGCGATTGCAGCGAAGCGGCGCGCGAAACCTCTGTCACGGTGAAGCCGGCTGGAACGGCCACGATCGATCCGGCCACGGGTGAGCGCTGGGTGGCGGCGGGCGACTACCTGTTGCGCTCTCGTCTGCAATGCCGGCATCGCGGTCGCCGTGGGCAATGATCGGCTTGCCTCGTTGAGCTTTCAGCGACGCGCTCCGACAACTCGCGATGATTTTTCTAGATGCCGGATGATTTTTCTAGATGCCGTTTGTCGAAGCACGATCTTTTCCGAAAGCCGGTTCCCACTTTTCGGGATCATGCTCTAGCGGCTGGCGTGATCGGGAAGTCCGCGCAATCTGATTGTCCGAGCGCCCTTTAGCTTTCCTTGTTTGAGGTCGGCGGCGGGAGTAATAGTCGCCACGGAATTGCGAGGAGGAAGAGATGACGCTGAACTTCGACCCGAAGGCGAAGGCCACGGCGTTGTACCATGGCGAATTCCGACCGATGTTCATTGGCGGCAAGTGGGTCGCGGCGCAGTCCGGCCACGGCATGCAGGCACTCAATCCGGCAACAGGCGAGGTGCTGGCGACAGTGCCGCGCGGCGGGGCTGCCGATATCGACTCGGCGGTGGCCGCCGCGCGCGCGGCCTTCGAAGGCCCATGGTCCAAATTCTCGCCCTACGAGCGGCAGTGCGTGCTGCTCAGGATCGCCGATCTCTTCGAGACGCATTGGGAAGAGCTCAGCGTTTCCGACACGCTGGATATGGGGCTGCCGATCACGCGCACGCTCGCTAACCGGCGCCGCGTCATCGGCATGCTGCGCTTCTATGCCGGCATGGCGACGGCGCTGCATGGCGAGACGATCGACAATTCGATTCCCGGCGAGATCGTCACCTTCACCCGGCGCGAGCCGGTGGGCGTCGTTGGTGCGATCATTCCCTGGAACGCGCCGACCGCCGCCTCGATCTGGAAGATCGCGCCGGCGCTGGCGACGGGCTGCACCATCGTGCTGAAACCGTCCGAGGATGCGTCGCTGACGCCGCTGCTGATCGCGCAACTGATGCAGGAAGCCGGCGTGCCCGACGGCGTCGTCAACGTCGTCACCGGCACCGGGGCCGAAGCCGGTGCGCGGCTCGCCGAACATCCAGACGTCAACAAGATCGTTTTCACCGGATCGACGCTGACCGGCCAGGCCATCGCGCGGGCAACCGTGGCCAACCTCAAGCGCGTTTCGCTGGAACTCGGCGGCAAGTCGCCGATCATCGTCTGCCGCGACGCCGACATCGACAAGGCTGTTCCGATCGCGGCGATGGCGGTGTTCGTGCATTCGGGCCAGATCTGCATTGCAGGCTCGCGGCTGTTCGTGGCGCGCGAAATCCATGACGAGTTCGTCCGCCGGCTCGCCGATTTCGCGGGCAGACTGCGGATCGGCCATGGCATCGAGGCAGAGACGGAAATCGGACCGCTCATCAATGCCAGGCAGGCAGGCAAGGTGGAGGGCTATATCAGGGCCGGCAGCGACGAAGGCGCCGAACTGGTCGCCGGTGGCTCGCGGCTGACCGGCGAGCTCTACGATGGCGGCAACTTCATTGCGCCGACGGTCTTCGGCGCCGTGTCGGACCAGATGACCATCGCGCGCGAGGAGATTTTCGGCCCGGTCATTTCGGCGATGCCCTTCGACACGCTCGACGAAGCGGTGGCGCGTGCCAATGCGACGCCCTATGGCCTGGCCGCCGGCATCTTCACCACGCATCTGGGCACCGCGCACAAGCTTGCGCGCCGGGTCAAGGCCGGCTCGGTCTGGGTCAACATGTACCATGCCATCGATCCGGCGGTGCCGTTCGGCGGCATGAAGATGTCGGGTTATGGCCGCGAGGGCGGCATCGAGCATCTGCACGAGTATCTGGAGACCAAGTCGGTCTGGATCCAGACCGACTGATATTCGCGCGGCGTACTCTGCGAAATCACGATGAAACCACAACGGCCAGGACGGCGGCGCAGTCACCGGCTTTGACCAGGCCGGGGAAATGCCGCGCCGCCAGAATGCCGGACATTTTTGCCCGGATTTCCTGCGGAGCGATGCCGGTGCGGCCGGTGGAATGGATGCGCGCCAGCACCGAGCCTTCTTTCACAGGCTCGCCGAGATCGACCATGGTTTCGATCATGCCGTCCTCCTCGGCGAAGGAGAAACAATCGCCTGACGGCATGTCGAGCCACTGAGTTCTGCCCTTCTCGACCGCACCATCAACAATGCCGGCATGGCGCAGCACATTGCTGATGCCGCGCCGCGCGATCCGCACAGTCTGTGCGCGCGAGGTGCCGCCCCCGCCAAGCTCGGTGCTGACGAAGACCTTGCCCAGTTCCTCGGCCGCCGTGTCATACATGCCGACGGAGTCAATCTCGATCATGCGCATCGAGAACGGGGCCGAGAACGCGGCGACCGCGTCGAAGGCTTTCTGCTCCAGCGCCTTGTCGGGCACCGTGTGGGCGGCACAGAAGGGCACGAAATCCAGTGTCTTGCCACCGGAGTGGAAGTCGAAGACGAGGTCGGCGCGGGGCAGCAATTCGCGCTGGAAATAGTCGGCGATCTTTTCCGTCACCGTGCCGTCGGGACGGCCGGGAAAGCTGCGGTTCATATTGCCCTTGTCGATCGGCGATGTCCGGGTGCCGGCGCGAAAGGCCGGATAGTTCATCGCCGGCACGATGATCACCGTGCCGCTGACCTGTTTGGGATCGAGCGTGCGGGCGAGATCGTAGAGCGCCAGCGGCCCCTCATACTCGTCGCCATGATTGCCGCCGGTGAGCAGGGCAGTCGGCCCCTTGCCGTTGCGGATGACGCAGATCGGGATCATCACCGAGCCCCACGCCGAGTCGTCGCGGCTGTAGGGCAGGCGCAGGAAACCATGTTGCACGCCGTCCTTGTCGAAATCGACGGTCGGGGCGATCGGGGATGGGCGAAGGCTAGGCATCGGGCTCAATTCTTCACCACCAGTTTGCGCGGTACATTGGCGAGGCACTCTACACCGGTTTCGGTGATCAGGATGGATTCGGTGATTTCCAGTCCCATCGTCTCCAGCCACAGGCCGGTCATGAAATGGAAGGTCATGCCGGGCTTGAGTTCGGTGCGGTCGCCGGGGCGCAGGCTCATGGTGCGCTCGCCCCAATCCGGCGGATAGGACAGGCCGATCGAGTAGCCTGTGCGGTTGTCCTTGACGATGCCGTATTTCTTCAACACGGCGAAAAAAGCGTTGGCGATGTCCTCACAGGCATTGCCGGGCTTTGCCGCCGCAAGCCCCGCCTCCATGCCTTCCAGCGTCGCCTTCTCGGCATCTAGGAATTCCTGCGTCGGCTTGCCGAGAAAGACGGTGCGCGACAGCGGGCAATGGTAGCGGTTGTAGCAGCCGGCGATCTCGAAGAAGGTGCCCTCGCCCGACTTCATCGGCTGGTCGTCCCAGGTGAGATGCGGCGCCGAGGCGTCGGCGCCCGACGGTAGCAGCGGCACGATCGCCGGATAGTCGCCGCCGATGCCGTCGACGCCGCGCGTGCCGGCATCGTAGATCTCGGCGACCAGATCGCATTTGCGCATGCCGACCTGGATCTTGTCGACGATGCGCTGGTGCATGGCTTCGACGATGCGGGCCGCCTTGCGCATATAGTCGATTTCAGTCGGGCTCTTCACCGCGCGCTGCCAATTGACCAGCGCTGTCGCGTCGACGAAGCAGGCGTTGGGCAGGTGCTTCTGCAACGCGGCGAAGGCGGCAGCCGAGAACCAGTAATTGTCCATCTCGACGCCGATGGTCAGCTTGCCCCAGCCGCGATCACTGAGCACTCTGGCCAAAAAATCCATCGGGTGGCGCTCGGTCGACTGCACGTAGTGGTCGGCATAGCCGACGATGTTGTCATGCGCGAGATAGGCGGTGCGCTTGGCGCCATTGGCATCCTGGCCGCGACCGTACCAGACCGGCTCGCCCGATGGTGGCACGATCACCGCCTGATGCACATAGAACGACCAGCCATCATAGCCGGTCAGCCAGGCCATGTTGGATGGGTCGCTGATAACAAGCAGATCGACGCCTTTCCCCTCCATGGCTTTTCGCGTCTTGGCGAGGCGATCCGCAAATTCGCCACGCGAGAATTTTAGGTTCGGCTGCATTGTTCTTGGTCCTCGTTTGTTGGGCCTGGAGCCTGTTTCAACTTTGTTGGAAACAGGCTCGTCGTTCTTGTTTGAACGTGATCTCTGGGAAAAACCGGGTTCCACTTCCGGATCACGCTTTGGCCAGCATCAGCTTTCAAAAATGGTTCCGGCATTGGCCGCCCGCGCCCGGTTGCGAGCGAGCGTGGCGATCGCCGTATCCTGCACGCCGGTGCCGGTGAGGTCGGCGATGGTGATGTCGCTGGGTGAGCGCCTTCCGTGCCGTTCGCCGGCGATGATCTGGCCGAGTTCGGTGACCGCGGCATCGGCTCCCATCACGCCCGATGCGATGGCGTGATGCAGTTCTCCCAGACGCCGTGTCTGCTTGGCGCTGTCGGCGACATAGAGATCGGCCATGCGCAGGATCGCCGGCGCGATCTCGTTCTTGTGTTCGGCATCCGAGCCCATGGCGGTGATGTGCTGCCCGGCAACGACAAAGCCGGCCTTGATCAGCGGCTCGGTCGACGGCGTGGTGGTGACGATGATGTCGGCGCCGATGGTTGCTTTGGCTGCATCCGGCTCGGCGCGCACGAGAATGCCGAGCTTTTCGCGCAGCGCGCCTGCGGCCGTCTCCGCCTTGACCGCATCGCGCGCCCAGATACGTGCCTCGGCGATCGGCCGCACCAACATGAGTGCTTCGAGTTGCAGCCCGGCTTGCACGCCGGCGCCGAAGATTGCGGCGACGGACGAATCCGGCCGCGACAGATGCTTCGCCGCGACGGCGCCGGCAGCAGCGGTGCGGACATCTGTGAGATAGCCATTGTCGAGCAGCAGCGCCTCGACCACACCGGTTCTTGCCGAGAGCAACACCATCATGCCGCCCCCGCTGGGCAGACCGAGCTTCGGATTGTCGAAGAAGCCCGAGCTAATTTTGACGGCGAAACCTTCTATTCCTGGCACATAGGCGGACTTCACATCCACCTCGCCGCGCTGCTCGTGAATGTCAAACCGCAGAATCGGCGGCATCGCCACCGGCAATGTGGCGAGCGCGCGGAAAGCGTTTTCGACGCAGGCGACCGCGTCGAGATCGAGCGGCACGATTGTGCGCAGTTCCTTCTCGGTGAGGATGGTCATCGGACTCATGTGTCGCGCTCCGTACTAGCGCGCACCACGAAGGATAGTGTTCCGTCACACCCCCCTCTGGCCTGCCGGCCATCTCCCCCGCAAGGGGGGAGATTGGACTGCACTCCTGCCTTCGCCAATCTCCAGCGCAGCAAGAATAGCGACCGCATCGAAGCTGCCGATCTCCCCCCTTGCGGGGGAGATGTCCGGCAGGACAGAGGGGGGTGGGCGGGAATTCGGCGTGGGAGAGTTTTCATGCCGCGCGCTCCGCGATTGCGTCACCGCAGACGATCTTGCGATGCGTGTTCATGTCGATATTGCGGCCCGAGAGAAGAACGACCACCGGCCCGGTCGCCCTGACCTTGCCGACGAGTAGCGCAGCGATGCCGACCGCTCCGGCGCCTTCGACGATCTCGCGCTCCTGTTCATAGGCATGGCGGATGCCGGCGGCGATCTCGTCCTCGCTGAGCAGGATGACGTCGTCGAGCAGATCGCGGCACATGGCGAAGGTCAGCCGGTTGCCGAGACCGATGCCGCCGCCGAGCGAATCCGCCAGCGTCGGCAGTTCTTCCACCTCGACCGGGCGACCGGCATCCAGGCTCGCCTTCATCGCAGCACCACGCGCCATCGAAACGCCGATGATTTTTGTCCCGGGGCTGACGCCCTTGACGGCGGCGGCGATGCCCGAGGCGAGTCCACCACCGGAGAGTTGCACCAGGACGAGAGCGGCATCCGGGACCTGCTCGATCATCTCCAGTCCGAGCGTGCCTTGCCCGGCGATGATGGCCGGGTGGTCGAAGGGCGGCAACATCACCAGTCCCTCCTGCGCCACCAGCCGTTCGACCTCCTGCTGCGCCTCGTCCTGACTGTTGCCGATGATGCGGACATCCGCGCCAAGCCGACGGATTTCGTCGAGCTTGTTGCCCGGCACCAGTCGCGACATGCAGATCACCGCACGCATGCCTTCGAGCTTCGCAGCATGGGCCAGCGCACGGCCATGATTGCCGGTCGACGCCGCGACCACGCCGCGCGCCTTCTCCTCGGCGCTCAGCGAAGCAACGGCATTCGAGGCGCCGCGCAGCTTGAAGCTGCCGGTGGTCTGGCGGTGTTCAAGCTTGAGGTGGACGGGGATGCCCAGTCGTTCGGAAAGGCTGTGAGATAACCCTGTCGGCGTGCGTTCGATTTTGCCGGCAATTCGCTCCCGGGCGGCACGAATATCGTTAAGGGTGACTGTCGTCATGATCGTCAATCGCGCGGCAAAGGCAGCGTCATCAGACGGCCAAATTCGGGATGCGACGTCCCGTCGCCACACAACCGCAAACAATTCCAGGCGCTGGCCTGATTGCTGGTGACGACCGGGCGGTCGATCGCCTGTTCCATGCCGGGAACCGCGAGCGCTCCGCGCAATGCGGTGCAGGACACGAACAGTGCATCGGCCTGCGCATGCGTCGCCTCACGAGCTAGGTCGACGATCGCTGCCGGCGCAATGCGCGCCATCTCGCGATCGTCCTCGAAGCCGAGGCAGGTGAAGCTGACGATCTCAAAGCCGCGCTCGCCGAAATACGTCGCCATCGGCCTGGAGGTTTCGACGGTGTAAGGGGTGAGGATGCTGATCTTTTTCGCGCCCAGCGCCTTCAGCCCGCGCACGCCGGCCATCGGCGGCGTGACGACGGGAACACCCGGCTTGGCAGACTGGATCGCGGCCTCGATTTCAGCGTCGCCAATCACCACCGAGGCCGAGGTGCAGGAGTAGCAGATCGCGTCGAGCGGCTCATCGGGCAGGATGAGGGCAGCACCCGCCGCCAGCTCGGGCTGCATCTTGCGGAGATTCTCGGGTGTGGTCGGATTCTTGTAGGGAATGCGCGCGACATAGACGCCGACCCGCTCGCTCGCCACCATGCGGCGGAAATCCGGTTCGCTGGTGTGGTCGGTGGCAAGGATGATCAGGCCGACGCGCTTTTCCAGCGGGCGCGCATCGAGCGCCGGCCTTGTCGGCATCAGCCTGATCTCGGGCAGCGGTTTCATCTCAGAATTACCTTTCGATCTTGCCGTAGCGATGTTCCAGCCAGCGCAGCAGCACGACCGAGAAGAGGCTGATGACGAGGAAGAAAGCGCCGACCAGCGTGATCGGCTCAATGTAGCGATAGTAGGTGTTGGCGACGCTCTTTGCCTGGTTCATCAGCTCCAGCACGGTGATTGCCGATAGCAGCGGTGTCTCCTTGAACATGGCGATGAAATAATTGGCCAGCGCCGGGATCATCGGTGGGATCGCTTGCGGAATGATGATGTTGGTCCAGGTCTGCGTGGCGCTCAGATTGCAGGCCTTGGCCGCCTCCCACTGGCCGCGCGGCACGTTGTCGATGCCGGCGCGATAGACTTCCGCCGTGTAGGTGCCGTAGTGCAGGCCGAGCCCGATGACGCCGGCGACCAGCGGCGGCAACAGGATGCCGAAATCCGGCAGGACATAGAAGATGAAATAAAGTTGCACCAGAAGTGGCGTGCCGCGGATGAATTCGGCCGCCCAGCCGACGGTGCGCGACAGGACCTTGTTGGGCGAGCGTCGCGCCAGCGCGATGCCCAGACCCACGATAGCGGCCAGCACGGAGCCGAGCAGCGTTGCCAGGATGGTGATCTTCACGCCCTGGATCAGCGTCGGCAGGATCTCCCAGACGAAGTTCCAGTCCCAATCCATCAGACGCGCACCCCGTCGAGGCCGCGCGCCATGCGGCGTTCCAATGAACGCACGCCCCAGGAGATGATCAGCGCCAGGGCGAAATAGATGATCAGGATGGTGGTGAACGGCGCCAGCGTGTTGCCGGTCTGCGAGCGCACGACCTGCGCCTGAAAGGTGAGATCGGCGAGCGAGATCAGCGACACCACGGAGGTCGCCTTGAGCAGCTCGATGGCGTTGTTGCCGAAGGTCGGCAGCATGACCAGCAGCGCCTGCGGCAGGATGACATGGCGCATACCTTGCCAGCGGCCGAGGTTGAGCGCGATGCAGGCTTCATATTGTTCGCGGCCGACCGACTGGATGGCGCCGCGTACCACCTCGGCCGCATAGGCGCCGACATTGAGGCCCAGCGCCAGCACACCCGCCTGCAGCGGGGTCAGTTCGAGGCCGATCAACGGCAACACGAAATAGGCAAAGAACAGCTGCACGAAGATCGAGGTGCCGCGGAAGAATTCTATATAGGCGGTTGCAAGCCAACGCAGCGCGAAGAAGCGCGACACGCGGCCCATGCCGGCGAGGAAGGCCATGATCAGGGCGAGCACCGACCCCATCAGCGTCAGCTCGATGGTGACAAGCGCTCCCTGCAATATCAGGCCGAGGTAGCCGGACCACTGGGTCATTCGGGTTCCAACGTTGGCGGTTAGCTTCCTTCTCCCCGTTCACGGAGAGAAGATGCCAGTCCACCCTCCGAAGCTGCAGCGCAGCTGCTGCGGAGGACGGGCAGGCAGATGAGGGGCAGCGCTAAATTCTCAGAACCTGGCGCCGCCCCTCATCCGGCCCTTCGGGCCACCTTCTCCCCGTGAACAGGGAGAAGGCAAAACGGCGCTATTTCGCCGCGCAGAGCTTGTCCCGCGTGGTCGACATCGCGGCTGCGGCCGAGAAGCCGTAGGGCTCGATGATCTTGGCGAACTCGCCGGATTTCTTCAGCTTGGCGAGCTCGACATCGAAGGCGTCGCGCAGGGCCTCATCGCCTTTCTTGAAGGCGGCGCCGTCGCAATAGACCGGCGCGCCGACCACCGGGGCGATGACTTCGAGGTTCGGATCGTTGGCTTTCTTGACGAGGTCGTTTATCGACAGGACGGGCAGCGAATAGGCGTCGATGCGGCCGTCCTGCAGCATCTTCAGGCCGCTCTGGCCGTCCGGCACGACGATGACGCGCTCGCGCGGCACGCCGGCGTTGAGCGCCAGCTTCTCCTCGGTGCCGCCACCGGGCGCGCCGATGGTGGCTGACGTGTCCTTGGCGACGTCCTCGTAGCTCTTGAAGCCCTTCGGATTGCCCTTCTTCACCAGCATCGCCTCGGCGTCGCACAGCACCGGCTCGGAATAGACGACCGCCGCGCAACGCTCCGGCTTCATGAACAGGCCGGCGGTGACGACGTCGAAGCGGCCGGCCTGCAGGCCGGGGATCATCGCGCCATATTCGGAGATCGAAGCGACGATGTCGGCAACACCGAGACGCTTGAAGACCTCGCGCGCCACGTCGGGCGCCGCACCCGAAACTTTGCCGTCGGCGGCGACCGCCGTATAGGGCGGCTCGTTGGCGATCGCGACGCGGGCAAAGCCCTGCGCCTTCAATTGCTCGAGCTTGCTGTCATCGGCCGAACCGGTGCTCGACGCGGCGAGCACCGCCGTCAGTGCGAGACCGGCGACGCCGGCCAGAATGCCAAGTTTCTTCATTGTTCCCAACTCCTTGTTGTCTTCTTGGTTTTGTCTGGGGCGGTCTTCCGCCCCGCAAAGCGGTCAGACACGATGTCCGGCTGCGATGATCTTCTTCAGGAAGCCTTGCGTGCGCTCCTGCTTTGGATGGCGGAAAATCTCGTCTGGTTTGCCCTCTTCGACGATCTTGCCGCGGTCGAAGAACAGCACGCGGTCGGCGAAGTCGTGGGCAAAGCCCATCTCGTGGGTGACCAGCAGCATGGTCATGTCGGTCTCTGCGGCGAGCTTGCGCATGACATTCATCACCTCCTCGACCAGCTCCGGATCGAGGGCCGACGTCACCTCGTCGAACAGCATGATCTTCGGCGACAATGCCAGCGCACGGGCAATCGCCACGCGCTGCTTCTGGCCGCCGGACAGCTGCGCCGGCATCGACTTCGCCTTGTCGGCCATGCCGACCATGTCGAGCAGTTCCATGGCCCGCTTTTCAGCGGCGGCGCGAGGCGTGCCCTTGGTCAGCATCGGCGCCAGCGTGACGTTATCCATGACGCATTTGTGCGGAAACAGATTGAACAGCTGGAAGACCATGCCGATCTTCTGCCGCATCTTGGTCAGGTGCCGCTCGTCGGCGGGCAGCAGCTGGCCGTTGCGCTCCATGTGATAGAGCTGCTCGCCATCGATCTGGATATGGCCGCCGTCGATCTTCTCCAGCGTCATCAGGATTCGCAGGATCGTCGTCTTGCCCGAGCCGGACGGGCCGATCAGCGCCAGCTTCTCGCCGGGCATGACCTGCATCGACAGGCCGTCCAGTACCTTGAACGAGCCGAAGCTCTTCGAAATGGCGTCGACCTTGATGATGGGTGAGGACAAATGAATTTCCCCTGCTGGAGAAGCCTGTGCCCTTAACGATGCGGAACGCGCCAAATCATGTCAATTGGGAAAATAAAATCATGACAATATTTCCGGCACTGCATGATTCCAGAGCAATTCCCGCTTAGATTGCGAGCAGCAGATGCTCCGGATCGCCAAGCAGCAACTTGGTGACAACGCCGAGGCCGGCGCGCAGTTCCCCCTCGGTGGTCGAGCCGAGCGAGATGCGCACCGCCGGATGCCAGGGCGCATCCGAGATGCGGAAGGAGGTGCCGGGCGCGATCGCCACGCCTTGCAGGCGGGCCTGGGCGACGAAGCTTTCCTCGGCACGGTCCGCGGGCAGTTGCAACCAGACATGCAGCCCGTCGCGCCTGGCGCGATAACCAACCCCGCCCAGCACCTCGGCTGCGATGTCCTGGCGGCGGCGCAATGCCGCGCGCTGCCAGCGAACGAGTTCCATCGCCGTGCCGTCGGTCACCCATTTGGTGGCGATCTCGGCCACCAGCGGCGTCGCCATCCAGTTCGACACCAGATGCCGGTTGGCAACGGCGGCGACATAGCGGTCGGGCGCCGCGAGATAGCCGATGCGCAGGCCAGGTACGGTGATCTTGGTGAAGGAAGTGACGTAGAGCGTGCGCTCCGGCGCAAAGGCGGCGACCGGCGGCGGCCGGTCCTCGACCAGCGGACCCAGCACATCGTTCTCGATGATGGCGATGTCGTGCTTGCGCGCGACCGCGGCGATCTCTTCGCGCCGCCGAGCGTCCATCAGCGTCGCCGTCGGGTTGATCACCGACGGTTGCACGAATACCGCGCGAATGTCGGTGAGCCGGCAGACCTCGTCCAACGCCTCCGGGATCAGGCCATTGCCGTCGATCGGCAGGCCTTCCAGGTTGAAGCCGAGATAGCGCGCTAGCGGCACCAGCGTGTGGTGGCCGATAGCCTCGGTGGCGACGGTCGAGCCCGGCGGCGCCACGCTCATCAGCGCTACGGTCATCCCAGCAGTGGCGCCGTTGGTCAGGCTGATATTCTGCGCGGAGACGTCAAGCCCGCACAGTTTCAGCCATTCGACCGCCACCGCGCGGTGGCGCGGAAACACCATGTTGGGCCGAAACGACAGCGCCGAACTCGATGGCAGGTTTTCGGCCAGCCAGCCCAGCGCCTGCTTCAGCCGCTCCAGATGCATCGGCTCGCAGACCGGCTTCAGGATCGATAGGTCGATGACCTCGCCGAGGCGCTCCGGCAGATAGGGCGGCTCCGGTTCACGGCGCTGCGTCTGGACAAAGCTGCCGCGGCCGATCTCGCCCGAAATCAGGCCGCGCCGGATCAGTTCTTCGTAGGCGCGGCTGACCGTCTGCACCGACAGTTTTAAATCGTCTGCCAGCCTTCGATGCGTTGGCAGCCGCGCGCCATTGGCCAGCCGCCCGTCATGAATGGCGCGGGCGAACTGGTCGGCCAGCGATTGATAGGCTGGCCGGCGGAGGAGCGCAGGGTCGGGTTGCCATAATGTCATGACTTAATAGAGATCGAAATCAGTGCAATTGACAATCGAAATAATGCGCCGTCATGGTGATGCCGACAAAAAGCGGACGCCGATGACATCGAAACTCGACGCGGTCGACCTCAGGATACTCGACGCCATCCAGCGCGACGGGCGCATCACCAAGCTGGCGCTGGCCGAACAGGTCGGGCTGTCGCCGACGCCGTGCTGGATGCGGCTGCGCAAGCTGGAGAAGGCCGGCATCGTCTCGGGCTACCACGCCAGGATCGCCATGCGCGTCGTGGCGCCGGTCGCCACCGTGCTGATGGAGGTGACGCTGGCCAGCCATCGCCAGGCCGATTTCGATCGCTTCGAACGCGTCATCCGCGATATCCCCGAAATCGTCGCCTGCTGGTCGGTGGGCGGCGGCGTCGACTATGTGGTGAAGGTGATGACGCGCGACATCGACGCCTATCAGCGGCTGGTCGACGACCTGCTGGAGCGCGAGATCGGCATCGACCGCTACTTCACCTACATCGTCACCAAGACGGTGAAGGACGAAATCGTGCTGCCGATAGCCGACCTGCTGCCGGCGTCGGCATAAGCCCGGAGAGAATGTCTGTCGGGACGGCACAATAGAGAGAGTCTCTCTCCTTCAGGGCGTCGAAACAGTCTCTCTGTCTGCATGTGACGGATAGTCTTCCCGCATCGTCCGAACCGGGAGGCCTCGACCATGTCCGCGCATTTTGCCCGCTCGCATCGCCATGAGGCGCTCGACCGCCTCTCCGACCGCCGGCTGCTGCGCGAGCTTGCCTATGTCGATGGGCATTGGACCGCGAGCGAAGCGGCCGAAAGCTTTGAAGTCACCGATCCGGCCACAGGCGCGACGGTCGCGTTTGTCGCCGCGCTCGATGCGCAGCAAACGACAAGGGCAATCGGTGCCGCCGCGCGTGCCTTCCCGGCTTGGCGGTCACTGCTGCCGCAGGAGCGGTCGAGAATTCTGCGAAAATGGTTCGAGCTGATCATCGCGGCGAAAGACGACCTTGCCCTGCTGATGACTTTGGAACAAGGCAAGCCGCTGCAGGAATCGCTCGGCGAAATCGACTATGCCGCCTCTTTCGTCGAATGGTATGCCGAAGAGGCAAAGCGCCTCAACGCCGAGAGCGTCACCAGCCATCTGCCGAATGCCGAGATGATGGTGAGGCGCGAGCCGCTCGGCGTTGTCGGCGTCGTCACGCCCTGGAATTTTCCGGCGGCGATGCTGACCCGCAAGGCGGCCGCCGCACTCGCCGCCGGCTGCACCATCGTCGCACACCCATCCTCGGAGACGCCGCTGTCGGCGCTGGCGCTGGCTGAACTCGGCGAGCGCGCCGGCCTGCCCGCCGGTGTCTTCAACGTCATCACCGGCAAGGCAGCGACGATCGTCGGGCGCATGTGCGAAGACCCGCGCGTCCGCGCCATGAGTTTTACCGGCTCGACGGAGATCGGCCGGTTGATCGCCGCACAGTGTGCTCCGACGATGAAGCGGCTGGTGATGGAGCTTGGCGGCCATGCGCCGCTGATCGTCTTTGCCGACGCCGATGTCGACAACGCAGTGAGCATTGCCATCGATGCCAAGTTTGCAACGTCAGGCCAGGACTGCCTTGCCGCCAACCGCATCTATGTCCAGCGCCCGATCTACGATCGCTTCTGCGCCGCCTTTGCCGAGCGCATCGAGGCGCTGCGGACCGGCAATGGGCTTGTCGAAAAGATCGATATCGGACCGCTGATGCATGAGCGCGCCGTGACCAAGGTCGAGGAACAGGTCGCCGATGCCGTCGCCCATGGCGCGCGCTGCCTCACCGGCGGCAAGCGGCATCAGGCCGGGCCGCTGTTCTACCAGCCGACGTTGCTGGCCGATGTCAGCGACGAAGCGCTGATCATGCGCGAGGAGACCTTTGGGCCGGTCGCCGCAGTCACGCCGTTCGACAGTGAGGACGAGGTGATCGCCCGTGCCAACGCCACAGAATATGGCCTCGTCGCCTATGTCGTTACCGAGAATGGCGCCCGCCAGCAACGTATGGGCCGCGCGCTCGACTACGGCATGGTCGCCATCAACCGCGTCAAGATCACCGGAGCGCCGATCCCCTTCGGCGGCGTCAAGCAATCCGGCATCGGCCGCGAAGGCTCGCGCCACGGGCTCGAAGCTTTCACCGATCTGAAGTACCTCTGTCTGGACGTCACATAGTCCGTCCGGCCATCTCTCAAGGAGTCAAAAAATGCTCGACCAGTCCAACGAACTCAACGCCTGGGATCGCGACCATTTCTTCCATCCTTCGACCCATATGGGCACGCATGCGCGGGGCGAGAGCCCGACCCGCATCATGGCCGGCGGTGAAGGCGTCACCGTCTGGGACAACAATGGCAAGAAGAGCATCGATGCCTTTGCCGGTCTCTATTGCGTCAATGTCGGCTATGGCCGCCAAAAGATCGCGGATGCCATCGCCACCCAGGCGAAGAACCTCGCCTATTACCACGCCTATGTCGGCCACGGCACCGAGGCTTCGATCACACTGGCCAAGATGATCATCGACCGCGCGCCGAAGGGCATGTCGAGGGTCTATTTCGGCCTCTCGGGTTCGGATGCCAACGAGACCAACATCAAGCTGATCTGGTACTACAACAACGTGCTTGGGCGGCCGGGGAAGAAGAAGATCATCTCGCGCTGGCGCGGCTATCACGGTTCGGGCGTGATGACGGGATCACTGACCGGGCTCGACCTGTTCCACAACGCCTTCGACCTGCCGCGCGCGCCGGTCCTGCACACCGAAGCGCCCTACTATTTCCGCCGCGCCGACCGCTCGATGAGCGAGGAGCAGTTCTCGCAGCATTGCGCCGACAGACTGGAAGAGATGATCCTGGCCGAAGGTCCCGAAACCGTCGCCGCCTTCATCGGCGAGCCGATCCTCGGTACTGGCGGCATCGTGCCGCCGCCGGCCGGCTACTGGGAGAAAATCCAGGCGGTGCTGAAGAAATATGACGTGCTGCTGGTCGCCGACGAGGTGGTGACGGGCTTTGGCCGTCTGGGCACCATGTTCGGCTCCGACCATTACGGCATCAAGCCGGACCTGATCACCATCGCCAAGGGCCTGACCTCGGCCTATGCACCGCTGTCGGGCGTCATCGTTGCCGACAAGATGTGGCAGGTGCTGGTGCAGGGCTCCGACAAGCTTGGCTCGCTCGGCCATGGCTGGACCTATGCGGCGCACCCGATCTGCGTTGCCGCCGGCGTCGCCAATCTCGAACTGATCGACGAGATGGACCTGGTGACAAATGCCCGCGAGCCCGGCGCCTATTTCCGCGCCGAACTCGCCAAGGCTGTCGGCGGCCACAGACATGTCGGCGACGTGCGCGGCGATGGCATGCTGGCGGCAGTCGAATTTGTCGCCGACAAGGACGACCGGGTGTTCTTCGACGCCTCGCTCAAGATCGGGCCGCAAGTGGCGACAGCACTTGCCGCCAGCGGCGTCATCGGCCGCGCCATGCCGCAGGGCGACATACTAGGCTTCGCGCCGCCGCTCTGCTTGACGCGTGAGGAAGCCGACATCGTCGTTTCGAAAACCGCCGATGCCGTCAACAGCGTGTTTTCCAATCTCTGAGATCGACCCATGAATGCCATGACCAAGACCCTCCCCGCCACCATGGCCGCCGTGCTGCTCACCGGGCATGGCGGACCGGAAAAGCTCGTCTATCGCACCGATGTGAAAGTGCCTGTGCCTGCCGCCGGCGAAGTGCTGGTCAAGGTCAGCGCCTGCGGTATGAACAACACCGATGTCTGGGTGCGCCAGGGCGCATACGGAACCGAGGAGGACGCTGCCGCCGTGTCGACATGGCGGCGGCAAGGCAACACGCTTACCTTCCCGCGCATCCAGGGCACCGACACGGTCGGCACCATCGCTGCCGTCGGCGAAGGCGTTTCCCCGGGCCGTATCGGCGAACGGGTAATGGTCGATTTTTCGATCTACAACCGCGACGACGATTCCCTCGCCGACATCGACTATATGGGCCACGGTCGCGACGGCGGGTACGCCGAGTACCAGACGGTGCCGGGCGAGAATGCGCATGTCGTCGATACTGACATGAGCGACGTCGAACTCGCCACCTTCTGCTGCGCCTACCTCACCGGCGAGCAGATGCTGGAGCGCGCCGGGCTGAAAACCGGCGAACGCGTGCTGGTCACCGGCGCCTCGGGCGGCGTCGGTTCCGGCATCGTGCAGCTGGCGCGGGCGCGCGGCGCCATTCCCTACGCCGTCGTCGGCAAGGGCAAGGAGCAGGCGGTGCGCGACATCGGCGCCGAAGCGGTTATTACCCGTGGGGTTGCCGATCTTCCCGCCGCCGTGAATGAAGCCACTGGCGGCCAGCCGATCGATGTGGTCGCCGATCTCGTCGGCGGCGCGATCTTCAACGACCTCTTGCGCATCCTGAGGCCCGAAGGCCGCTACACCACCGCCGGCGCGATTGCCGGTCCGGTTGTGCAGCTCGATCTCCGGACCATGTATCTGAAGCAGCTGCAACTGCACGGATCGAGCCAGGGGACGCGCGCCGACTTCCGCCGCATCATTGGATACATCGAAGCGAAGAAAATCCGGCCGCTGGTCGGCGGCGTCTACAGGCTCTCCGATTTTCACAAGGCGCAGGCAGACTTTATTGCCAAGGACTTCGTCGGCAAGCTGGTGATCGTGCCGGACGCCATGTGGAACCCGAATATCCGCACATAACGCCCCTACGTCAGAGCTCGTCGTAAACGGCATCATCAACACCTTGCGGCGTGGAGTCGTCGAAACCCAGCATGCGGTTGGTGACGTAGCCGAATCCGACACCGGCGCCGGGATCGGCAAAACCGAGGGCGCCGCCCCAGCCGCCATCGCAGCGACGCGCGGCTGGCATAGGCGGCGTCGTCGAGTTGAAAGCCGGCGGCGAATTGTCGGCGCTTGAGACATAGCGCGCATGAGGCGAACCGGAATCATCGCAACGAATGCAATCCACAGGCCGGCAACCAGACCCTGCATCTTGACAGACGAGGCGAAAGCCAAAAGAGTGAAACCGGTTTCACTGGGGACCGCCGGTGCATTTCGATCTGTCCACTCTGCTCCCGCATCTGGGTTTTCTGGCGCGCGGCGCCGAACTCACGGCCGCGGCTTGCGCGCTGTCGCTGGTAGGAAGCGTCTTCATGGGCGCGTTGGTGGCGATCGCACGCACCTCCGCCTCGGCACTGCTTCGACGGATCGCCTTCGTCTATGTCGATCTCTTCCGCAATGTGCCGTTCATCGTCCAGCTGTTCTTCTTCTATTACGGCCTGCCCGAGCTCGGCATTTACATCGATGCCTTCACCACCGGCGTCGTGGCGCTTTCGATTGCCGGCGGCGCCTATGCCTCCGACATCATTCGCGCCGGCATCCTCGCCATCGACCAGGGCATCATCGACGCCGCTGAAGTGAGCGGCCTGTCCAGGCGCAAGATCTTCACCCGCATCGTGCTGCCGATTGCGCTGCGCACCTCCGTGCGACCGCTCGGATCCGTGCTCATCAACATGATCCTTACGTCCTCGATCCTCTCGACCATCACGCTCAACGAGCTCACCGGCTCAGCCCAGATCGTGGTCTCGCAGACCTATCGGCCCTTCGAGGTCTATATGGTGCTGCTCTGTGCCTATGCGGCCCTGACCTATCTGGTCTCGCTGGGCGTCACCCTGCTCCACCGCCATCTCAATCGGGACATGATGGAGGCGGTCGACTGATGCGGTTCAGCGACTTCACCTCCTACGACCTGATCCTGCTGGCGCAAGGTCTCGGCACCAACGTCGCGCTGTTTCTCATCACGTCGCTGATCGGACTGCTGATTGGCCTGAGCTGGGCGCTGGTGCGGTTCTACCGTGTGCCGGTTCTGGCCCAGATCGTCACCTTCCTGTCGGAGCTGTTGAAGAACTCGCCGGTGCTGGTGCAGCTGTTCCTGGTGTTCTTCGGCCTGCCGGCGCTGCTGCATATAAGGGTGACGCCGGTCACCGCAGCGACCATCACTCTGTCGGCGAACACCGCGGCATTCGTCTATGTCATCGCGGTCTCGGCGGTCGAGTCGATCGAACGCGAGCAGGTCGAGGCCGCGCGTGTCTTCGGCCTGATCCGGTGGCAGGTCCTGCGCCATATCGTTTCGCCCCAGGCTGCCGCCTTCGCGGTCGGCCCGCTCGTCGCGCTGCTGGTCAACCAGCTTCAGGTGACGTCGCTGATTTCTGTCATCGGCGTCGTCGACCTGACCAAGATCGGCCACATCCTCAACATGCGGACCTTGAAGCCGTTCGTGGTCTGGACCGTCGTCGGACTGCTCTACTATGGCGCGGCAAAGCTGGTCGCCCTGCTTGGCGAGCGTCTTGAAAACCGCCTGCGGGCGCACAGCGCCTGGCGGGGGCTTTAACATGCTCAAGATCGAAAACGTGCACAAAGCGTTCGGCGAGGTCACTGTGCTGGACGGCGTCGACCTGACGATCGCGCCCGGCGAAGTGGTCTCGATCCTCGGGTCGTCAGGGTCCGGCAAGTCGACATTGATCCGTTGCATCAACGGCCTCGAAAAGCTGAAGTCGGGCCGCATCACGGTCGACGATTTCGATGTCAGCAAGCCGAAGGAGCTGGCCGAGGCGCGCAAGCGCTCAGGCACCGTTTTCCAGCTGTTCAACCTCTATCCGCATATGAGCGCGCTTCAGAACATTACGCTCGCCCCGATCGAGGTGCTGAAGATGCCGCGCCCTGAGGCCGAGGCGCTGGCGCGCAAGCTGCTCGAGTCCGTCGGCCTTGCCGATCGGGCCAACGCCTACCCGGCGCAGTTGTCGGGCGGGCAGCGCCAGCGTGTCGGCATCTGCCGGGCGCTCGCCATGCAGCCGCGCTATCTGCTGCTCGATGAAGTGACCAGTGCGCTCGACCCGGAAATGACGGCCGAGGTGCTGGCCATCCTGGCTAATCTCGCCGCGCAAGGCACGACCATGCTGTTCGTCACCCACGAGATCGAATTCGCGCGCGAGATTTCCAACCGCATCGTCTTCCTCGACAAGGGCAGGCTGGTGGTCGATCTGCCGACGGATCGTTTCTTCGCCGCGGACGGCGGCCGGGCGCAGCCGCGGGTTGCGCAGTTTCTCTCCAGGATGCGCAAGGACTAGGAATGCTGCTGTTAGCCAACAACGAAGCATGGCCGGGATTCGAGACCTCGGTGCAAATGCTGCGCGATGGCGCCGTCAGCCTGGACGCGATGGTTGCCGGCATCGGCATGGTGGAGAAAGAGGTCAAGGTTCGCAGCGTCGGCTATGGCGGCTGGCCGAACATGCTGGGCGAGATGGAGTTCGACGCCGGCGTCATGGATGGCAATACAAGAGAGGTCGGTTCAGTCGGCGCTGTGCCAAGGACCTTGGCGGTCGCTGCCCTGGCCCAGCAGGTGATGAAGCGCCTGCCGCATGTGATGCTGACCGGCGAAGGGGCGCGGCGCTTTGCCAGCGAAATCGGTTTTGCCGAAGACGAAGTCTTGTTCGAGGACAGCAAGCGCGTCTGGTGGGAGCGGCTGCAACAGGAACTCACACCGCAACAGCTGGCGAAATTCCCCGATATCGATCTGGCGCCGCTCAGCCGTACTATCACCGATCCCGAGCGGGTCCGCGACACCACCGTCTTCCTGTCGGCGGATGCGCGGCGCGGCGTCCATGCCGCGAGTTCGACCTCGGGCTGGGCGTGGAAATATCCGGGCCGGCTCGGCGATTCTCCCATTCCCGGCGCAGGCTTTTACGCCGACAGCCGCTATGGCGCGGCGGCGTGCACCCATACCGGCGAGATGACGATGCGCTGCGCCACCGCACGGACCGTCGTGCTGGCCATGAAGCTTGGCCGATCCCTGTCGGATGCGGTCGCGCTGGCGGTCGAGGAACTGGCTGAACTCGACACCGGCTTCCTGGCCGGAGTGGTCATCCACGCCGTCGACGCCGAGCAGAACCACGAGGTGGTGAATTTCAGATGCGAGGGCGAGGTCCGCTACTGGCTCTGGAAGGATTCCATGCCCGCACCCGAATTGCGGGCAGCAAAACGCGTCACTAGAAAATAAGGAGAGGAACCATGAAAACCGTAGTGCGTGCCTTCGCCGCGCTGGCCATCGTGGCCGGTTCGGCATTTCCAGCCCTTGCCGGCATGATTGACGACATCCGCTCACGCGGCACCATTCGCATCGGCGTATCGCTCGGCGGCGAGCCGATCGGCTTTCGGGATGCACAAAACAACCCTGTCGGCTACGATGTCGATGTCGCGACGCTGCTGGCGCAAAAGCTCGGCGTGCCGGTCGAGTTCGTCGACGTCTCGGGCGATGCGCGTATTTCCATGCTGGTGTCGGGACAGATCGATGTCGCGGTCGCAAACACCTCGGCAACGCTCGAGCGGGCCAAGACCGTCAACTTCACCATCCCCTACAACCGGGCCGGGCTGCGCGTCATCGTCCAGAAGGATGCCGGGATAACCGACCTCAAGGGGCTCGCCGGCAAGAAGGTTGTCGTCGGCCGCGGCACCACGGGCGAAACCTTCCTCAAGGCAGCCGTGCCGGACGCAGAGCTCGTTTATGTCGACCAGTTCGCGCCCGACGGGGTTCTGCAGCTGCAACAGAAGCGCGTCGATGCGGCGATCGAGGATTCCTCACTGCTCGATTACCTCGCAACCAAGACACCGAGCCTGGTGACGCTGCCTGGCCTCTATTCCAACGATCCGATCGGCATCGCGGTCGCCAAGGGCGATCCCGAATTCGTCCGCTGGCTCGACATGTTCGTGTCCGACTTCATCCAGTCGGGCACCTACGAGGCGACCTACAAGAAGTGGTGGGGGCCGGGCTCCAACCCGCCGGCGCTCAACCCGCTGTGGTGACACCCACTACCGGCAACCGATCGGCGCACACTCGAGGCGCCGTCGCAACGATCGCCGATGTCGCGCGGCTGGCAGGCGTGTCGCGTGCCGCGGCGAGCCGTGCGCTGTCGAGCGGACCGCGACCGGTCTCGGCGGACAAACGCGAACGTGTCGTGCAGGCCGCCGCGCAGCTCGGCTACAAACCCAATCTCCTGGCGCAAAGCCTGACCACCAAGACCGTCAATCTGGTTGCCGTCGTGGTCAACCACATTCACGACCTTTCAGATCTCGACCTGTTCGACCGTCTGCTCGACGCAATCCAGTCGATCGGCAAGCAGGTCATCCTCATCCGCATCGGCTCGGCGGAAGGGGTCGAGGATTTTCTGCGCAACGGCGTTGCCTATCATGTCGATGCCGCCGTGGTGTTCTCCGACTTTGCCGATGCAGCGACGGTGCGGCGCATGTTTCGCTCGGACCTGGTCATCATGCTGAACGGACTGCATGACGATCTGTCACCCACCGTCATTCCCGATGAAGGCGTCGGCATCGCCGAGGCCGTGGCGGATGCGGCGGCCAAGCGCGCGCGCACGGCCAGCCTGCTGACCGGCCGTTCGTCCTCGCGGGTCGAACAGCTGCGCATCGGCCACTACCTCGAAGCGTTCCGGCATCATGGAATTGAACTGCTGCAGACGGTCCAGGGAGACTATTCCTACGAGTCGGGCTATGCGGCAGCCGCCGGCCTGACGGGACGCGGCTGTCCCGATGCGGTCTTTTGTACGTCCGACGCGATGGCCATGGGTGTTCTGGATGTCTGCCGGGCGGATTTCCCCGACAACCGGCCCAGCCGCTTCCGCCTCTATGGCTTCGACAATGTGTCCCTGACCAATTTCGACGCCTACCCGATATCGTCAATCGGCTACGACAAATCAGACTATGTGGGTCATATCGTCGGCGCCCTCTCCAATCCGCAGGTCTTCATGCCCGGCCAGCCGCCTGTCGTTATATTGACCCGGCTGATTTCGCGCTTGACCGCGTAACTAGCGCCGATGTTGGACTGCTTGTCCGGCGTCGATCTCCCAGAGCTCGAACGGAGATCGCGCCGGACAATGTACCGGCGCCTACTGCAATTTCGCCTGCAGCGCGTTGACGTCGTCGGTTGTCATTTCACCGTCGGTCGTCACCTTGCCGTCGACGATCTTCCACAGCCGGAACGGACCGGTGATGTCGCCATATTTGTCGAAGCTGACCGGACCGATGACGCCTTCATAGCGGATCGGCCTGCCGTCCTTGATCAGGCCGAGCGCCTTGGCGAACTCGTCCTTGCCGGCATAGATCGGTGTGCCGGCAGGATCGACCGCCTTGTACATGGCATCCTTGATCTTGGCTGGATCCTCGGAGCCGGCAATGGCAATGGCGAGACCGACAATGGCGCCGGCATCATAGGAACGGTCGGCTGCCGGGTTCGACGGTTCGATGCCCGAAAACTCCTTGTAGTTTTTCAGGAAATAGTCGGTGGATGCCGTCGGGCTGGTGCCGGAAGAGGTACCATAGGCATCCTTCAGATAATCGGCGCCGACGGATTCGATGAAGTCCGGGCTGTTCATGCCGTCATTGAGCAGGAATTTCTGCACGCCGCCCTGCGATATCCAGGTGCGGGCGACCGTTGCGCCGTCGACCGGCGTGCTGACGAGGTAGAGTCCGTCCGGCTCGCCTCCCATCGCCGCCGTCACTTCCGAAGCATAGCTCGACTGCTTTTCATTATAGGGCGTGTCGGAGACGATGGTGCCGCCGAGCGCTTTGTAGGCACGCGAGAATTCGGCCACCATGTTGACGCCGAAGTCGTTGTTGACATGGATGATCGACAGTTTCTTGAAGCCCTTGTCGATGGCGTATTTGGCGGCGGCCACGCCTTGCAGCGCATCCGACGTGATGGTGCGGAAGAAGATGCCGTTGGTCTTGCCGTCGCGGCCAAGGGCGGTCAGCGTCGGCGAGGACGAAGCCGGCGACACCTGCACGATCTTGGCCGGCCCGGTGACCGAGGTCAAAATCGGGATCGACACCGAGGAGATGATGCCGCCGATGATCACCGGCACCTTCTTGACCTGTACCAGCTGGGTCGCGGCATCGACCGCGATATTGCCCTGGCTCTGGCTGTCGCGCGTGTCGGTTGCGAGATCGCAGCCGCGTACGCCACCGGCTTCATTGATGTCGCGGAAGGCCATTTCGACGGACTTCGCGCCGGCCTGGCCGTATTCGCCGGCCGGACCGGTGAGCTCCATGACCAGGCCGACGGTGATCTTGCAGTCCGCTGCGTGTGCGGCGCCGGCCATCGTCACGAGAGCCAGTGCTGTGGTGATTTGAAGTATCGTCTTCTTCATTGCCGTTCCCCTTTTCTTGTTTGAACTTTTGCCTGTTCAGCCTTCCGGCGCCTGCAGCCAGGTCTCATGCAGATGCCGCCATTCGACGCCGTTTGGTGCCGATGAACTGGTGGTGAAGACCGCACTGGACTGCCGGCGACTGTGTTTGCCGGCGCGCAGTTGCGCCTCGATGTAGAAGATGACGATCGTGTCCGCGTCCTGCCAACCCGGCCTGATGTCCTCGATCGATATGGCAAAACCGTCGTCGCAAGTGGCGCGGCTTGTCCGGACATGATCTACGACCGCGTCGCGATCGAGGATCTGGCCATTCGGCGCCACCATGGTGAGGCCTTCGCCCATGACAGCCTCGAAGCGGCCGAACTCCACAGCGTCGGCTCGCGCGGCGACAAACCAGTCGACGAAGAAGCGATGCAGGTCGATGATTTCAGCGCTGGCACGCGAAAAAAGGGAAGGCTCTCCGCTCATTTCTTCCCCGCATTGAGGTTGTAATGCATGATCGAGCCGTGGCGGCCATGACGGTCGCGCTCCAGCGCGTAGACATCGCCCGCGAGGCCGGTGCCTTGTGCGATGGCGGCAGCAATCCGCGCGCGATCGTCGGCGTCGAGCGCGACGTCCATGATTTTCGTATTGGCCAGCGCATGTGCCTGGTTGCGCGCACCCACAATGACGGCCGCGACCTGCGGCTGCTCGAGCACCCATGCCGAGGCGATGGTGGCAATGTCGACGCCGTGGCGATCGCCGACCGCTTTCAGCGCCTTGAGCAGGGACTGGAACAGCTCCCAGCCGCCGAAGTCGTCGATGATCAGCTTGTATTTGACCAGCGAGCGGTTTTCGAGCGGCGTGGAGGGCTCGGCCACGCCAAGCCATTTGTCGCTGAGGAAGCCGCCCGCCACCGAGCCGTAGCAGAGGAAGCGGACACCGTTCTTAGCGGCAAGGCCCGCAAGGCTGTCTGCCGGCCGCTGGTCGAGCACTGAATATTGCAGTTGCTGGCTGACCAGCGGGATGCCCGCGGAGAGGATTTCGGCTAGCCTCGGCGTATCGAAATTGGTGGTGCCGAGATTGCGCACCTTGCCTTCCAGCCGAAGCTCGTCGAGCCAACCCATCGCCTCGACGTAACGAGGCTGGTCATAATCCCACCAGTGAAACTGCACGAGGTCGATCCGCTCGGTCTTGAGCCTGCGAAGCGACTGATCGACGATGCCCCTGATGTAGTCGCGGCTGATGCCTGCCAGTCGTTCGAGGTCCGGCACCAGCTTGGTGTGCACCTTCATCCTGGCCGCGACATCGAGACCGCGCTCGCCGGCCAGCCGCAGGCGCGCGGCGCCGATCAGTTCCTCGACGCCGGTGTAGATGTCGGCGCAGTCATAGGTCCAGATGCCGGCATCGAAAGTGGCGATGAGGTCGGTCACCGCCTGGCTGCGGTCGACGGCGCCATGCCCGCCGGCCAGCTGCCAGCCACCGCGGATGACTCGCGAGATCCCATAGCCGGGGCTGAGTTCGATGGTCCTGGCGGTCATCCCTTGTCGGCCTCCTTCGGCAGCGGCACGGCCGTGGTTTCGGCATGGCTGAACCGCCGCTTGGCAAGCCTGACGATGCGGAGCCGGCTGGCGCAATTGGGATCGGGACAGGCGATCTCGGCATCCGAGGTCATCCAGTCATTTGCATGCGTCGGGCGCTGCTTTGCCGCCAGGAGCGGCAACACGGCCGAGATCGAATAGATCGAAAAACCCTGCCCTGCCGGCAGCGAGAGCATTTCGCCCTTGAGTTCGAAATAGTCGCCGGCCCTGGCGCCGCAATAGACCGGCTTGCCCTCGGGGATGACCGCTTCGACGCGCAGATCGAAGAGTTCGAAACTGTCGTCGGCCATTCAGGCCTCCACCAGGCTGAATGTGATGTCACAGGCGCCGTTGCGGCGGATGACGCCGCAGGCGGCGGCAAACTGATCGCGCTCTCCGGCAAGCACTTGCGCGACCACGCTGCCGGCCAGCCAGCCGATCGGGAACAGCAGCCGCGCCCCCTGCCCGTAGTACAGGCCGATATCGAAGATGGCATTGGGATTGCCGCCCCACACGCGTGGCGGCACATAGGACAGCACGATATCGCCGGGCTGCGGCGTCAGCGTTGCATTCTCCGGTGGCAAAGACTGGGCATAGGCCTGGCCGTGGAGATCGGCTGACGGAACCGGGCACGAGATTTCCGGTCCTGTCCACATCGCATGGATGCCTGGGATGATGCGTGGCTGCGCCAGATACGCCAGCAGGAAGGCGGCATTCTCCGGCGCCTTTTCGGGCAATAGCAGCGCCGTCACGGAAAGCTTCGAGCGTGGTTCTGTGATGCCGATGGCGGGCTTGGGCATGTCAGTCCTTCGCCGATTGAAGTTTGTCGCGCAGGAAGGCGAAGGGGCGGCTGATGTCGGCTACCAGCGCCTCGCGCGCCGCTTGCGCATCCTGTTTGGCAAGTGCCGCGACAATTCGACGATGATAGTGGGCGGTATCAACCTCGCCTGCCTCGGAGAAGGCATAGATGGCGACGCGGATGCAGGGACCCGATTGAAGCCAGAGGCTTTCGATCATCGGGATCAGCACAGCCGAGCCGCAGCAGCGGTAGATCTCAAAATGGAAGCTCTGGTTGAGCGTCGCTTCGCGATCGATATCCTTCTTGTGCTTCAGGGCCCGCATCTCGTCCCACTCGCCCAGCATGGCTTCGATCGATGCGATCTGGCGCGGGCTCATACGCGTGGCGGCAAGCGCGATCGCTTCGCCTTCGATGAGTGAGCGGGCGCGCAGGAGGTCGTCGATGCGCTCCAGCGTGATCGGCGGCACGCGCACCGAGCGGTTGGGCAGCGCCTCCAGCGCCTTTTCCGTGATCAGCCGTCCAAGCGCTTCGCGTACCGGCATGGTCGAGGTGACCAGCGCATCGGCGAGACCGCGGATAGTCAGCACCTGGTTCGGCTCGAAAAGGCCACCGATCAGAGCACGGCGCAACTCGGAATAGACGCGATCCTGCACCGTCTCGCGGCCGACCGGCGTAAGCTGGGCTGCGATCGTCCCGTTGTTCTTGTCGATGGCAGCCTTCTGCATTACCGGCATTTGCCCCGTTTTCGGCTTGCGAATGAAATTAAAGCCGAATAGCGTGATCAACGCAAGTGTGATCACAAATCAAAAATCAGGAGGCGACAACGATCGTCTTCGGCCAGAGGGTTTGATGAGCGATGCAGCGGAGCGCCAACGGCAGGAGACCCGTGCGCCAGTTCTGACGGCACGAAACGTCGTCAGGCGTTTTGGCGGCCTTGTCGCCGTCGACAATGTCTCGTTTGATGTCAAAGCGGGCGAAATCCTCGGCCTGATCGGACCCAATGGCGCCGGCAAGACGACGATGTTCGATCTGTTGGCGGGCAGCATATTGCCAACCAGCGGCGATATCCTGCTCAATGGCACGCGCGTCTCCGGCGAAGCCGCTCATCTGCGTATCGGCCGTGGTCTTGGCCGCACCTTCCAGATCCCGCGCCCCCTGCCCAATCTGACGCTGATCGAAAACATCATGCTGGCGGCGCAGGGCCAAGCCGGCGAAAAATTGCTCGCCAACTTCGTCACGCCGTGGCGAGTGGCGGCACAGGAAAGAGCAGCCAGGGCAAAGGCACTCGAGCTGCTCGAGCTCGTCTCGCTCGCTCGGCTGGCGCACGAACCGGCACGCGTGCTTTCCGGCGGTCAACGCAAGCTGCTCGAACTCGCCCGCGTCATGATGGCCGATCCGGCGATCATCCTGCTCGACGAGCCGGCGGCCGGCGTCAACGCAACGCTGCTCGAGATCATCATCGACCGCATCCGCGACATCAACGCGCGCGGCATCACCTTTCTGCTGATCGAGCACAATATCGACATGGTGACGCGGCTCTGCCACCGCGTGCTGGTCATGGCGAGCGGCCAGTTGCTCAGCGAAGGCACTGCGGAAGAGGTCGCCCGCGACCCGCGCGTCATCGAGGCCTATCTCGGAGGCCCAGCATGAGTGAGACGGTCCTCGACGTGCGCAACCTCGAAGCCGGCTACGAGCCCGGCGTGCCGATCGTGCGCGGCGCCTCGATCACCGTCGGCAAGGGCGAGATCGTCGTCGTGCTCGGTCCCAACGGCGCCGGCAAGTCGAGCTTCATCAAGGCGATCGCCGGCCTTGTCCCGATCACCGGCGGCGCGGTGTTCCTGGACGGCAAGGACATAACTGCTGCTCCCGCCCACACCATGGTTCGGCTCGGCCTGGCCTTCGTACCGCAGACGGAGAACATCTTCCCGCTGATGTCGGTCGAGGACAATCTGAAAGTCGCCTGCGGCATCCTCGAGCGACGCGAAATCCCTGCCCGCATCGAGGAAATGTACACGGCCTTCCCCGACCTCGTCCGCCAGCGCCGCACCGCCGCCGGCAATCTGTCGGGCGGACAGCGGCAGATGCTTGCCGTCGCGCGCGCCCTGATCGTCCATCCCAAGGTGCTGGTACTCGACGAACCGTCGGCCGGCCTTTCGCCGAAATTCGTATCGACGGTGTTCGAGATGCTGGCCGGCATCCGCAGGTCCGGCGTCACCATCCTGCTGGTCGAACAGAACGCCAAGGCAGCGCTTGCCATCGGCGACCGCGCCTATGTGCTGGTCGAAGGCAGGGACCGGCACGAGGGTGTGGCATCCGAATTGTGGAACGATCCTGTCGTCGCCGAACTCTATCTCGGCCAACGCCCGTCCCCCGTCGGCAAGGGAGGCGCGGCATGAGCCTGCAATTTGTCGTCGATGGGCTGCTGACCGGCTCGATGATCGGCCTTGGCGCCATCGGCGTGACGCTGACCTACTCGATCCTGCGCTTCTCGAACTTCGCCCATGGCGACTTCATGGCCTGGGGCACCTATGCGACGCTCGCCGTCGTCAGCGCCATCGGCGCGATGTTCGGCAAGGTGGCGCCCATTGGTCCGCTGTCCTTCGGCTGGCCGCTGCTGGTTGCGCTGGTTGTCGGCATGGCTTTCACCGCCCTGCTGGCGCTGTTGCTCGACAAGGTGCTGTTTTCGCGGCTGCGCTCGCAGGGGCAAGCCATCATCGTGGTGATGGCGAGCTTCGGCGCCTCGATGGCGCTGCGCAGCCTGCTCGAATTCACCTTCAGCTCACGCCCGACCTATTTCAGCCGGGCGATCCAGATCGCCATGCCGGTCGGCTTCGGCATCCGCATCACGCCCGATCAGATCGCGCTGCTGCTGCTGACCGCAGTGCTGGTGCTCGGCGTGCATCTGTTGATGACACGCACGCAGACCGGCCGCTCCATGCAGGCGCTGAGCCAAAATGCGGCCCTGGCCCGCATCGTCGGCATCGATGTTGCCTCCGTGGTGCGCGTCACCTGGATCATCGGCGGGGCGCTGGCCTGCGTGGCCGGCGTGATGATCGGCATTCTGGTGCAGATCCGCCCGTTCATGGGCTTCGACATGCTGCTGCCGATGTTTGCAGCAGCCATCCTCGGCGGCATCGGCAGCATTCCGGGCGCTGTGCTCGGCGGCTTGATCATCGGTCTTGCCGAAGCCGGTGCGGTGCAGCTGATCGGCGCCGAATGGCGCGCCGCAATCTCCTTCATCATCCTGATGGCGGTGCTGTTCGTTCGGCCGATCGGCCTGTTTGGTGTGAGGGAACGCTGATGGACCTGCTCGGCTACGGCGCCTTCTTCCTGACCACCGCACTGATCTTTTCGCTGGTCACACTGGGGCTCAATCTGCAGTGGGGGCTGACTGGCCTTTTCAATGTCGGCCTTGCCGGATTCGTCGCCATCGGCGCCTATACATCGGCGCTGCTGACGACCCCGGACGATGCCGCGCGCTTCGGCGGCTTCGGTCTGCCGATCCTGGTCGGCTGGGCGGGCGCCATGGTCGTCGGCGGTATCGCCGCAGCACTTACCGGCATGGCCACGCTGCGTCTGCGATCCGACTACCTGGCGATCACCACCTTCGGCGTCGCCGTCGTCGTGCAGCTGGTCGCGCTCAACGCGCAGAAACTCACCGGCGGCCCGTTCGGCATCGGTTTCATCCCGCGCCCGTTCGGCGGCCTTGCCGAAACGCCGCTGCTGTTCAACCTGTCGAACCTCGCCGTCGTTTCGGCTGTGACGCTGATCGCCTATCTCGCTCTGGAGCACCTGTCGCGCAGCCCCTGGGGCCGCGTGCTCAAGGCGCTGCGCGAGGACGAGCGAGCGGCGATTTCGCTGGGCAAGAGCGCGCGCTTCTACCGCGTCCAGGCCTTCGCCGTCGGCGGCGCTATCATGGCGCTGGCCGGCGCTTTGCAGGCGCATTTCACCGGCTTCATCGCGCCCGATAACTATCTGCCGATCCTGACCTTCCAGGTCTGGGTGATGCTGATCGTCGGCGGCTCGGGCAGCAATGCCGGCGCCGTTGCCGGCAGCATCCTGGTCTGGGCGATATGGGCGGGGTCGGGCACGCTGACCAGCGTGCTGTTTGCGCCCGAGCAGCAAGCACGCGCGGCCTCACTGCAGATCGTCGCCATCGGCGTCATGCTCTGCGTCATCCTGCTGATGCGGCCTAACGGATTGTTCGGCGACCGGCCGCGCCGACCGAAGCCCGGCACACAGACAAAGGCGGCGGCCAACGAGAACGAGGCCGGATCATGAATGCCATGATCCGGCAGCAAGCGTATGGCGTTTCGCTCTGGCATGCCGTCAGCCGCAACCGCCGCGACCGGGGCGCGCTGCAAGGCGGACTCGACGTCGATCTCGCGATTGTGGGCGGCGGCTTTTCCGGCCTGTCGACGGCATTGCATGCCTCTGAGAAAGGGCTTTCGGTCGCGGTCCTCGAAGCCGAATTCATCGCTTGGGGTGCGACCGGCCGGAATGCCGGCTTCGTCGTTCCGAACTTCGCCAAGCGGGATCCAGACGACATCATCGCCGAACTCGGACCCGAGCGCGGCGGGAGGCTGATCGATTTCGCCGCGGGAAGCGCTGACCTCGTCTTCGGCCTGATCAAGCGGCATGGCATCGAATGCGACGCTGTGCAGAACGGTTGGATCCAGCCGGCGCATTCGTCCGCCGCGCTGGAAAAGACGCGATCGCGCGCCGAGCAATGGGCGGCGCGGGGCAGGCCGACCGTAACGCTCGATGCCAAGGCGGTCACGACGCTCACCGGTATCGGCGGCTACGCCGGCGGTTGGATGGACAACTCGGGCGGCGTCCTCAATCCGGTCGAGTATGCGCGCGGCCTGGCCGACGCCGCGGAAAAGGTTGGCGCACGCATCTTCGAGCAGACGCGTGTCACTTCCATCGACCGCACGCCGGATGGCTGGGCCTTGAAGACTGCGTCCGGCACTGTGCGAGCGGGCAAGGTCTTGGTCGCCACCAACGCCTATGGTGGAGAGCTGAACCCGACACTGGCACGGACGTATATCCCGCTGAAAGTCTTCCAGATCGCCACTGCGCCGCTGTCGCGCGCCATACGCGCGCGCCTGATGCCCGGCGGCCAGGGCGTTGGCGACACCAGGCGCAACCTGTTCACGTGCCGCTGCGATGGCCAGAACCGGCTGATCAGCGGCGGCATGCATGTCGTCGGAGCCGGCGCCGAGACGCGGGTGCCGCAAACAATCTGGCGACGGCTCGCCAGGCATCTCGATTTGCCTGACCTGCCGCCGCTTGCCTACAGCTGGACAGGCGTGGCGGCGGTGGGGCCGGATTTCCTGCCGCGTCTCATCGACCTCGGCCCAGGCCTGATCGCAGGCTTCGCCTGCAACGGCCGCGGCATCGCCATGACCACGGCAATGGGCAAGGTGCTGGCCAACTGGGCGAGCGGAACGGACGCCCGCGATCTGCCGCTCCCCTTCGCGCCGCCAGCGCCGATCCCGCTGCACAAGCTCGTGCGCTATGCACCGAATATGCTGCTCCCCTGGAGCATCCTGCGCGACCGGCTGGATTAGACAGCCACCACCTTCCGCAATCGATGACCATGGTGGCCCAAGAGGATATCGTCAGATCCAGCCGCACCTACTCCGCAGCCTGAACCCGATTGGCCTGGATGACCGCCCGGATCTCGGACCGGCAGGAGCCGCAATTTGTGCCGGCCTTCAGGGCGCCGCCTACGGCTTCGACTGTCGTGCACCCGGCCGCCACTGCCGCCACGATCTGGTTGACCCCGACGCTGAAACAGGAGCAGACGGTCGCGCCCGCATCGGGCCGATCGGCGCCGGCGCGACCGGCGACGATCCTGAAGCGTTCGCGCTGGCTGGTGTGAACCTCCTGGAGTTGCTGTGCCGCCCAACCCCGCGAAACCGCCACCGGTCCCGACGCGATAAACAAAGCCCCGGCGAGGTGCTGGTCGTCAAAGGCAGCAATGCGATGCTGGCCGGTATCGCGGTCGTGATAGGCGAGCATGTCGGCTACGGGAACATCGAAAAGCGAACCAGCAAAACCAGCCCAGTCGATGTCATCGCCGGCAAAGGCAAGCTCCACCCGCCAGCCGCCCTTGCATTTGGCCACGGCCCAGTAATCTGCTGCGAGCGCCACCGGCTTGCGGCGCACCACAGCGAAGCCGAAGGCTCTCGCGGCGAATTTCTCGATACGGGCGCCGACATGTTTCAGCGCAGGTTGGCCGGAAACCGGATCGGTCAGAGGCGCGGTCAGCGTGTCGAGGCGGCCCTTTGCCGAAAACTGATCGGTCCAGTGCATCGGCGCAAACACGCTCCCCCGGCGCTGGCGTGCCGTCACCAGCGCGCGCACCAGCACATCCCCGCGCAGGCTGGAGACGCGCACGATGTCGGCGTCGCCAATGCCGTGATGCGTGGCATCCGCCGGGTGGATCTCGACGAAGGGCTCGGCCATGTGCTGGGAGAGACGTGGGCTTTTCCCAGTGCGGGTCATCGTGTGCCAATGGTCGCGAACACGGCCGGTGTTGAGGATCAGCGGATAGTCCGGGCTGGTGCGTGTCTCGACGATGGGACGAATGGCGATGAAGCGCGCCTTGCGGTCGGGATTGTAGAAATTGCCGTTGGCGAAGAAGCGGGTGCTGGAAGGGTCAAGTCCCGCTTGAACACCCCCCTCTGTCCTGCCGGACATCTCCCCCGCAAGGGGGGAGATTGGCAGCTTTGACGCCGGCATATCTTCTGCATCGTTGGTAATTGGCGAAGGCCGAGGCGACGGCTGATCTCCCCCCTTGCGGGGGAGATGGCCGGCAGGCCAGAGGGGGGTGGCTGGGCTCGGCGCCGGCCATTGGAACGGAGCCAATTCTTCATAGGCGTCGGCATCGATCGCACCATAAGCGCCGATATCGAAATCCCGCGCGCCGTCATTCTCGAAACCCGACAGCGCGGCGTGTTCGGCGAAAACCTCCGCCGGCGTCACATGCGCAAACGCCTCGCCAAACCCCATCCGCTTGCCCACCTCGGCAATGATCTGCCAATCCGGCCGCGCCTCGCCGGGCACTGCAAGAAAGCTGCGCTGGCGCGAGATGCGGCGCTCTGAATTGGTCACGGTGCCGTCCTTCTCGCCCCAGGCGGCGGCGGGTAGCCGCACATGGGCGTGACGCACGGTGTCCGTGCTCGCCAGCACATCCGAAACCACGACAAACGGGCAGGCCTTGATCGCTGCCTCGACGGCATCGGCATCCGGCATCGAATCGACCGGGTTGGTGGCCATGATCCACAGTGCCTTGATGCGGCCGGCGGCGATCGCCTGAAACATCTCGACCGCCTTCAGACCGGGCTTTTGGGCGACGGCCGGCGCATTCCAGAAACGCTGCACGCGGTCGCGGTGCTCGGGGTTATCGATCTCCATATGGGCAGCCAGCATGTTGGCCATGCCGCCGACCTCGCGGCCGCCCATGGCGTTGGGCTGGCCGGTCACCGAAAACGGCCCTGCCCCAGGTTTGCCGATGCGGCCGGTGGCGAGGTGGCAGTTGATGATGGCGTTGACCTTGTCGGTGCCCGAAGACGACTGGTTCACTCCCTGGCTGTAGACAGTGACGGTTTTCGCAGTCGCGGCGAACAGGTTGTAGAAGCGGGTGAGCTCGTCCTCGCTCAGGCCGGTGGCGGCGGCAATGCCGGCAAGGTCGAGCGCCGATGCGGCGAAGAGAGCTTGGCCGAAGCCGGTCGTGTGTGCGGTCACATAGCCACGGTCGAGTGCGTTGTGCTGGCCGAGCCAGGCGAGCAGACCAGTGAACAAAGCAACGTCGCCATCCGGCGCGATCGCCAGGTGAATGTTGGCGATATCAGCGGTCATGGTGCGGCGCGGGTCGACCAGCACGACCTTCATCTCCGGTCGTTTTTCCCGGGCCGCCGCGATGCGCTGGAAGAGCACGGGATGGCACCAGGCGAGATTGGAGCCGACCAGCACGATCAGGTCGGCGAGCTCGAGATCCTCGTAGGTGCCGGGCACGGTGTCGGAGCCGAAGGCGCGGCGGTGGCCGGCAACCGAGGAGGCCATGCATAGCCGCGAATTGGTGTCGATGTTGGCCGAGCCGATGAAGCCCTTCATCAGCTTGTTGGCGACATAGTAGTCTTCGGTCAGCAACTGGCCGGAGACATAGAAGGCGACGGAGTCAGGACCGTGCTCGGCGATGGTTTGCGAAAAGGTCGAAGCGACGCGGTCGAGCGCCTCGTCCCAGCCGGCACGGCGACCGTGGATTTCGGGGTAGAGCAGCCTGCCGTCGAGGTCGATGGTTTCGGCCAGGGCCGAGCCCTTGGAGCAGAGCCGGCCGAAGTTCGCTGGATGATTGGGATCGCCGCGGACGCTGACTTCACCGTCCGCGGCGACTTTCGCCAGCACGCCGCAACCCACCCCGCAATAGGGGCAGGTGGTCCTCACCTCGCGCGCTTCGCCCAGTTCCATGCTTCAGGCCGCGCGGCTGGCTAGCGCTTTCAGCGCAATGAACAGGTGCTCGCCCTCGATGCGCACAGGAATGGTGCGCACTGCGCCCTCGTCGGCGCCGAGCGCCTTGCCCGTCTCCAGCGAGATGACCCAATTGTGCAAGGGACAGGTGACGGCGGTGCCGTGGACGATGCCTTGGCTCAGCGGCCCACCCTTGTGCGGGCAATGGTCGTCGATGGCATAGACCTGATCGTCCTGCGTGCGGAAGACGGCGATCTTACCCTCGGGTGTGTCGACGCAGCGCGCGCCGCGGCGGGGGATGTCGGAGAGTGAGCCGATCGATGTCCAGTCCATCTTGATCACTCCGCAGCCTGCGCAAACCCGACAGAAGCCATTGGCCGGAACTCGTGCTTGTCCTTGCCGGAGACGCGTTCCGACCACGGGTCGACCTGGGCGAATTTCTGGCTGAAGACGAAGCGTTCGTAATAGGCCTTGCGCTTGGCGCCGTCGTCCATGATCTGGCGCTTGATCTCGGGGATGCCGATGCGCTTGGCCCATTTGTAGATGCGCTCGAGATAGCGGCCCTGCTCGCGGTACATCTGCGTCAGCGCCACGATATGCTCCAGCGCCTCGTCCTCGGTCTTGACCAGGCCAAGCACTTCGGTGCCCTTGATGTCGAGCCCGGCGGCGCCGGCGAAATGGATCTCGTAGCCACTGTCGACACAGATCACGCCGACATCCTTGCAGGTCGCCTCGGCGCAGTTGCGCGGACAGCCCGATACCGCCATTTTGACCTTGGCCGGGGTCCACGAGCCCCACATGAATTTCTCGATGCGAATGCCGAGGCCGGTCGAATCCTGCGTGCCGAAGCGGCACCAGTCGGAGCCGACACAGGTCTTCACCGTGCGCAGGCCCTTGGCGTAAGCATGGCCTGAGACGAAGCCGGCCTGGCCGAGATCGGCCCACACCGCCGGCAGATCCTCCTTGCGGATGCCCAGCATGTCGATGCGCTGGCCGCCGGTGACCTTGACCATCGGTATCTCGAACTTGTCGACGACGTCGGCGATGGCGCGCAGTTCGGCGGCGTTGGTGACGCCGCCCCACATGCGCGGCACCACCGAATAGGTGCCGTCCTTCTGGATGTTGGCGTGGACGCGTTCGTTGATGAAGCGCGACTGATAGTCGTCGGCGTAATCGTTCGGCCAGTCGCAGACGAGGTAGTAGTTGAGCGCCGGCCGACATTTTGCGCAGCCGCAGGAGGTCGTCCATTCCAGCTCCTGCATGACGGCGGGAATGGTCTTCAGGCTCTTGGCGATGATCAGCCGGCGCACCTCGTCATGGCCGAGCGTGGTGCAGCCGCACATCGGTTGCACGGCGGCCGGGTTGTATTTGTCGCCGATGGTCAGCACCATCAGTTTCTCGACCAGCCCGGTGCACGAACCGCAGGAAGCCGATGCCTTGGTGTGGGCGCGCACGTCGTCGAGCGAAGCCAGGCCCTTGGCCGTGATCGCGCCGGTGATCTTGCCCTTGCAAACGCCGTTGCAGCCGCAGATTTCCGCATCATCCGGCAAGGCTGCAACGGCCGCCATAGGGTCCAGCGGGGCACCCCCCTGGTAGGACTGGCCGAAGATGAGCGTGTCGCGCATCTCCGATATGTCGGTCTGCTTCTTCTTGAGGTCGTTGAACCAGGCGCCGTCAGCCGTCTCGCCATAAAGCACGGTGCCGATGATGCGGTCGTCTTTCAGGACAAGGCGCTTGTAGACGCCGGCGGCGGCATCGCGCAGCACGATCTCCTGGCGGTCCTCGCCTTCGGCGAAGTCGCCAAGCGAGAACAGGTCGATGCCTGTGACCTTGAGCTTGGTCGGCGTGTCCATGTGGACGAAGGCCGCTGCCTCGTTGCCGGCCAACTGGCTCGCGGCAACACGCGCCATCTCGTAGAGCGGCGCGACCAGCCCGTAAACCTGGCCGTTGACCTCGGCGCATTCGCCGAGCGCGTAGATGTCGGGGTCGTTGCTGCGCATGCCGGCATCGACGACGATACCACGATTGACGGCTATGCCGGCCTCTCTGGCCAGCGCCGCATTCGGCCGGATGCCGACCGCCATCACCACCAGCGTTGCCGGGATAATAGTGCCGTCGGCAAGCTCCACCTGCCCGACCTTGCCGTTGCCGGTGATCGCCTGGGTGTTGGCCTTGGTGATGACCTTGATGCCGCGCTGTTCCACCGCGCGCTGCAGGAGATAGCCGGCGGCTGGATCGAGCTGACGCTCCATCAATGTCGGCATGACATGCAGCACGGTGACGTCCATGCCTTGGGCGTTCAAACCTGCTGCCGCCTCCAGCCCGAGCAGGCCGCCGCCGATGACCACGGCCTTGGCGCGCGACTGGGCGGCAAGCATCATGGCCTGAACATCGTCGAGGTCGCGATAGGTCAGCACCCCCGGCAGATCATGGCCGGGCGCCGGAATGATAAAGGGCACCGATCCGGTGGCGATGACGAGCTTGTCGTAAGGCTCGGTGACGCCGTGGTCGGAGGTGACGGTCTTGGCCGCCCGGTCGATGGCGACGATCTTGTGACCCTTGTAGAGGGTGATGTTGTTGGCGATGTACCAGCCGTCGCCGTGGATGATGATTTCCTCATAGGCCTTTTCGCCGGAGAGAACCGGCGACAGCATGATGCGGTCGTAGTTCACCCGCGGCTCGGCGTTGAAGATGGTCACGGTGTAGCGGCCCGGCGCCTGTTCGAGCAGATGCTCCAGCATGCGCCCAGGGGCCATACCGTTGCCGATGATGACGAGTTTTTCGGTCATGGCGTTACTCCGCGGCTTCGACGAAGCGATGACGTTCATAGAGGAACTTCAGCACCGCTTCGCGGCAGCGCAAAAAGGTGCGGTCGGAAGAGAGTTCGACGCGGCGACGCGGCCGCGCCAGCGGCACCGCCAGCACCTCGCCGATGGTCGCCGCTGGACCGTTGGTCATCATGACGATGCGGTCGGACAACAGCACCGCCTCGTCGACATCGTGGGTGATCATGATCGTCGTCGAGCCAAGCCGGGAATGGATGTCCATCACCGCATCCTGCAGATGGGCGCGCGTCAGCGCGTCGAGCGCTCCGAACGGCTCGTCGAGCAACAGGATCTTCGGCTCCATGGCAAGCGCCCGGGCAATGCCGACGCGCTGCTTCATGCCGCCCGATATCTCGGCCGGCCGCTTGTCCTTGGCATGGGCCATCTGCACGAGATCGAGATTGCGCATGATCCAGTCATGCCGTTCGGTCCTGCTCTTGGAACGACCAAAGACTTTCGATACCGCCAGGCTGATGTTTTCGTAGACGGTGAGCCATGGCAGCAGGCTGTGGTTCTGAAACACCACGGCGCGCTCGGGTCCGGGGCTGTCGACCTCCTTGTTTTCGAGCAGCACGGCGCCGGCGGAAACCTTGGTCAGCCCGGCGATCAGATTGAGCAAGGTCGACTTGCCACAGCCGGAATGGCCGATGATGGAGACGAATTCGCCCTTGTCGATGGTCAGCCTGATGTCCTTGAGCACCTCGCTGACCTGACCGCCGCGGGCAAAGGATTTGTCGATATGGTCGAGCTTCAGATAGGCCGTCATCGCCCTTCTCCTCACTTTGCCGTTGTGCCGCGGGTGACGAAAGAGCCGACTGCCGCGACCAGGCGGTCGAGGCAGAAGCCGGTGACGCCGATATAGGCGAGCGCGACGATGATGTCGGGCAGCCGCGACGAGTTCCAGGCGTCCCAGATGAAGAAGCCGATGCCGACGCCGCCGGTCAGCATTTCGGCGGCGACGATGGCGAGCCAGGACAGGCCGATGCCGATCCTTAAGCCGGTGAAGATGTAAGGTGCAGCCGCCGGAACCATGATCTTGACGAAAAATTCGAACTGGTTGAGCCGCAGGATGCGCGAGACGTTGCGGTAGTCTTCGGGAATGTTGCGCACGCCGACGGCGGTGTTGATGATGATCGGCCAGATCGAGGTGATGAAGATAACGAACAGCGCCGACGGGCTGGAATCGCGGAAAGCAGCCAGCGACAGCGGCAACCAGGCCAGCGGCGGCACGGTGCGCAGTATCTGGAACACCGGATCGAGGCCACGCATGGCCCAGATCGACTGGCCGACCAGGGCGCCGAGCGCGACGCCGACGATCGCCGCCAGGCCGAAGCCGATGGCGACGCGTTGCAGAGAGATCAGCACCCGCCACGCAAGGCCGATATCCTGCGGGCCGTTGTTGAAGAACGGATGCGCGATCAGATCATAAGCCTCGTTCCACACCTGGCTGGGCGGCGGCAGGCTGGCGGTCGGCGACGAGCAGGCGATCTGCCACACGACCAGCATGAAGGCGATAACGATGACCGGCGGCACCAGGGCGGTGGCCAGCCTGCCGGCGATCGCGATCGGGTCGAAGCGGCGCCGCGCTTTGGCGGTGAAAGCGATGACCGCGGCAGGCTTGGCGGGGAACGCCTTCACCGTGGTTTCCTCAATGGCTTGGATGGACATGTCTGACAATAACTCCGGGGTCGATGCGGGCGACAACGGCGAAGCGCCGTTGCGCTGGGGCGACAAACGGCGCAACGCGCCGTTTGCGCAGGTCAAGCCGATGCCTTGATCTTCAAGCTGTCGAGATAGGCCGACGGGTTGGCCGGGTCGAAAATCTTGCCGTCGAAGAGGGTCTCGACGCCGCGCGACGACGAGGCCGGAATATCGGCTGCGGCAACGCCGAGATCCTTCGCCGCCTCGCGCCAGATATCCTCGCGATTGACCTGATCGACCAGCGTCTTGATGTCGGTGGTCGGCCCGAATTTTCCCCAACGGATGTTTTCGGCGAGGAACCAGCTGTCGTGGCTCTTGTAGGGATAGGAAACGCCACCCTTCCAGAATTTCATGTAGAGGTCAGTGCCGGTGGCCACGCGGCCGTTGCCGTAGTTGATGTCGCCCTTGAGGCGGCCGATAATGTCGGCGACAGGCACGTTCATCCATTGCCGCTTGCCGATGATGGCGGCCATCTCGTCCTTGTTCTCCGTGGCCTCGCACCATTGCTGGGCCTCCATGACGGCCATCACGATCGCCTTGGTGGCGTTAGGGTATTTGTCGATGAATTCGGCGCGGAGGCCGAGCGCCTTTTCGGGATGACCCTTCCACAGTTCGCCGGTGGTGGCGGCGGTGAAACCAACGCCCTGGTGGACGAGCTGTTCGTTCCACGGTTCGCCAACGCAGAACACGTCCATGTTGCCGACTTTCATGTTGGCGACCATCTGCGGCGGCGGCACGACAATGGTCGAGACGTCCTTGTCGGGATCGATGCCGCCGGCGGCCAGCCAGTAACGGAGCCACAAATCATGGGTGCCGCCCGGGAACGTCATGGCGGCCTTGATTTCCTTGCCGGCCGCCTTCTTGGCGGCGAAGGCGTCCTTCAGCTTGGAGGCGTTGAGGCCGACACCGGTGCCGGCGTATTCCTGCGCAACCGAAATGCCCTGGCAGTCGTAGTTGAGCCGCGCCACGATAGCCATCGGCATCGGCTGGTTGTTCTGCGTCACCTTGCCGGTGTGCATGAGATAGGGCAGCGGCGTCAGGATGTGAGCGCCGTCGATGCCGTTGGCTTCGCCGCCGAGCATCAGATTGTCGCGCGTCGCGCCCCAGGAGGCCTGCTTGAGCACCTCGACGTCGGGCATGCCGAACTTGGCGAACAGCCCCTTCTCCTTGGCGATCATCAGCGGCGCCGCGTCGGTCAGCGCGATGAAGCCGAGCTTGGCGCCGGTGACCTCCGGAGCGGTCGTGGCGGCATAGGCGCCCGAGGGGAAGAGCTTGCGGGCCGCCACGAACAGGCCGGCCGTCATGGCGCTGCTGACAAGAAAATCGCGGCGCGTCACATCCTTGAGCGATGTTCCCGTCCCGATCCATTTCCCTATTTTTTCTTTCATCGTGATCTCCGGTTGAACGCTTCGTCGAGTGGCCCAAAACAAAAAAGCCGCCGTCCAGGCCTCGCGCGTCCGTACATCCGGGATCGCGTCGTTGACCTGAGCGGCAGCTTTGCCTGTGGCGCCCGCCATTGGACGCCTGTTCCGTGACCCGCGAAGGGCCTGGCTAATTCAAAGCAGGAACCGTGCCAGTTCTGAGTGAAACGAAAAACCTAAATGAAATCAACATTACGCGCCAGACGCCGGCACGCGAGGCGACATCGCAAGCAGGTCAAAGATTGTTCATTACAGCAATCGCACGCACATTTTTTGTGCAATGCACAAGAATGGCGCGAGAATGATCAGGCTTCCGCGCGAGCGGCTTTCTGGCGCGCTATATAGCCGTCGATCTCGTCGGGGTCGAAGGTCTGACCGTCGAAGAAGCCGTCTGGCCCAAGCACCAAGCCTGCCCCGGTCGCACCGACAGCCGTGGCGACCTTAAGCGCGCCCTCGACCTTCGCATTGGCGCCGGGAAGTGCAACGCCAAGCGGCTTTAGCGCCGAGCGGTAGAGGTCGGGACGGTAGCAGTCACGGGCGATAGCAAGGTTTTCCGGCGTGTGCTCGACATGCCCCCAGCGCACCATCTGCGTATAGAACCACAGCGCATGGCTCTTCCACGGAAAGTTCGCCGCCTTGTCGAAGGGCAGGAAGAAGTCGTCGACATCCAGTTCGGCGCCGCCGCCCAGTTCAAGATGGCCGGTCAGGATCGGCATCTGGACAGCTGGTGGCAGGCCGAGGAAGCCAGCTTGAGCCATCACACCAGCCAGTTCGGCGCGGTTGCCCGGATCCTGGCACCAGCGCGCCGAATGATGCAGCGCGCGCAGCAATGCTGCCAGCGGGACCGGGTTCTCCTGCGACCAGGCCTTGCGCACGCCGATCACCTTCTCCGGGCTGTTGCGCCACAGCAGCGCTTTGACCGTGACGATATGGCCGGTGCCGGCGGCGACCGAGGCGCTGTTCCAGGGCTCGCCGACGCAGTAGCCGTCGATCCGCCCGGCGGCCAGCGCATCGGCCATGAAGGGCGGCGGCACGATGACGATCTCGATCTCGCGCTCCGGATCGATGCCGCACCCGGCAAGCCAGTAGCGCAGTTCGTAATTATGCCCCGAATGCGGGTGCACCACGGCAAAGCGCAGCGGATCGCCGCCAGCCCCGGCGCGGTCGCGAATGAAGGCACCGAGGGCTGCGCCCGCGCGCGCGGGCTCGAGATCGGGTATGGCGCCGTGTGCCGCCATGCCTTCCCAGACGGCGTTGGAGATGGTGACGCAATTGCCGCCAAGCCCGAGCGAAAACGGCACGATGGTCTCGGAAGCAAGCGGCGTCAGCCCGAGATTGCAGGCGAGCGGCATCGGCCCCAGCATGTGCGCCAGGTGGAAATGGCCGATGGCGATGCGGTCGCGGATGTTGGCCCAGGAGGTCTCGCGGTGCAGTGTGAGATCGATGCCCTCGCGCGCGGCAAATCCAAGCTCACCCGCCGCAACCAGCACGGCACTGTCGAAGAGCGGCATGAAGCCGGCGGTGATCTGGTGCTCGGCGCTCATGCTCATTCGTCCTCCGACGGCCCGAGCAGCCCGGCGGCAGTCACCAGGCTCTGGGCAATGTCGCCGATCTTGCGGTTCTGGTTCATCGCCGTCTTGCGCAGCAGCGTGTAGGCGGCCTCTTCGGTCAGGCCGCGCGACTTCATCAGGATGCCCTTGGCACGGTCGATCACCTTGCGGCTCTCAAGCTCGCCTCGAACCTCTTCCAGCTCGCGCGCCATGCGCGAGAAAGCGTTGAAGCGGCTGACCGCCATGTCCAGGATCGGCTTGACGCGCTCTTGCCTGAGGCCGTCGACGACATAGGCCGAAACGCCGGCATCGACCGCCGCTTCGATCGATGCCTGGTCCGACCGGTCGACGAACATGGCGATCGGCCGCTTCACCGCACGCGACAGCTGGAACATGTTTTCCAGCATGTCGCGGTTCGGGTTTTCCAGGTCGATGACGATGACGTCCGGCTCGATCTCGGCGATGCGCCGCGCAATGCCGGTCACATCGTGGATGACGGTGACCCGCTCATGGCCGGCCTCGCGCAAACCTGCCTCGATGATCGCGGCGCGGATACGGTTTTCGTCGATGACCAGGACGGCGAGTGAGCTGCGGACCATGCGTGCATTGTGGGCAAGGTCGCAAAATTGTGCAATGCGGCATGGTCACAGGCTCCCGCCGCGGAGCAACCGACGACCGACAACGACCCGGTCTAGGTGGTCGGGACAAGGAACGCAGCGCAACGCTGGCGCTGGTGACGACAGCCTTGCCGGTCGCCTGGTGCCCTACCCAACGGTCTAGGTGCGATGAGACTTGCACCGCAACATCGGCTTGTTAAAGGTGGGGGCAACGACGGACATAGCTGTCCTTGCTCGCCGATCTGACCGGAAGGTTACCGCACGATGCTGCTCATGAAACGACGATTGGGAGCCAGCAAGCTGGCGCGCCCGGCACGGCGTCCCGGAGGCCTGACGACGATGTTTGCCCTGATTGCCGGGCCGCTCATCCTTGGCATCGCCCTCCTGCTGGCTGGCCCGGCACAGGCGCAGTCACCGGCCGCCGTCGCGCCCGACAAGGTCAAACAGCTGTTCGAGCTTCTCGACGATCCGTCGGTGAAGGCCTGGGTGGCCGAGCAACGAAATCCGGCCGCTGGTTCAACGGAAGCGCCTGCTGCGGCTAGCACTCCGCCGGCCGACGCCGCGGCCGCACCGGGCCAGATGAATACAATGGCATCCTCGACGCTCGATCGGATCAAGCATCACATCGAGAAAATCGTGCGAACCGTGCCCACACTGCCGGGCCAGTTCGCGCGCGTCCGGGCCCAGACAATGGACGATATGTCCAGCAAGGGCCCCGTCAGCGTATTGGTGCTGATTGCGATCTTTATCGCTGCCGGCCTGGCGCTCACCTGGGCAATATACAAGCTCACCCGTCCATTTCGTCTTTGGATCATCGCGCAACCCAGAGATACGCCCATCGGGCGGGCCAAGAAGATCGGCGGCCGCACGCTTTATTCCAGCATGATGATCGGCTCGTTCGCGCTGGGCAGCGCCGGTGCGTTCATGCTGTTCGACTGGCCAGCGCTCATCCGCGAGATTGTGCTGACATTTCTGATGGCTGCGGTCTTTACGTGGGCTGTGCGCCTATACGTGATGGCCACGCTCGTCCCTTCTTTCATGGAGGTCGAGCACGCCATCGAGGTTCGTGCCCTGCCGATCACCAACGGAGCTGCTGACCATTGGGCTTATTGGCTGCCCCGGATCGTCGGCGTTTTCGCCTTCTTCGCCGCCGCGTTTGTCCTCTTGCCGGGTCTCGGCATAGACCAGGACGGAATGATGGTCCTGTCCGTCGGCGCCGATTTCATCCTGCTGTTGCTCTTCCTGCTGGCCATTTGGCGTCGGCCAAGAACGCAGCGAGACCGCGCGCGCCACAGCGGTCACACGGCAGTGACATGGTTGTTGACGGTTTATTTCGTCGTTCTGTTCCTCGAACGCATTGCTGGCCTCTACACATTCTTCTGGTTTACCTTCGCCTCTTTCTTTCTGCCCCTGGCCATCGTGTTGACGGAGCGCGGGGTTAATTTCGTCCTGCGGCCCGGTTCGGAAGATGCGGGCCGGCCGACGATCCCGGCGGTGACGATCGCTGTCATCGATCGCGGTATCCGGATGATTTTCATCCTCGCGGCGGCTTACCTTCTCGCACGCGTACTGGGCCTGGACATGCAATCCATGCGCGGCAGCGATACGACCACCATGCTCATATTGCGCGGCTTGATCAACGTCGTGGTCATTGCCCTTGCTGCCGATTTCGGCTGGTCGATCATCAAAGCCTTGATCGAACGAAAGCTGGGCGTCGCGATACCGCAAGCGGTGGTGAGCGAAGAAGACATCCTCACCCTCGATCCGCATCAGGCGCGGCTGCACACGCTGTTGCCGATCATCCAGAACATTCTGCTAGCAGTGATCATCGTGATGGCGGTGCTGATGATGCTCGCTTCGATCGGCATCCAGATCGGCCCGCTGATCGCCGGCGCCGGCGTCGTCGGCGTCGCCGTGGGTTTTGGCGCGCAAACCATCGTCAAGGACGTGATCTCTGGCGTGTTTTATCTGCTCGACGATGCTTTCCGTGTCGGCGAATACATTTCATCGGGCAGCTACAGGGGTACGGTGGAGAGCTTTTCGCTGCGCTCGGTGAAGCTGCGCCACCATCGTGGTCCGCTGTTCACGATACCTTTCGGCGAACTCGGCGCCGTGCAGAACCAGAGCCGTGACTGGGTCACCGACAAATTCAACATCACCGTTGGCTATGACACCGATATCGACTTTGCTCGCAAACTGATCAAGCGAATTGGCCTGGAACTGGCGGAAGATCCGGAGTTCAAACACTGGGTGATCGAACCGATCAAGATGCAGGGGGTGCAGGAGTTCGGCGAGTACGGCATCGTCTTGAGGGTCAAGGTCACGACCAGACCTGGAGGCGCCTTCAGCATGAAAGGCAGGTTCTTTTTGCGCCTCCGCCAGGCCTTCAAGGAGCAGGGCATCGAGCTCCCATTCCCGACCGTCCACGTCCAGGGGCTGCAAGACCCGCATGGGACAGAGAATGCGCCTTTGGAGGTCACACCTGAATTACGAATGGCCGTCGCCCAGTCGCACACCAATCGGCGCAGAAAAAAAGCCGGCACAACGGAGTAGGACGCTGTGATACCCGCCGGTCGCAACACGGCTTTCCGCGCAAAGCCTGGACCCGCGACACCACGCTAGTCGAGCTGCCGATAGCGACGACCTGATCGCCGCCAATCAGCACCAGCGTGGCGTTCTGAGGCCAAGCTTGACGAAAAGAGCAGATATGCTGGCCTTTCCGCGAGGCTCAGAGCGCAATCCAGGCGGTCTTGAGGTCGACAAATTTCTCCAGCGCATGCAGCGACTTGTCACGGCCGGAACCGGACTGCTTGACGCCGCCAAGCGGCACGGTGATATCGGCTCCGCCATAGGTGTTGACGTGGACGACACCGGCGTTGATGGCGCGCACCATGCGATGGGCCGTGGAAAGATTGGCGGTCCACACCGCCGAGGCAAGTCCGTAGACAGTGGAGTTGGCCAGATGCACCGCCTCCTCCTCGGTCTCGAAGCGCATCACGCCGAGCACCGGTCCGAACACCTCCTCGCGCGCCAACTGCATCTCTTGCGTCACGTTCTCGAAGATCGTCGGCGCCATGTAGCTGCCGCCGGTCTCGGTCAGTATCCGTTCGCCACCGGCGACGAGACGGGCGCCTTCGGCTTGCGCCATGGCGACGAAGCCGAGATTCTTGTCCAGCTGTTCGGCGCTCGATACCGCACCGATATCGCTGGCGAGATCGAGCGGGTCGCCGACCTTGAGCCGCGTGGTTGCCGAGACAAGTTCGTCCATGAAAAGATCATAGACCGACGACTGGACGAGCAGACGCGAGCCCGCCACGCAGACCTGGCCTGAATTGCGAAAGATGCCGTTGGCCGAGACGACCGCCGCCTGCTTCAGGTCCGGAGCGTCGGCAAAGACGATGTTGGGCGACTTGCCGCCAAGCTCGAGGAAGACCCGCTTCAAATTGGAACGGGCGGAGTATTCGAGCAGCCGCCGGCCGACCGGCCCCGATCCGGTAAAGGCGATGGCGTCGACATCCATATGGAGGCCAAGCGCTTCGCCGGCGACAGCACCATGACCGGTAACGACGTTGAACACGCCTTCGGGAAGTCCAGCCTCGCTTGCGAGTTCGGCCAGCCGCAGCAAGGTCAGCGAGGCGATCTCCGGCGGCTTGACGACGACGCTGTTGCCGGTGGCCAGTGCGGGCGCAATCTTCCAGGCACCGATCATCAGCGGGAAGTTCCACGGCACGATGACGCCGACGACACCGAGTGGCTCCCTGTGGATCAGCCCGAGCACATTGTCGGCCGTCGGCGCGATCTCGCCATAGACCTTGTCGATCGCCTCGGCGTAGTAGCGGATGGTGCCGGCCGCCGACAGCGGCTCGGCCTTGTAGGCCATGCCGATCTCGGTGCCGTTGTCGCGCACGCCAAGCACGGCCAGCTCATCGACATGTTTTTCGATCAGCTCGGCAAATTTCGTCAGCACCTTCTTGCGAAAGGCAGGGGCGGCGCGCGACCATAAACCCTTCTCGAATGCTTTTCGCGCCGATCGGACCGCGCGATCGATGTCGGCGGCATTGCCGTCGGCTATGCTGGCAAAAGCGCGGCCGTCGATCGGCGAAATCACCGCCAGCGTCGCGCCGCTCGTCGCTGCGGCCTGTACGCCATCGATAAACAAGCCCCGCTCGCCGATCTCCGTCTTGCGCAGCGCGTCGATGGCATTCTGGCTGATCATTGGTGGCGGACTCCCAGGGAAACATACAACGTGGTTGGCGCGCGGAATTCCCAGCCGCGAAACACCGGCACCTTGCCCGGCACCAGGCTGAGATCGGGGAAGCGCAGGAGCAGCAGCCTTAACGCAAGGCACATCTGCTCGCGCGCGAAAAACCGGCCCGAACAGAAATGATGACCAAAGCCGAAGGCGGCATGATTGCCTTCCCTGCGGTTGATGTCGAAGCGGTCTGGATCGGCAAAGCGGCTCTCGTCGCGGCTTGCCGAGGAGACAAGTGCAGCGACCGCGGCGCCGGCAGGGATCGTTACGCCGCCAAGCTCGACCGCCCGCGTCGTCTGCCGCGTCTGGGTGCCGATCGGCGCCACCCAGCGCAAGCCTTCATCGACAGCCCTGGGCACAAAGGTCTCGGGATCGGCGAGCACCTGCCGCAATTGTTCGGGATGCGCAAGCAGGCCGGCGAGGATCGAACCGGCACCATGTCCGGGCTCCTGCATGCCGCCAAGCAGGATGACCTTGATGCTTGGCATCAAGAAATCGATCGGCCGCGTCGTGCCTTCCGGCATGCCGTCATGCAGCATATGCGACAGCGCCGAGTCGTCGGGGGCGCGCGCCAGTCTATCCAGAGTCGGCCGGATGGCTGCGCCGACCTCGGCGCTGATCGCGTCGGCGATCTCTTGCCGCTTCGGGTCGTTCTCGAAATTGATGGCGCCCTGCGCAAGGCCATAGAACCAGCGGCGCAGCGTCGGCATGTCGATCTCGGCAAGGCCAAGCGACCACGCCAGGCTGAGCGTCGACACCGGCTCGAAATAATCCGCCATCAGCTCGGCGGAGCCTTGTTCGGCGATCCGGTCGAGAAAAGGTTCGGCAATAGACCGCACGAGGTCGCCGGCATAGGCGGCGACGGTGCGCGGCCGGTATTTCGGATCGACGCCTTGGCGCAGCTGTCTATGCGTTTCGCCGTCGGTGGTCAGGATGGTCGGCTTGCCGAACGAGCGTTCGACCGGAGACGTACCGACGACGGCGGAGAAGATGTCGGGTGACTTTGCGACGGTCTCGACGTCCTTCCAGCGGGTGACGAACCAGAGATTGACCGCCGGCACGAAAGCGACAGGCGCGCTGCGCCGCAGTTCCGCATAGATCGGATACGGATCGGCTTCCAGCGCCTCAACGGTGATGCTCTCGGCAAAGCTCAACGCCGGTACTCCCTTTGCGATGGAAAGGGGCGGCGCCGAACGCGCTACCCCCTTGTCCTTTGTCCTAGTCCTTCAGCGGCACGCCGAGATTTTCGAAGGCAACCGGATCCCGGCTCTTCAACGCACCGGCAAGCAGCAGGCCGACCACCGCGGCAATCAGCACCAGCCCCGGCAGCAACACGCCAAGGAAGCCACCGGCCCCGGACAGGCCACCGAAATTAATGACGATCAGGTAGATGATGACGACGAAAGCGATGAAGGCCAGCCCAGGCAGGATGGTGGTCTTCAGCGCATTCTCCTGCGTCGACGGGTTGGCGCGGAAGTACATCACCACGGCGAGCGAGGCCACCGCCATCATGACGATGACTCCCAGCGTCGCGACATTGGTCAGCCAGGAAAACAGCGCCAGAACCGGATCGAGGCCGAGTATCGCGAACACTCCGATGACGATCGCTGCCAACACGCTCTGGATGACGGAAGCGACATGCGGGCTCTGGTGCACTGAATGCGTCACGCCGATCGCTTCAGGCAACAGCTTCTCGCGGCCCGAGACGTAGATGTAGCGGGCAACCGCGTTGTGGAACGCCAGCACGCCGGCAAACAGGCTCGACACGAACAGGATGCCCATGGCGTGCGACAGCATGGTTCCGGCGTAGCGGTCGGACAGGCCGAACAGGAAAGTCGTCGGATCCTGAAGCGCCTGCAGTGCCGGCAACAATTTGTCGACGCCGGCGCCGACCGCCATCAGCCAGGCCGTGACCATGTAGAAGACGCCGATCAGCAGCACGGAGAAATAGGTGGCGCGCGGAATGGTCACCTTGGGGTCGCGGGCTTCCTCGGCGTAGATCGTCGTCGCCTCGAAACCGATGAAGGCGGCGAAACAGAACAGGATGGCGATGGCGGGCGAGCCGCTGACGATCTGGCTCCAGCTGAACGGCGCCGCCGAGAGGCCGCTGTCGCCACCGGTCTTGAGGATGGCGAGGTCTAACACCAGCACCACGATGTATTCGCACAGCACCAGCACCGTCAGGATCTTGGCCGAGAGGTCGACCTGGCGGTAGCCCAACACCGCGACGATGGCGACGGCGATGAAGCTCCACACCCACCAGGGCAGGTCGATGCCCCAGCCGGCGAACAGGCCGGCGGTCGCGGCCCCCAGCAGGCCCATGACCCCGATCTGCATGGCGTTGTAGGACAGGATCGCGATGATTGCGGTTGCGCCGCCGGCAAAACCGCCGAGCCCGCGCGCGGCATAGGCATAGAAGGCGCCGGCATTGCCGACATGGCGCGACATGGCGACGTAGCCGACCGCAAACAGCAGCAGCAACACGGTCACGATAAGATAGGTTCCGGCAAAGCCCGCCCCATTGCCCATAAGCATGCCGAGCGGCGTGCCGCCGGCGACCGCGGTGAGCGGCGCCGCCGCCGAAATCACCATGAAGGTGATAGCGCCGACGCCAAGACTGTTCTTGCGCAGCCTGTTGGCGGGCGCCTGTTCCGAAACTGCTGACATTTGTCCCTCCAGTCTTACGAACCCCTGGGTTCGCGGCCGCTCGGCCTGTTCCCTGAATGCCATCGGTTCATTATTTGAACCCTTATTTTGAATATAGACTTGCAAAGAATGCGGATGCCTGTCAAGTTAATTCACACATTAAGTTTCTATCCGAGCGGGAGGCTGGATGGGTACGGTCGGCAAGGCGATTTCACTTCTGGAGCTGTTCACGGCGGACGAGCCCGAGCTCGGACTTTCCGATCTCGCGCGGCGGTGCGCCTTGGACAAGGCGACGACGCGGCGGCTGCTGATGGCGCTGGGCGGCCATGGCTTCGTCGAGCAGGATGCCGGCACGCGGCACTATCGCCTCGGCGCCGGCCTGTCGCGGCTGGCGCGTATCGGCGAAGCCTGCTTCCCGTTCCTGCAAACGGCAATTCCCGTGGCGCAGGATTTGGCGGGTTCGACAACCGAGACGGTGCATCTGTCGGAATTCGGCGTCGACAGGCTGATCACCGTCCATGTCGAGCATTCAAGCTGGGCAAACCGGGTGAACATCGATGTCGGCCAGCTTCTGCCGCTGCATTCCACCGCCTCCGGCATCGCCTATCTCGCCTTCGCCGACAACGCGACCGTGAAAGCATGCCTGACAGGTTCGCTTGAGGCCTTCACCGATCATACCCTCGTCGAGCCGGCCGCCATTTCAAAGTCGATCGGCGAGGCGCGCGACCGCGGCTATTCGATCTGCGACCAGGGCCATGAGGACGGCGTGATCGGCGTCGCGGCTGCAATCCGCGCCGCCAACGGACTTGCGCTGGGGAAAATTGCGGTGGCAGCCCCGAAGGCCAGGACGACACCGGCTGCGATCGTGGAACGAGGGCTTGCGGTTGTGACCGCGGCACGGGAGATTTCGATGCGCCTCAATGGCGAAAACCTGCAAACCCTGAGGAGGCAGGCCTGATGTCTGCAGATATGGCGACGCCCCGCATCCTGGTCATCGGCACGGGCGACACCAAGACCGACGAACTGCTGTTCATGAAAGCGTGTATCGAGGCATCCGGTGGCCGCGCCGTGATGATGGATGTCAGCGTGCTGGGCGCCCCCGCCTATAGTCCCGATCACGACAAGCATGCCGTTGCGCGGGCCGCTGGCGTGACGATGGCCGAAATCGTCTCGAGCGGCGACGAAAACACCGCCATGACATTGATGGCCGTCGGCGCCGTTCAGCTGGTGCGCCAGCTTCACCAGCGCGGCGAGATCGACGCCTTCATCGCCATCGGTGGTTCGATGGGAACCGATTTGGCGCTCGATGTCGCGCTGTGCCTGCCGCTCGGCGTGCCGAAATTCGTCGTCTCGACCATCGCCTACTCGCATCTCATTCCGCCCGAGCGCGTCGCGCCCGACCTGATGATGATCCTGTGGGCAGGCGGGCTCTACGGCCTCAACACCATCTGCAAGCTGGTCCTTTCCCAGGCCTGCGGCGCGGTGGTCGGTGCGGCGAGGATCGTGCTTGCATCCCGTGCTTCGGCCCCGGCGGTCGGACCGACCATCGGCATGACTTCGCTGGGCAGCAGTTGCCTGCGCTATATGAAGACGCTGAAGCCGGCGTTGGAGCAGCGCGGCTATGACGTCGCAGTCTTTCACACCACCGGGATGGGGGGCCGGGCCTTCGAATCGATCGCCAGCCAGGACCATTTCTGCGCGGTGTTCGACTTCAGCCTGCAGGAGATCACCAATCATCTTGCCGGTTCGGTCGTCAGCTCCGGCGCCGACCGGCTCGAGAATGCCGGCGCCCGCGGCATTCCGCAGATCGCAGCCCCTGGCGCCGTAGACATGGTCGATTTGCCGACCTGGCAGGCGCTGCCGACAAAGTTCGCGCAGCGGCCATTCCATGCTCATAACAGGTTGATCGGCTCGATCACCGTCGATGCCGCCGACCGCCGTGAAGTCGCCAGGACCATCGCCGCCAAGCTCGGTGCGTCGAAGGGGCGCTCCGCTTTCATCCTGCCCTCCGGCGGCATCCAGGAATGGGATGCGCAGGGCGAGCCGCTGTACGAACCCGAAGCCCTCGCGGCGTTCACCGATGAGATGCGCAAGGCCATTCCCGCCGGCGTCGAGTTCCACGAGATCGACGCCCACATCAACAGCGACGAGTTCGTCGGCAAGGCGCTCGAAATCTTCGACCGCTGGGTCGAGGAAGGCATCATCCCGCGCGGCATGCCGGCCAAGGGAGTGGCTGCGTGAGCGCTGTTCCTGCCCAGGCGCTCGTCCTCGATTTCGGCGGCGTCGTCACCCGGACCCTTTTCGAGACCCATGCCTTGACCGAACAGGCGCTCGGCCTCGCGCCGGGAACGCTGCAATGGCACGGGCCGTTCGACCCGGATTCAGATCCGCTGTGGCGCTCCATGCAGGCCAACGACATCAGCGAGCGCGATTATTGGCGCACCCGCACCAGCGAAGTCGGCCGGCTCGTCGGCGAGGACTGGGAGGCAATGGAGACATTCGTCCAGCGCGCACGCGGAGCCGAGCCGGAAAAGATCGTGCGGCCCGAAGCCGTCCGCGCCATCCGGACCGTGCATGCGGCGGGATTTCGCCTGGCGATCCTGTCCAACGAGCTAGATCTGTTCTATGGCGCCGGCTTCCGTCAGCGGCTGCCGCTGCTCGAGCTGTTCGACACCATCGTCGACGCCACCTATACCCGCATCCTCAAGCCCGATCCGCGCGCCTATGCCTTGGTGACCGAGGCGCTTGGCCTGCCTGCCCGCGCCTGTGTGTTCGTTGACGACCAGCAGCGCAATGTCGATGGCGGCCGTGCTGCCGGCATGCGCACCGTTCATTTCGACGTCGCGCGGCCGGCACTTTCCTATGCCGAGGCCCTCGGCCATTTCGACCTCATCTCCTGAGACATTTGCGGAGCCTTGCGATGCGCGACATCAATTTCCTCACCGAGAAAAACGCCAAGCCGATCTGGCATGCGATGGCACACCCGGCCGAGATGCGGGCCAACCCGCCAAAGGTGATCATGAAAGGCGAAGGCGTGATGGTCACCGACATCGACGGCAACACCGTGCTCGATGCGGTTGGCGGACTGTGGAACGTCAATCTCGGCTACTCCTGCGACCCGATCAAGAAGGCCATCGCCGACCAGCTCAGCGCCCTGCCCTACTATTCCGGGTTTCGCGGCACGTCGACCGGCCCGTCGATCGAGCTCGCTTACGAACTCAGCGAATGGTTCGAACCGGAAGGCATGGTGCGGACCTTCTTCACCTCGGGCGGCTCGGATTCGGTCGAAACCGCACTGCGGCTCGCCCGCCAATACTGGAAGATCCGCGGCCAGGGCGACCGGACAAAATTCCTCGCGCTGAAGAAGGGCTATCACGGTACCCATTTCGGTGGCGCGTCAGTCAACGGCAACGCCAATTTCCGCCGCAACTATGAGCCGCTTATGCCCGGCGTCTTCCACATTCCCGCACCCTGGACCTTCCGCAATCCGTTCGATGAGACCGATCCGGCGCGGCTGGCCAAACTGTGCGCCAAAGCGCTGGAGGATGAGATCGCCTTCCAGGGCGGCGACACCATTGCCGCCTTCATCATGGAGCCGGTTCTCGGCGCCGGAGGCGTCATCGTTCCGCATGACAGCTTCATGCCGCTGGTCCGCGAGATATGCGACCGCCACGAAATCCTGCTGATCGCCGACGAGGTGGTCACGGGGTTCGGTCGCACCGGCGCCTGGTCGGGTTCGCGGCTATCCGGCGTGAAGCCGGATTTCATGACCATCGCCAAGGCGATCACCTCGGGCTATTTCCCGCTCGGCGCCACCTTGATCGGCGCCAAGGTCGCCGACGTCTTCGAGTCCGACAAGACCAGCTTCGGGGCGATCGGTCATGGCTATACCTATTCCGGCCATCCTGTCGGCTGCGCGGCAGGGCTGGCTGCACTTGCCGAGACCAAGCGGCTTCGCCTGGACGAGAACGCAGCCGCGCGCGGCATCGAGCTCGCGGCGACGCTGGAGGGGCTAAAAGCCAAGCACGCGATCGTCGGCGACATCAGGTACAAGGGCCTGATGGCTGCGCTAGAGCTGGTCTCCGATCGCACGACGAAAAAGCCGGTGGACAAGAAGACCATGGCCGTGGTTTCGGAAGCCACTTATGACGCCGGCGTCATGCTGCGCGTGTCCGGCAACAACATCATCCTGTCGCCGCCGCTGATCGTCGGCGCCGCCGACGTGGCAAAGATCGGCGAGGCCATCGATGCAGGTCTGTCGAGGGCCTGATGGACCCGCTGACGCAATGGAGTTTGGTACGCAATGACCCAATCTGAGAAGAACCCGAGCGAGGAAGCGCTCGTCAAGCGGCGTGCCCGCCTGCTCGGCGCGAAATCGCAATTGTTCTACGACGAGCCCGTGCACCTGGTGCGCGGCGAAGGCGTCTGGCTCTACGATGCCGACGGCCGCAAGTATCTCGATGCCTACAACAACGTCGCCCATGTCGGCCATTGCCACCCGCATGTGGTCGAGGCCTTGTGCCGTCAGGCAAGCCTGCTCAACACCCACACACGCTATCTGCACACCGCAATTCTCGACTATGTCGAGCGGCTGACGGCGACCTTCGATGCAAGCCTCGCCACCGCAATCCTGACCTGTACCGGCAGCGAGGCCAACGACATAGCGCTGCGCATGGCGCAGGCCGCCTCCGGCAATATGGGCATCATCGCCACCGACGCCACCTATCATGGCAACACGGCGGCGGTTTCGCAGCTCAGCACGCGCATGCCTCCGATCCGCGGCCGCGCCCCCCATGTCAGGCTGGTGCCGGCCCCCGACAGCTATCGCCATCCCGATGCGATGGCCAATGGCAAGGCCTTTGGCGACGCCGTGCGTCAAGCGATCGCTTCGCTGGCACAGGACGGCATTGGCCTGTCTGGCATCATCTTGTGTCCGCTGCTCGCCAATGAAGGTTTCCCGGCTCTGCCCACCGGATTTTTCGACGACGCCTTGGGGGCCGTGCGCGAAGCCGGTGGTCTGGTCATCGCCGACGAAGTGCAGCCCGGCTTCGGCCGCACCGGCAGCCATTTCTGGGGCCATCAGCGCGCCGGCTTCGTCCCCGACATCGTCACCATGGGCAAGCCGATGGGCAATGGCCATCCGATCGCGGCCGTGGTCACCACCAAGGAGATACTGGCGACCTTCCGCGACGCTTTCCGCTACTTCAACACCTTTGGCGGCAACCCGGTCTCCTGCGCAGTCGCCAATGCCGTCCTCGACGTCATCGAACAGGAAAACCTTGTCGCCAACGCGCAAGACGTCGGCGCCTATGCGCTTGGCCTGCTGCGCCCGCTGGCCGATCGGCATGAGTGCATCGGCGAGGTCAGGGGGGCCGGACTGTTCTTCGGCGCCGAGCTGGTCCACGACCGCGACACGCGCGAACCGGCGCCCGACATTGCCGAGCAGGTCGCCAATCGCATGCGCCATCGCGGCGTGCTGATGGGCAAGACCGGCATCCACGGCAATGTGCTCAAGATCCGCCCGCCCATGCCGTTCTCGCGCGACAATGCCGAGTTCCTGATCGGCCTGCTGGACGAGGTGCTGGGCCAAGTCGGCGGAGTGCCGGCGTGAATTCTGTTTCCACCCAATCCCAGCCCGAAACGGCAGCCGATGTCACGGAGCTCGCCAGGCGTGCGCTCGAACATTGGGGCGTCCGCAACTCTGAGCCGGAACTTCTGAAGCACCGCGAGAACGCCGTCTTCCGCGTGCGGCTGCCGGATGGCCAGCCGGCAGCCATGCGCATCCACCGGCTCGGCTACCACACGGACGCCGCGCTGCGTTCGGAACTGCAATGGATGGGCTTCCTGCAATCCGCCGGCGTCGCCACGCCGTCTTGCGTCGCAACACAGGCCGGCGATCCGTTCGTGCTTGTCAGAACGGCCACCTCGGCGCAGCCCCGGCAGGCCGATTGCCTGAGCTGGCTGGAGGGCCGCGCCGTGGGCGCACGCGGCGTGCCACTGGCCTACACGGCCGATCAGTCGATCCAGATCTTCACGGCGATCGGGCGGACCATCGCCCATATGCACAATGTCACTGCCTCGTGGACGCCGCCCGCGGGCTTCGTCCGCCATGCCTGGGACTTCGACGGCTTCTTCGGTGCGAACCCGGTCTGGGGCCGGTTCGAGACCTCGCCCTTTCTCGATGGTCCTCGCCGCGCGCTGGTCTTGCAGGCGCGCGACAAGGCAGTGAAGGCGCTGTCGGAACATGAGCGCAGCGCGCGCAATTTCGGCATCATCCACGCCGATCTGGTGCGCGAAAATGTGCTCATCCATGACAGCGCGGTGCGCATCATCGATTTCGACGATTGCGGCCATGGCTGGCACATGTACGACCTTGCCGTCGCCCTCTATCAGAACCGCGAGGAGGCGATCTACCCGCTGATCGAAACCGCTTTGCTTGACGGCTACCAGCAAGAGCGTGCGCTCATCCCGCAGGACATCGCCGCATTGCCTCTATTCGCCGCGTTGCGTGCCTTCGCCTTTCTTGGCTGGGTGCAAAGCCGCGTCGAAGGCGACATCACCAGGGATGTCGGCTTGCGGATGTCGACCATCGCAGCCGATGTGGTGATTGACTACCTGCGCGGCGAACAGCCCAACTGACGAGCCGATGAGAGCCGTCAGCTCTTGGCGAAATGGATGCTGACCGTTCCCGAGCTGCCGAAGTCGGCGACGATGGAATCGCCGGGCCGCGCCTCGACCGGGCGCACAAACGATCCGGACAGCACCACCTCGCCGGCCGCGATGGACATGCCGTAGCGGGCGAGCCTGTCCGCCAGCCAGGCAATGCCCATCGCCGGATGCTTGAGCACGCCGGCGCCAAGCCCGGTCTCCTCGACCTCCGCATTGCGCGAGACGATGGCGCCGATCCAGCGCATATCGGCTTCATCGGGTCGTTGCGGCCGGCCGCCGATGACAATGCCGGCATTGGCGGCGTTGTCGGAAATCGTATCGAAGAAAGTGCGCGCCTTCTTTGTCTCGGCATTGACGCGTTCGATGCGCGTGTCGAGGATTTCGAGCGCCGGCGTGATATAATCGGTGGCGTTGAGCACGTCGAAGATGGTCACGCCTGGGCCCCTCAGCGGCGCCTTCATGACGAAGGCTATCTCGGCCTCGACGCGCGGCTGGATGAAGCGGCCGACGGGTATCGTCGCGCCGTCGTTGAAGAACATGTCGTCGAACAGCACGCCCGAATCCGGCGTGTCGATGGCGAGCGCATATTGCATCGCCTTCGATGTCAGGCCGATCTTCCAGCCCTTCGGGGTCAGCCCGGCATCGGTCTTGCGTTTCACCAGCGCTGCCTGGACGCGATAGGCATCCTCCATCGTCGCGTCGGGAAAATCGAGGCTGAGCAGACGGATCTGGCGGCGCGAACGCTCGGCTTCGAACAGCCTTGCCGCGGCATCTTCAACTTGCTCGGGGGTCACGATGCTGCCTCGTCGACGACCCCGTTGCGGAGCACGCCGATGCCGTCGGCTTCGACTTCGATCACGTCGCCCGGCTTCAGCCAGATCGGCGGGTCGAAGCGGGCGCCGGCGCCGGTCGGCGTACCGGTGACGATGATATCGCCTGGCACCAGCGTGGTGAAGGTGGAGACATAGGCGATGATCTTGCGGAACGAGAAGATCATCCGGCTGGTGCGGTCCTGCTGGCGCAATTCGCCATTGACGCGGGTGGTCAGCGCGATGTCGGCAATCTGCGCCTCGTCGGTGAACGGCACCAGCCACGGACCGAGCGAGCCGGTGCGGTCGAAATTCTTGCCCTGCGTGACGTTGAACTTGGCGTGCCGTACCCAATCGCGAATGGTGCCTTCGTTGCACAGGGATAGTGCCGCGATATGGTCAAGCGCATCCCTCTCGGCGATGCGTCGTCCACCCTTGCCGATGACGATGACGATCTCGCCCTCATAGTCCAGCTGCGGCGATTCCGGCGGCCGCACCAGCGGCGCGTCGTGGCCGACGAAGGAGCGGGGGAAGCGGATGAACAGCGACGGGTTGGAAGGCGCGGCCTGGCCGTCCTTGTACTCTTCGTTGCGGTCCGGGTAGTTGACGCCGACGCAGATGATCTTTTCCGGCGACGGCAGAGGGATTTCATAAGCGATGGCGCCGACTGGAAAATCGACGGCGTAGGCTTCGGCCTCTTCCGCCAGCCGCCGTAGCACGCCGGCCTCGATCACTTCGCGCAGCGTCGGCCACTGGCTGTGCCGCGCCGACAGGTCGACGACGCCCTTATCTGTGACCGCGCCATAGCGCGTCTTGCCGCCGACAGTGAAGGTGGCGAGCCGCCCATGTGCAGTCATCCCGGTCTCCGTCAGGTTCGCGTCTGTGGTCACGGTGCGATGATCGGCGACGCCGTCAAATCCGGTTGGCGCGCGGCCGCGCCGGCAAAGATGCTACCCTCCTCGAACCAGCTTTTCGGCGCGGGCGCGCCCCACAGCGTCTGGCGCTGCGGGTCCTTGAGGTCCCACTTGATCGGCTCCAGATCCGGATCCACCGTCTGGTAGTCCGAGCAGTAGATCTCGATGCGGTGATTGTCCGGGTCTCTGACATAGAGGAAGAAGGCGTTGGAAATGCCATGCCGGCCGGGGCCGCGCTCGATATTTGCGAGGTAACCCGTCGTCGCCATCAGATCGAGCAGGTCGATGATGTTGAGCGGTGTCGGCACCCAGAAGGCGACGTGATGCAGGCGCGGACCCACACCGTTGGTGAAGGCGATGTCGTGGACGCCGCCCTTGCGGTGCGTCCAGGCCGCCCACAGCTTTCCGCTACTGGCATCCTCGGTGTATTCGGTGACGCGGAAGCCAAGCTCGTTGTAGAAGGCGACGGACTCGTCGACATTGGGCGAGAAGCAGTTGAAGTGGTCGATGCGCAGCGGCTTCACGCCCTTGTAGAGCGCATATTTCTGATGAATCGGCGGCAGCCTTTCCATTTGGGCAAAGAACTCGAGCGGAATGCCGTGCGGGTCGCGGGTGCGGAAGGTGCGCGACTGGTACGGTCGCTCGACCCACTCGACCGGCAGGCCTTTTGCCTTGAAGAAATGCTCGGCCTTGTCGAGATCCTCATCCGAAAAAACCTTGAAGCCGAGATCGCGGGCTTCGGCGCTGCCGGCCTTCTTCAGCACGATGCAGTGGTGTCCGCGCTCTTCCAACGCCCTTAGATAGATGGCTTCCGATGTCTCGTCGGTAACCTGCAGGCCGAGCGTGTCGACATAGAAGGCGCGGGATTTCGCAAGGTCGGTGACCGCCAGTTCGACATGGCTGAGGCGCACGATGTTGAAGGCGGGATAGAGGTTTGGTTTGGGCAGTGGCATCCGATGTCCTCCGGTCAGCCGCCGAGTTTCTGGATCGCGTGCGCTGAAGTGGCGAAGGCGATGTTCTTCGTCTCCATGTAGAAATCGAAGGAATGGTCGCCGCCGTCGCGGCCGATGCCGGAATTCTTGACGCCGCCAAACGGCGTCGGCAAATGCCGCACATTCTCCGAATTGACCCAGATCATGCCGGCGTCCAGCGCATCGGTGAAGCGGAAGGCGCGGGTAACATCCGACGTCCAGAGATAGCCGGTCAGGCCGTATTGGGTGTCGTTGGCCAGCGCCAGCGCTTCGGCCTCGTCCTTGAAGGAAATGGCAGTCAGCACCGGCCCGAAAATCTCTTCCTGGGCAATGCGCATCCTGTTGGTGGCGCCGGTAAACAGCGTCGGGCTGACATAGCAGCCACCGCCCGGACCGGCGAACTTGCCGCCGCCGGCGGCTACCACCGCGCCTTCCGATTTGCCGATCTCGATATAGGACAGCACCTTTTCCTCGTGCACCGGATGGATCAGCGGACCGACCACCGTTTTGGGATCGAGCGGATGGCCAACCTTGATGCGCTTTGCCTTCTCCGCGACCAGATCCGTGAATGTGTCGTAGACCGAGGCTTCGACCAGCAGCCGCGACGATGAGGTGCAGCGTTCGCCGTTGAGCGAGTAGATCATGAACACGGCCGCATCCGCCGCACGTTCGAGATCGGCGTCGGCGAAGACGATCACCGGGTTCTTCCCGCCCAGTTCGAAATGCACGCGCTTCAGCGTATCGGCGCCCTGTTTCATGATCATCGAGCCGGTGCGGCTCTCACCGACAAAACCGATCGCCTTGATGTCAGGGTGCTCGGTCAGCGCCTTGCCGGCGTGCTCGCCGAGGCCGTTGACCAGGTTCCACACGCCTTTCGGCAGGCCGGCCTCCTCGGCGATCTCGACCAGCAGGCGAGCGGTCAGCGGCGAAAATTCGGCCGGCTTGTGGACGACGGTGCAGCCTGCCGCCAGCGCCGGCGCGATCTTCCATGTCGACAGCATGAACGGCGTGTTCCACGGCGTGATGATGCCGACCGGGCCGATCGGCACGCGCGTGGTGATGTTGACCTGGCCTGTCGTGCGCAGCGTCTCGCCGTCGCGCGCTTCCGGCGCGCGGTCGGCGAAGAAGCGGAAATTCTCGGCGCCGCGCAGCGCGGCCTTGGCCATGAATTTCAGCGCCTGGCCGGTGTCCATGCACTCGACGAAGGCGATCTCCTCGGCGCGCGCTTCGATCGCATCGGCTATCTTGTGCAGCAGCTTCTTGCGCCCGTCGCCCGGCATGGCGGCCCAGGCCGGGAACGCCGCCTTTGCCGCCTTGGCGGCGCGGTCGATATCGGCGGCACTGCCACGCGCGACCTTGGCCAGCGGCTTGAGATCGACCGGCGACATGGCCTCGAAGGTCGAGCCATCCACCGCCGGCACCGCTTCGCCGCCGATCTGGTTCAGCACGCCGTCGCGCTTGAAACGGGCCAGATAGGCCTCGGCCTTTTTCAGATTGCCTTCGAGGTCGGACATATCAGCTTCCGTCACTTGCCGCGCAGTCGCGGGTGGATTGCATTTTTCTTCCAGCTCAGGACCGGATCGATTTCCCTGATCTCCAGGGAAAGAGCGAAATGCGGGGTCTCGAACAGGGGGGCGAGGTATTCGCTCACGGCGGAGAAGACCGCCTCCCCGGTTCGTTTCTTGTCCTCGGCACTGCGGCCGGTTCCAATGCGAAACGACATGTCGAGAAAGGCGTTTTCCGGTAAGCTGTCGGCCATTGCATAGGCCTCCGCGCGGAAGGCCCGCACCCGCACCGCGCCGGTTTCAAACAGCCCGGTGCCGAGCACGGTGCGCAACACCAGCGCGCACAATTCGCTCATGTCGACCTTGGCATCGAGGTTGGCCGAATACTCGATGGAAAAGTGAGGCACCGCGTCTCGTTCCCCGGATTGTTCCACTGCTGTAGTTAACGCGTTAATTACATGCAGCATCACTGAAGTCAAGCCTTGCATCCAAGTTGAGGCGACGATACGGGATGGAAAGGTCAGGTTTTGGCGTGCGGTCCCGCCGACCGCCCGCATCATTGGGGACGCTGCTTCTTGCTGCCTGAAAACACCCGTCGTTCTCTGCCGATGGCGCTGCTCCATGCCCGCGAAGTGGTGATGGCGCGGTTTCGTCCAATGCTGGCGGCGCATGATGTGACCGAACAGCAATGGCGCGTGCTGCGCGTTCTGAGCGAGGCCGGCCCTGTCGAGGCGACGGAACTTGCCGATCGCGCTTCGGTGCTGCCGCCCAGCCTGACACGCATCATAAAGACGCTCGAGGGCCGAAAATTCATCACCCGCAACAAGGCGGAAGGCGATGGCCGCCGTGTCGTGCTGACGATCGCCCCGGCGGGTTCCGCCCTGATCGATGCCTTGTCGCCGGAACGCCTCGTCATCTACCGCGACATCGAACAGCGCTTCGGACATGAGAGGCTCGAGCAATTGCTCGATCTGCTGGAGAGCCTGATCGCCGGCGAGAGCTGATTGCTGCGGCTCAGCCGCCAAAACTGCCAAGCCGCGTCGGCTGCGTGTAATTGCGGTCGACATAAAGCAGCGCCGAGCCGCCGCTGCCGTGCCTGACGTCGATAACGCGGCCGATCATGACATTATGCGTGCCGACTATGTGCACATCCTCGATCTCGCAATCGAAATTGACGATCGCATCGGACAGCGCCGGCGTGCCTGAGGCCAGCGTTTGCCAGCGCGCCGCCGAATAGCGTGCCTCCATGTCCCTGGTCGCGCCGGCGAACTTGCCGGCCAGGTGCATATGGTCATGCGTCAGCACGTTGACGCAGAAGCGCCGGTTGGCGAGGAACATGGCCGCCTGCGCCGAGCGTCCGTTCATGCACACCAGCAGTGTCGGAGGTTCGTCCGACACACTGCACATGGCGGTGGCGGTGAAGCCGCCGCGCCCGGCCGGGCCATCTGTCGTGACGATGTTGACCGGCGCGCAGACCCTTGCCATGGCGTCGCGGAAATCGGCCTTCGAAATCTGCGTGGCCATCTGACATCACCCAGCCGATGAAGCGAGCGGATTGAGCCAGGTATCTCCCGTCCAGCCATTCTCGTCATAGTCGGCCATGCAGGTATCGACCAGTTCTTCCATGGCCTTCAGCCGGCCGCCGCGTTCGGCGCCCTTCAGCACCTGCAGCCGCACCTCTTCCGGCGCACCGGCATAGTTGAGTTCGTAGAGCGCGTGGCGGCCGCCGAACTCGGTGCCGGTCGCGTCCCACAACAGTTTCATGATCTTGATGCGCTCGACATGGCCCATGTCGTTGGAACCGCGCACATATTGCGCGAGGTATTTGTCGATCTCGGGATTGTTGAAGTCGCGCACTGATGACGGCAGGTAGATCAACCCAGAAGCGATCACCCGGCGCACCGTGTCGATGACGCGCGGATAGGCTTCCGACATGAAAGTCCGGTAGGCAAGGGCTGCTTCCAGGTTGGGCAGGACAGCGCCATTCGCCCAGGGGATCGGATTGTAGGCCATGGCGTTGGAAAAGCTCCAGAACATGTGCCTGAGCGCGATGACCTCGCCCAGCGCCGCCTGGTTGCCGCGGAAGGCATCGCCGCCGGTGGCGCGCAGCGCCTTTGCCAGCAGGCCGGCGAGGAAGTCGAGCTTGACGGCAAAGCGTGTGCAGCCCTGGAAGCAATAGCCATGCATGAAGCCCGAAGCCGGATGGAAGGACAGGATTTTCTGCGCCTCGCGCAGCACCAGCACGTCCTCCCAGGGGATGAAGACATTGTCGAGCACCAGGATGGCATCGTTCTCGTCGAAGCGCGACGACAACGGATAGTCGAACGGAGCCGCCGCCGTGTTGGCCGTCTGCTCATAGGAGACGCGGCAGAACATCTTTACCCCCGGCGCATTCATCGGCACGATGAACATGACCGACAGCGACGGATCTTCGGTGACCGTCGCCGAACTCTGCGCCAGGAAATTGTAGTGGGTCAGCGCCGAGGACGTCGCCACCACCTTGGCGCCGGAGACATAGATGCCGGCGTCGGTCTCCTTGGTGATGTGGACGAAGACATCCTTCACCTGTTCGGCCGGCTTGTGGCGGTCGATCGGCGGGTTGACGATGGCGTGGTTCATGAACAGCACGGCTTCCTGCGCACGCTTGTGCCAGGCGAGCGCATTGTCCTTGAACGGGCCGTACCAGTCGGCATTGGCGCCGAGCGTGTTCATCAGTGCCGCCTTGTAATCGGGCGTGCGGCCCATCCAGCCATAGGACATGCGTGACCACTCGGCGATCGCGGTCTGCTGGGCCGCGAGTTCGCCGGAGGATTTGGCGACGCGGAAATATTTGTGGGTGTAGCCGCCCGAACCGGTATCGGTAGGCGAGGTCAGCGTGCCCTGCCGCTTGGGATCGTGCAGCGCATCATAGAGGCGCGCCAGCGACCGCGCCGAATTGCGCATCGCCGGATGGGTGGTGACATCGGCGATGCGCTCGCCGTTGATGTAGACCTCGCGGCCGTCGCGCAAGCTCTCCAGATACTCGGCCCCGGTGAACGGGCGCCCATTGTCGGCACGAAAGTCTTCCGATCGCATGATGTTCCTCCACTTATGGCATCAACTCTAGCGCTCCTGGCAAGGATCGGTTAGGACGTAACGGCAAAACCGATTGGACTTTTTCCGGCGCCATGAGCCTCAATTCCATTCCTGATTTCTTTGTCTATGGCGAGCCGGTGCGGCCGCTTGATGTCGGCTTCCTGCATGTCGAGACGGTGCTTGCGCGCAGCAACATTCATCTCGGCCAGGTTGCCGCGCACAAGCATCCGCAAATGGGCCAGATCACCTACTGGACCAGCGGATCCGGCACCTACCGCATCGAAGACCAATCCTGGGACTTTTCGGCACCGGCCGTCAGCTTCGTGCCGAGCACCATCGTGCATGGCTTCTCGATCGGGCCCGGCACCGACGCCATCGTCGTTTCGGTCGCCGATGATGCGCTTGCGGCAATAGCCGCTCACAGCCTGCTGCCATTGGACCGGCCGGTCTTTGCCGATAGCCTTTCTCAGCACGTCGCGTGGAAAAGGCTTGCGGCGGTGCTGGAGATGATCGCCACCGAATATGCCGAGGCGCAGGCCGGGAGTGACAAGACCCTGCCGGCGCTGATTGCCGTCGCGCTCTCCCACATCGCGCGTCTTGGTCCCGAGGTAATGGATGCCACTGGCTCTTCCGATGCTGCATTGGCGCGCGGCTTGCGCCGTCTGGTCGATGCGCATTTCCGCGACAACTGGCCCGTCGACCGCTACGTCGAGGCGCTGGCCACGACAGCGCATCTTCTCGACAAGGCCGCCCATACGGTGCTTGGCAGCGGCGTCAAGCGACTCATCGGCGAGCGACGGTTGCTGGAGGCCAAGCGCTTGCTGCTGTTCACCGTGCGCACCGTCGAGGACATCGCCTACGAAATCGGCTTCGAAGATCCGGCCTATTTCTCACGCTTCTTCCGGGAGCGGGTTGGCCAGGCGCCCGCCGCCTGGCGCCGCGCGCAGCTGGGGCAGAGTTGAAGCTTCCGCGCCGGCCAGGATCAGGCGTTTGGGCCGACACGCCGGCTAGGCGCAGCGCCGCCAAGTTGATCCACCTGTTGATAGGTGTTGCCGCGCAGCATTACCCCACGCACGGCGCGGCGCATCGAGATTGATGTCGCCGCGAAACTTGCTGGTGTTTTTTGTCGCTTCCAAACGGTTCGTTATTTGAACCACCGTTTGATGTGCTATGAGCGGACTGCAAGGTGGATTGGCTTTCGTCCCATGCGAAGTATCTTGAGGATGCACGATGAGCACAGTCGGCAAAGCGATATCGCTGCTGGAGCAGTTCACGCTCGGCGAACCGGAGATCGGCCTGTCCGAGCTCGCCCGCAAAACCGGCCTCGACAAGGCGACGGCGCGGCGCCTGCTGATGGCGCTGGCCGACCACCGCCTGATCGAACAAGAGCCGGCAAGCCGCCGCTACCGGCTCGGCGCCGGCCTGTCGCGGCTGGCCCGCTTTCGCGACGCGCATTTTCCCTTCGTGCGCGTGGCAGCACCTGTGGTTCGCGAGCTGGCGCTGGAAACAGGCGAAACGGTGCATCTGTCGGAATTCAGCGCCGGCGCACTGCTGACCGTCCACGTCGAACTCTCGGCAAAGGCCAACCGGGTCAATGTCGATGTCGGCCAGGTGCTGCCCTTGCACGGCACCGCCTCCGGCATCGCCTTTCTCGCCGCTTCGCCTCAGGAAGCGGCCGAGGCCTATGTCGACAAGCCGTTGCCGACCTTCACGCCACACACGGTGACGCAGCCCGACAGGCTGATGAAGGCGATCCGGCTTGCCGCCAAGCGCGGCTATTCCTCGAGCTCCCAAGGCTATGAAGAAGGCGTCCACAGCATAGCCGCGGCAATCCTCGGCTCCGATGGCCGTCCTTTAGGCACTCTGGCGGTGGCCTCGCCTGTGTCACGCGCCGATGACAGCATGGCGGCCAGCCAGGGCGAAGCGGTGATCAAGGCGGCGCGGCTGATTTCAGCGCGCCTGGCCGGCGAAGCCTGACATCTCTACCGTCGCAGGGGAGATGATTAGCGGGGTAAGTTCCCAGCGGCGCACCGGCCTTGCCGCGAGACCGGAACGCTTCGTCTGGGACAGGCGGCTGGAGCGCAGCAAGGAAGAATTGTTGTCGCCCGCCCGAGTGTTGCCCACGATCTCGGAAATCGCCTTTGCTTGCGGGTTCAATTCGAGTGCGCATTTTTCGCGCGCGTTCGAGAGCCGGTACGATGTGGCCCGCGGGAGTTGCGCCAGAGGCTGAGGGCGGGTGCATTAAGGGGTGGGCCGTTTGCCGGATCTCGGAGAGCGCCCTAGCTCGCCGAAAGCCGGCATCCGGCAGCAAGTTCTACATATTGGCAGCGGTTGGCCGCACGATCACTTCGTTGACGTCGACGCCATCGGGTTGATCAAGCGCAAAACGGATCGCCCGTGCAATGGCGTCCGGTGTGAGCGACTTCTGCCGCCATTCTTTCAGAGCCGTGGCGACCTGAGGATCGCTGATATCGTCGCCCAGTTCGGTTGCGGTCACTCCGGGGGAGATGATCGTGGCGCGGATGTCGTCATGCTCCTGCCGCAGCCCCTCGGTGATTGCCCAGACGGCATATTTCGTGCCGCAATAGACCGCCGCGGTGGGCAGCACGATATGCGCACCGACCGAGGCGACATTGACGACATGCCCATTCTTCTGGGCGACGAAGCGCGGCAGCACCGCGGCGATCCCGTTCAGCACGCCGCCGATGTTGACATTGATCATGCGAGACCACTCATCGCGCTTCAGCGCGGCAAGCGGCGACAGCGGCATGACGCCGGCATTGTTGACCAGCACATCGATCTGCCCGAATTCGGCATGAGCGGCATCGGCAAAGGCGTCGAAATTCGCCGCGTCAGTCACGTCGAGTTCGCGCCACGCGACGCCTTTGCCTATTTCTGCGGCCAGCGCCTTGAGCCGCTCGGTGCGGCGGGCCCCGATGAACAGTCTGGCGCCGGCACCGGCAAGTTCCCGAACCGTCGCTTCGCCGATGCCGCTGGAGGCGCCGGTGATGAGTACAACCTTGTCTTTAAGTCCCGTCATGATCGTTCCTTTTTCGCTGCGGTGACGGGGAGATAGATGGCGCGAACCGGCAAAGGCCGGTAGCGTGATCGTCCAAAGAGTTTGCACGATCCTCCAAATGAACTCGAAATGCCTTGCAACATTTCGCGCCATGAAGATTTATGCGGCATGGAGAAAATCAATGAACTCGCCGAGCTGATCACCCGCTTTGCGCCGAAATCTGGCATGGCCGGCACTGCGGTGCCGCGGCTGTCGCTCATTCGCGCCAACCAGCCCAGTGCACCCGTGCCTGCGGTCTACGAGGCGTCGCTTTGCATAATCGCCCAAGGATCGAAGCGCGTCTCGCTGGCCGACCAGAGCGTGGTCTATGACGCATCGAGCTACCTGCTCGTCTCGGTCGACCTGCCGCTGGTCGGGCATGTGTTGGAGGCGAGCCCGGCGGCGCCCTACCTCTGTTGCAAGATAGATTTTGATTCCACCGCGCTGGCCGAACTGCTTGTGAAAGAAGGACGTGCATCCCCCAGCAGGGATCTGCCGGTGTTAGCTGCCTATCCAAGTGACCCCGACCTGATTGATGCCGCCTGTCGGCTTGTCAGGCTGCTCGATCGCCCCGAGAGCGTCACCGTGCTGGCGCCGCTGATCGAACGCGAAATCCTTTACCGGCTCCTCACCGGACCGCACGGTGACACGCTTCGCCAGATGGCGTCGGTGGACAGCCACCTGAACCAGGTCAGCCGCGCCATCGCCACGATCCGCAATCATTTCCAGGCACAACTGCGCATCGAAGAGATTGCGGCGGCATCAGGCATGAGCGCGTCGTCCCTTCATGCCCATTTCAAGGCGATTACGCGCATGACCCCGCTCGAATACCAGAAGCAGCTGCGCCTGCAGGAGGCGCGAAGGATTATGCTTGCCGGCGGCGCAAACGCAGGCACGGCCGGGTTCGCGGTGGGCTATGACAGCCCTTCGCAGTTCAGCCGAGAATATCGTCGCCTGTTCGGTGCGCCGCCCCGGAAAGATATTGACCGCCTTCAGGCAACACCCAGTTCGGCTGCGGCTTATTGAGTTTTCCGAGCGGCATGCGCCAGCCATGGCTGGTCAGGAGCCAGCCGCCTCCAGGTGGCGAAGCGTCCGATCATGCTCGGTAGAACTCCCGGTACCATTCGACAAAGCGCGGAACCCCTATTTCGATCGGGATTTTGGGCTTGAAGCCGGTCGCCTCCTCGAGCGAGCTGACATTGGCGAAAGTTGCCGGAACGTCGCCTGGCTGAAGTGGCCTGAGGTTGCGGTTTGCCTTGCGTCCCAGCGCGTCTTCGAGCACCTCGATCAATCGGTTCAGTTGAACGGGCGAATTGCCGCCGATGTTGTGAATCCTGAACGGGGCGTTGCTGGTCGCTGGGTCTGGCGCAACACTTTTCCACTCAGGATTGGGTGTCGCGGGTTGCTGCATGACGCGGATAATACCTTCGACAATGTCGTCGATATAGGTGAAATCCCGCTGCATGTTGCCATAGTTGAAGACCTCGATCGGCTCGCCGGCGAGGATAGCCTTGGCGAAGATGAACAGCGCCATGTCCGGCCGCCCCCACGGACCATAGACGGTGAAAAAACGCAGCCCGGTGGTCGGCAGTCGAAACAGATGGCTGTATGTGTGCGCCATCAGCTCGTTCGCCTTCTTGCTTGCGGCGTAAAGGCTGAGCGGATGGTCCGCCGGATCGTGCACGGAAAACGGCATGCGGGTGCTGCCGCCATAAATCGAACTCGACGATGCATAGACCAGATGGCCGACGGAGGCCTGCCGGCATCCTTCCAGGATGTTGACAAAGCCGCTGAGGTTGCTTTCCACATAGGCGTGCGGATTACTGATCGAATAGCGTACGCCGGCTTGCGCCGCGAGATTGACGACAACCTCCGGCGCGGCCGAGAGGAAGAGCTCCGAAATACGGTCCCGCTCCGTGAGATCGGCATGCTCGAAACAAAAATTCGAAAACGCTTTCAGCCGCTCGAGACGAGCCTGCTTCAGGCTGACGTCATAATACTCGTTCATGGAGTCGAGGCCGATAACCTGGCGTCCTTCGGCAAGCAGCCTCAGACAAAGATGAAACCCTATGAACCCGGCTGCGCCGGTGATCAGTATCGGCCTGCTTGATGTCACTGCATATCCTAGCGTTAATTTCAGGCGAGCTTTACAAGCTCCAGTATTTTATGTTGTCGGGAACTTCATTGGGCTTGATGGCCGACTTGACATCGAACAGTGTCCCCCCCGGCCTGATCATTTGAAAAAGACGCGCTCTTTCGTTGGTGAGATATTGCCTGTGAGGCACCGCCAGAACAAGCGCCTGCAAATCGTTTATCTCATCGAGCGGCAGGATTGTTTCGCCGTGATCACGCCGAGCGGTTTCGACATCGGCAAGGGGATCATGGACTTTGGGGACAATTCCGAACTGCCTTAGTTCCTTGACCATGTCGAAAACGCGGCTGTTGCGCAAATCCGGCACGTCCTCCTTGAATGTCAGCCCGAGAATGCCGACAGAAGCCCCTTTGACGGGCGTGTCAGAACCAATCAGCCGTTTGACAACCTGCTGGGCGACGAAGGCCCCCATGCCGTCATTGATGCGACGTCCGGCGAGGATGATCTGCGGATGGTAACCTTCTGCCTCGGCCTTGGCGGTCAAATAATATGGATCGACGCTGATGCAGTGGCCGCCGACGAACCCCGGTTTGAAGGGAAGGAAGTTCCATTTCGTCGACGCAGCATCAAGAACATCCTGCGTCCGGATATCGAGCCGCTCGAAGATCATTGCCAGTTCGTTCATCAGCGCGATGTTCAGATCGCGCTGGGTGTTCTCGATAACCTTCGCTGCCTCGGCCACCTTGATCGACGGGGCGCGGTAGACGCCGGCATCGATGATACGGCCATAAACGTTCGCGACGCGCTCCAGCGTCTCGTTATTCTCGCCGGAGACGACTTTGACGATCTTTTGCAGCGAGTGTTCTCGATCGCCGGGGTTGGCGCGTTCGGGCGAATAGCCGAGGGCAAAGTCGCGGGGATGTCGCAGGCCGGAAACCTGCTCGATGATCGGCCCACAGAAATCTTCGGTCACACCTGGATAGACTGTCGACTCAAAAACGACGACGGCGCCTTTGCTCACCGCCTCGCCGACGAGTTCGGACGCCAGTTTCAAAGAAGCTAGATCGGGAGCGCGATTTGCGTCGATAGGGGTTGGCACGGCGACGATGAAGAAAGTAGCGCCTTTCAACATCTCCCGGTCGGTGGTCAGCCCTATCGAGGTCTCCTTGAGCGCCGTTGCGTCAACTTCCCCCGTACGATCGACGCCGCCATGCAATTCCCCGATCCGACGCTCGCTGATGTCAAAAGCTATGGTGCCGGGGAAAACCTTCCCAAAGGCAATGGCTACCGGCAGGCCGACATAACCCAGGCCGATAACTGCAATGCGTTCGGACATCCGTGGGGTTCCTCGAGCCACCTGTTGAGCCGACGTGCTTGTATGGCAGGCTGTTGGCCAATTCAACGATGCTCTATCGCGAAGAGGAATGTCTCACGCAAATAGGCGTCACCGTTTTTTTCATGTTGCCATCCGCCGATGTCATCGAAGTTGTGGATAAAATCCAGCAGGATCGGGTTTCGAGCCACTCTCTGCTGCGGATTGGGGTGAACCGTCAGGTTCTGCCGGCCATCTACGCAGCGGCGGCCCTGACGACAGGGCTGATATTCTCTGCTGCCAATCCATAGGCCACTATCGGCCTCAATCGTGCCTTCTGATCAAACCAAATGCCCGGATCGGAATTCGCATCGGCACCGAGCGGATCTGCGAAATTTCAGTTTGGTCCTTGTGCATTGGCTGCGGACACGTCGTATCCTGCGTGTGGCGACCGATATCTGGTCGATCAGCATTTGCCTGGGAGCAGAAATTGGCAAGACTCTATGACAGCCGCAGACGCATTCTCGTTACCGGGGGCGCAGGGTTTATCGGCTCGCATCTTATTGACCGCCTGTTGGAACGAGGCGACGAAATCTTGTGTGTCGACAACCTTTTCACCGGATCAAAGCGCAATATCGACCATTTGGCCAAGCATCCCCGCTTCGAATTCATGCGCCATGACGTGACCTTTCCGCTCTACGTCGAAGTCGATGAGATTTACAACCTGGCGTGTCCGGCCTCGCCTGTTCACTACCAGTACGACCCGGTTCAGACGATCAAGACCGCCGTGCACGGCGCCATCAATGTTCTTGGACTGGCAAAGCGGCTGAAATGCAAAGTCTTTCAGGCCTCCACCAGTGAGGTCTATGGTGACGCGTCTGTGCATCCGCAGCCCGAGAGTTACTGGGGCAATGTAAACCCGATCGGGCCGCGCTCATGCTACGATGAAGGCAAACGCTGCGCCGAAACGCTGTTCTTCGACTATCACCGACAACATGGCTTGTGGGTCAAGGTCGCGCGGATTTTCAATACGTTCGGGCCGCGCATGCACCCGGCAGACGGCAGGGTTGTCTCAAATTTCATCGTGCAGGCGCTTCGTGGTGAACCGATAACCATTTTCGGCGACGGCTCACAGACAAGGTCGTTTTGCTACGTCGACGACCTGGTGAGCGGCATGCTGCGCCTCATGGATACGGGGCCGGAGGTGACCGGTCCAGTAAACATCGGCAATCCAAGGGAAGTAACGATCAGGCGCTTGGCCGAACTGACGACGCAGATGACCGGATCAGGTTCGGATATAATTTACCGCGATCTTCCGCAAGACGATCCGCGGCACCGCCAGCCCGATATCACCCTTGCCAAAAGGCTTGTCGGCTGGGAGCCGACGGTGACTTTGGAAGCCGGGCTGCAACAGACGATCGACTATTTCAAAGCCCTGCTGCCGAAGGTTTCCACAAACTCGCCTTGACCCGGCACCGCAGTGCAACCGTCAAGTCTGACCGATCACCGTCGTGGTAGCGACGCCTTTTGCAGTCGACTCCGGTAGGCTTGAAGTTTTTCGAATTCTAATTATTTTAAGCTTGAAATTATTTTGAAGATCCATGGCGCTTCATCCGTCCGAGCCGGGACACCGGCATTTGGCGGAGAGCAGAAGGAGGAGGAAGATTTGCCGTCGTTCCGGGATAAAACTCCATGAACACAGCACGATTTTCCGAGAGTGTCACAGGCAAGATCGTCGATGGCGTTCTCGTCGTCACAATCGAAAATCCGCCGGTCAACGCGCTGTCCTTCCATGTCAGGGCCGGACTGATGGCTGCGCTTGGGCGTGCGGCGTCGGATGAAGTGTCTGCCGTGGTGCTGACCGCCATTGGGCGCACCTTCATCGGTGGCGCCGATATCAAGGAATTCGGCAAGCCCGCTATCGAGCCCACACTGCCTGAAGTGATCGAAGCGATCGAGAGCTTCGCGAAACCGGTCGTCGCGACAGTTGGCGGCGCGGCGCTCGGCGGCGGCTGCGAGATTGCGCTGGCCTGCCACTACCGGGTGGCCAGCAAGGCGGCCAGCTTCGGCCTGCCCGAGGTCAAGCTCGGGTTAGTGCCTGGGGCCGGCGGAACCCAACGCCTGCCCCGCCTCATCGGCACGGTCGCCGCAATTGACCTGATCGGCACGGGTCGGCCCGCAAATGCCGACGAAGCGCTCGCTCTCGGTCTGATCGATACCATTGCGGACGATCTTCCCGAAGGCGCGCTCGATGTCGCCCGCCGTCTCGTTGGCCAACCGCTGCGGCGCACGGGCGCGCTTTCCGTCCCGCGCTCGCAACCTGAGGCCGACGCGGCAGCCGCAAGAAAGGTGCTTTCCCGCAGCCGTGGACAGATGGCGCCTGCAGAAGCCGTGAGACTGGTCCAGGCCGCGTCCACGGCCAGACTTGAGGACGGTCTTGCGGACGAACGCGCGACCTTCCTGCGCCTCCGGGATTCTCGCGAAGCGGCAGCGTTGCGCCACGTCTTCTTTGCCGAGAGGCAAGCCAGCAAAGTCGACAGGCTGGAGGGTGTCACGCCTCGCAAGGTCGAGACCGTCGGTATCGTCGGAACCGGCCTGATGGGTGCAGGCATCGCGGTCTCGGCCTTGAATGCCGGCTATCGCGTAATCGGCATCGAGCAGAACGACGGCGCCGCGGCAAAAGGATACGAGCGGGTCGCCGGCCTTCTCGACAAGTCGGTCCAATCCGGCCGTCTCACCGATCATGCCCGCAGGGAGGCGCTGAGCCGGTTTGAAGCGGCCAGTGACGCCGGCAGGCTGGTGCAGGCCGATCTGGTCATCGAGGCAGTGTTCGACGATCTCGCGGTAAAAACCGAACTCTTCCGGAAGCTCGAACGTATCGTCCGCCCGGACGCCATCCTTGCGACCAACACCAGCTACCTCAACCCCGACGAGATCGCCTCGGCAACCGCCCGGCCCGAACGGATCGCCGGCCTGCATTTTTTCTCCCCGGCCAACGTCATGCGGCTCACCGAAGTGGTGGATTGCGCGGCGACGGCGCCCGATGTGCTCGCCTCGGCGATCGCCTTCGTCAGGACGCTTGGCAAGCTGCCTGTCGTGTGCGGCGTTACCGAGGGTTTCATCGGCAACCGCATCTATTCGGCCTACCGCCGCGAGGCGGAGTTCATGGTGGAGGATGGCGCAGCACCCGATGAGGTGGATGCCGCGCTGGAGGCCTGGGGCTTCCCGATGGGGATCTTCGCGGTCAACGATATGGCTGGGCTGGAGATAGCCTGGGCGCGGCGCAAGCGACAGGCGGCGATGCGCGATCCGCAAGCACGTTATGTCGAAATCGCCGACCGGCTGTGCGAGGCCGGCCGCTTCGGCCGCAAGACCGGGCGCGGCTGGTACGATTATTCGGACGGCGAACGCAGGAGCGACCCGCAAGTAACGGCGCTGATCGAGGCCGTGCGAGCGGCCAACGGCATCGTGCCGCGCCGCTTTTCGTCCGATGAGATCGTCACGCGCTTACTGGCGGCAATGGCCGAAGAGGGCAAGGCACTGCTGGCCGAAGGCATCGCGGCGCGTGCCTCCGACATCGATCTGGTGATGATCAACGGCTATGGCTTCCCGGCCCACAAGGGCGGGCCGATGTTCCACGCCGGAGACATCTGACGGACAAGCTACGACAGCTTGGCTACGACGGCGCGCAACGCCTGGCCGAAACGCCTGACCTCGTCGACCGTGTTGTAATGGACCAGCGAGGCGCGGATGGCGCCGCTGTCCATCGACAGGTTGAGACGCTTCATCAACCGGGGCGCATACATATGGCCGTCGCGGATGCCGATCTGCATGTCAGCCATTTCCTCGACGATCCGCTGCGGCGACAGCTTGCCGATGTTGAAGCAGAAGGTCGGCACGCGCTCGTTGATGCGGGTCTCTTCCGAAACCCCGTAAATGGTCGCGCCGCAAGCTTTGAGCACCGCGAGCATCTCACGCGCCAGGAGCACTTCGTAGTCGCGGATAGCGCCCATGCCGGCAACGATGTTGTCGCGCCGCGAGCGGTTGTTGGAGGGCGCCAGATTGCGGCCGATCAGTTCCAGGTACTGCACCGCGGCATCCATGCCTGAGACGTTCTCGTAGATGAAGGTGCCGGCCTCGACCTTGTAAGGCGGCTCGTCGGGGATGAAATCCTCGCGGAAGGTCGGCAGCCGCTTCAGCGTTTCGAAGCGGCCCCACAGAAAGCCCATATGCGGCGAGAAATTCTTGTAGCCGGAGCAGACGAGATAGTCGCAGTCCCAGGCCTGCACGTCGATCAGCCCGTGCGGTCCGTAATGCACGCAGTCAAGGAACACTTCGGCGCCGGCCGCATGCGCGATCGCGGCCACCGAAGCGACGTCGACGACCGAACCGATCGAATGCGCGGTCACCGTGCAGGCGACGAGACGGGTGCGATCGGAAACCAGCGGCTTGAGGTCGTCGACATGCAGGTTGCCGTCCTCGCGCATGCGCCACCATTTGAACTTCGCTCCGGCGGGCTCCAGCGCCAGCCACGTGGCGATGTTGGCGTCGTGGTCCATATCGGTGATGACGATCTCGTCGCGCTCTGTGTCCTTGGCCAGCATCTGGCCGATGCCGAGGCTGACCAGGCGAATGAACGAGGTGGCGTTCATGCCGAAGCAGATTTCCGACGGACTGTAGGCGTTGATCAGCAAGGCCACGCTCGTCCGAGCATCCGCAACCGATTGGTCGACCGTGGCCGAGCGCCCATAGCGACCACCACGCTGCACATTGTGCGAGACCAGGTGATTGGTCACCGCGTCGAGCACGCTCTGCGGGATCTGCGCGCCGGCGGCGTTGTCCATGAAGATGAAATCACCGGCGCGCTGCAAGGCCGGAAACATGGCGCGGATGGTGTCGACCGGAAAGCCGCCGGCGGCTTGGGAATTGCTCAACTGTATCTCCTGCGAATGGCTTGGGAAGCGGGACGGTTGATGAGGTCAGCGCGTCTTCTCGGTCTTGAAGCGGTCTTCGAGCAGGCTGACGAGGCGGACCATGGGCCAGAGGAAGATGAGATAGACCAAAGCGGCGCCGATCAGCGGCGAGGGATTGGCATAGAGCGACTGCGCGTTGGTCGCTTCCTTCAACAGTTCAGGCAGCGCAACGGTGGAAGCGAGCGACGTGTCCTTGAACATCGAGACGCAATTGCTGGTCATCGGCGGGATGACGACGCGGATCGCCTGCGGCAGCACCACCTTGCGCAAGGTCAAAAGGAAAGGCAGGCCGAGCGCCTGTGCTGCCTCGAATTGGCCTTTCGGAATGCTCTCAATGCCGGAGCGGAACACTTCTGCTGAATAGGCCGACATGATGATGGCGAACGCCGTCACGGCGGAGGCCCAGGACGACAGACGGATGCCGAGGAAGGGCAGCGCATAATAGATCAGGATCAGCACCACCAGCACCGGCAGGGCCCGGAAGATGTCGGTGTAGCCGACCGCCAGCCAGCGCAGCGGCTTCGGCGCATAGAGCCGCAACAGGCTGATCCCCAGGCCAATGGGAATGCCGATGCCGATACTCAAAATGCCGAGCAGCAGCGTGTTCAGGAAGCCACGCAACAGCGCCGGCAGGCTGGACATGATCACGTCAGGATTGAAGAAGGTGTCGATCAGCGACATGGGAGCGTTCCCGAACCCCAGAGCAAAGGATGCTCAAGTTAAAACCAATCGACCTTGCCTCCGATGAGGCTATCCGTGTGGCAGCAGGCGCCGAAGCGTGAAATGAATCGTGCCGGCCTGGGAGCCGGCACGATTTAAGTGCATTGCCGGTCAGGCCTTGGGCAGCGCCATTTCCTTGACCGTCGAGGAATCGGCTGGCGCGTCGCTGCCGAACCACTTCTTGTGGATCGCGGCCAGCGTTCCGTCCTTCTTCATCGCGGTCAGCGCGTCGTTCAGCTTGCCGAGCAGCGGATGGTCCTTGCTCATCATCAGGCCGTACTGTTCGCCGGTCTTGATGCGCTGCTTGACCTTCAGGTCCTTCATCTTGGTGAAGGAGTATTCCATGCCCGGAATATCGCTGACGGCGGCGTCCACGCGGCCCGCGCTGAGGTCGAGCAGAAGATTCTGCTGCGTGTCATAGCCCTTCACGTCTCTGTAGCCGTCAGCCTCCTGATGCGCCTTGACCCAGGTCTCGCCGGTCGAGCCTGAAAGCACGCCGACGATCTTGCCCTTGAGGTCGGCCTCGGTGTTAACAGCGCTATCGGTCTTCGTCGCAATGCCCATGTCGGAGTCATAATAGGGCTGGGTGAAGGACAGCGTTTTCAGTCGCTCCGGCGTGATGGTGATGGAGGAGATCGCGACATCGATGCGGTTGGAACTGACAGCCGCGAACAGCGCCTGGAAGCCGAGGTCGGCAATGTCGGTGGTCATGCCGGCACGCTTGGCCGCTTCGTTGACGATGTCGACTTCAAAGCCCTCGAACGTGCCGCTCTCGTTCTTGTATTCGAAGGGCGGATTGGTCGGGTAGGCGCCGACATTGAGCACATCGGCGGCAAAGGCGGTGGCCGGGCCGGCAGCGATGCCGATCGTGGCGGCGAGAAGAAGCAGGTTGCGACGAGTGAAGCTCATTTTGTGTTCCCTCTGGTTGTGATCGGGCGGGTTTGCTCCCGCACGGTTTGTTGCCGTCCCACCTCCCAGCGGGGCGTCAATTCATGGCGGCGACCATGCGCTCGAGCGCGGTCGCTATCTGGTCGCGTTCACGGCACACGCACATCCGCAGGAAGGCCGCTGCCGAATTTCCAAAGAGGTGGCCGGGAGCCAGCCCGACGCGCGCCGTCTCCAGTATCCTGGCGCAGGCCTGCCGGGCGTCGCTTTCGCCGTCCATGGCAAAGAAGGCATACATGCCTCCGCGCGGTTTCGTCGGCAGGATGATGCCGGGAATCTGGGCCAGCCTGTCATAGGCAAGGTCGAGGCCGGTTTTGATCCGCTGCCTGATCTCCTCGACCAGCGGCTCGCCTTGGCGGATGGCGGCGACAGCGCCTGCCTGGATAGGCGCGGCGGTGCCGCTGTTGATGTACTGCGTCATGGCGCCAAGCTGGTCGGCCACCCCCGACGGATGCGTCAGCCAGCCGATGCGCCAGCCGGTCATCGCCCACGCCTTCGAAAAACTGTTGACCGACAGCACCCGGTCGCCATCCTCGGCGATCTGCAGGATGGAAGGAGCAACATTGCCGTCGAAATAGAGCCGGCCATAGACCTCGTCGGAGATGATCCAGATGCCGGTGCGCCGGCTGAAGTCGAGCAGCGCCTGCATCTCCTCGCGCGACGCGGTCCAGCCGGTCGGGTTGGACGGCGTCGACAGGAAGATCGCGCGTGTGCGCGCATCGCAAGTGGCGAACAGCCGGTCGAGATCGAGATGCCAGTCGCCCTTAAAGTCGAGCGAAAACGGCCTTGGCTCGCCGCCGATCAGATGGATGGCGTTGTGGATGTTGGGCCATTGCGGCGCGACATAGACGACGTTGTTGCCGGTATCGACCAGCAGTTCCAGCGCCAGGTACAGCGCCTGCATGCCGCCGGGCGTGACCGTGGTGCGCGCAATCGGGATCGTCCGGCCGTGAATGCGCGTTTGGTATTCCGACAGCGCCTCGTTCAGTAGGGGGTGCCCACGCATGTTAGGGACGTAGAACGTCTGGCCTTCATCGAAGGCGGCCTTCGCCGCGTCGCGGATGAAAGCGGGCGTCACCATGTCGCCTTCGCCGTACCAGAGCGCGATCACGTCGCCCAGTTCTCGGGCGCGCACGGCAAGGTTGGCAATGTTTTCGGTGTGCAGGTCACGGATCTGGGCACGTACGCCGTCGAAAGCATAACGCGCGCTGGACGATGACTGGGGCAGTATGAACGACAAGGACTGAAACCCCTCCCACCCGGAGCACCGCGACGGACTGCCCGGCAAGCCCCACCGGCACGACAGTCGCCATCGAGTTTGGATGCTATCCAATGTGCTGCGCTTTTCAAGGAAAAAGTTTTAAGCTTAAAAAGTTTTTGCCCGATCCCGCCCGTCTACCGCAGCTCGGCGCGCGCAGCGGTGCAGTTGGCCGCAGCGCCGGCGCCAAGAAACATCGTATCGCTGGCCAGCACGAAGAAGCTCGCGCCGATTGCGGCCCACTGGCTGATCGTCTGTGGGCTGGCGCAGAATAAGCCCGATGTCCTGCCGTGCGCGACGGTCGCGCGGATGATCCTTGTGATTGCCTCATTGAGCTTGTCCACGCCTTTCGGCCCGATCGCATCGATCGACACGGAGAGATCGCCGGGCCCGACGAAGACCACATCGATGCCGTCGACGGCAGCGATCGCCTCGATATTGGCCAGCCCCTCCGATGTCTCGACCTGGACCGCGACGACCACCCTGTCATTGGCCGCGGCCAGATATTCGGGAATGCGATAGCCATAGCCAGCCGCGCGGCCAGGCCCGACGCCGCGCTCGCCCAGCGGCGGATAGCGCGAGGCTTTCACCGCCGCCTCGGCCTGAGCAGCGGTCGAGACGCGCGGCACGAGCACGCCTTGTGCGCCGCTGTCGAGCGCCGCCTGGATAGCGTCCGGCGCATGACCGGGAACACGCACCATGGCCGGCACGCGATGCACGTCGGCCGCGCGCACCATGGTTTCGATCGTGTCGCGCGCGATCTGGGCATGTTCCCAGTCGATGCAGACGAAGTCGAGGCCGGTGAGCGCCATCACTTCGACGGCGACGGGATGGGGAATAGCGGCGAAGGAGCCGACGAGATTGGTCTTGCCGATGCACTTCTGACGGAACGCGCTCATATCCATCCCCTTTTCCCCTCCAAATTCATATCCGCAATCGGCGGCGAGGCGAAGCTATTTCAGGCTTGAAATATTTTTGCGCGGGCCTAGCGTGTCGGTCTCCCGCCACGAGTTCCCATGATGATCAAAACGCATCCCCTGCACGGCTCGAACAAACTGAAGCTCGGCGTCTTTTCGACCAATGCCGATGGCGGTCTGGCCATCACCGATGTGCCTGAACGCTGGACGGCAAGCTGGCAGGACAATCTGACGGCGGCGCAGATCGCCGACCGCGCCGGGCTGGAATTTATGCTTCCGATCGCGCGCTGGCGTGGCTTTGGCGGCCGCAACAAGGTGCGCGAATGGTCGTTCGAGACCTTCACCTGGGCAGCAGCTCTGGCGGTGGCCACCGAGCAGATCGGCCTGTTCATGACCGTGCATGTGCCGCTGGTGCATCCGCTCTATGCCGCCAAGGCGCTGGCAACTGTCGACCATATCAGCCAGGGCCGCGCCGGCTTGAACATCGTCTGCGGCTGGAACCCGAAGGAATTCGGCATGTTCGGCACGCCTTTGGTCGAGAAGGGCTACGACCAGGCCGCCGAATGGATCGAAATCCTGGAAAAGCTCTACGCCTCGGACCAGCCTCTGGACTATGAAGGCACCTACTATCGCCTCAAGGAGGCGGTGAGCCGGCCGGCGAGCCTGCAGGTTCCACGCCCGGTGACCATGAACGCTGCTTTCGGTGGCCCGGGCCGGGATTTCGCCGCCGCCCGATGCGATTATCTGTTCACGACCTTTTCGGAAATGAGCGATGCCGGCAAGCATGTCGCCGACATCAGCGAGCGGGCCGACAAGGTTGGCCGCAACGTCGGCGTCTACACGGTGGCGCATGTCGTCTGCCGTCCAACCATGGAAGAGGCGCAGGCCTACTACACGCGCTATGCCGTCGATCTGGTCGACCACGATGCGGTCGATGCTCATATGGCAGGCAAGAAGGAGTTCTCGCAGTCGCATGACCCGCATGCCTATGACCGCCACCGGCAGCGTTTCGCCGGCGGCGCCGGCACCTACCCGCTGGTTGGAACGCCGGAAACGATTGCCGCCGAGATGGCGGCAATAGCCGGGCATGGCTACCAGGGCATCGCGCTATCCTTCGTCAACTACACCAGGGAACTGCCCTATTTCTGCGACCATGTGCTGCCGCTGCTCAGGCAGGCGGGGCTGCGCGGCTGATCAATCCGGGAATAACGAATTCGTTAATCCGGAATGACGGCGGTTGCCTGAATTTCGATCTTGGCGCGATCTTCCACCAGCGCCACCACCTGCATGGCGGCCATGGCCGGAAAATGCCGGCCGATCACCTCGCGATAGGCCTCGCCTATACCCTTGAGATTGCCGAGATATTCGGCCTTGTCGGTGAAATACCAGGTCATCGCGGTGATGTGCCGTGGCTCCGCGCCGGCTTCCGCCAGCACGGCGACGATGTTTTGCAGCGTCTGCCGCACCTGGCCGGCGAAATCGTCGGTCTCGAACTGGCACTGCCCGTTCCAGCCGACCTGTCCGCCCACGAAGACGAGCCTGCCGCGCGCAGCAATGCCGTTGGCGTAGCCGACCGGTTTCGCCCAGCCCTCCGGCTGCAGGATCTCGTGCATTTTCAAGCCTCCCCGGTATTCTTAAAGATCAATCTCAAATCAAATACATCGCCGTCAGGCCGCACCCATCACCTGCCGTGCGATCACCACCTTCTGCACATCGGATGCGCCCTCGTAGATGCGCAGCGCGCGGATCTCGCGATAGAGGCTCTCGACGATGTGGCCCTTGCGGACGCCGTCGCCGCCATGCAGTTGCACAGCCTTGTCGATCACCTCTTGCGCCTTGTCGGTGGCGAACAGCTTGGCCATCGCCGCCTCGCGGGTTACACGCGCCGCGCCCATGTCCTTGGTCCAGGCAGCGCGGTAGACCAGCAGCGCCGCGGCATCGACGTCCAGCGCCATGTCGGCGATATGGCCTTGTACCATCTGCAGCTCTGCCATCGGAGCGCCGAAAAGTTTGCGCTCGGCCACCCTGCTGATGCTTTCGTCCAGCGCCCGGCGGGCAAAGCCGAGTGCCGCCGCGCCGACCGTCGATCGGAACACGTCAAGCACCGACATGGCGATGCGGAAGCCGTCTCCCGGTTTGCCGATCAGCGCCAAAGCCGGCACCCGGACCTGATCGAAGGAAAGCCGCGCCAGCGGATGCGGCGCGATCACTTCAAGGCGCTCGGCAATGCCAAGCCCCTTGGTATCAGCAGGTACGAGAAAGGCGGAAAGTCCCTTGGCACCCGGTGCCTCGGCGGTGCGGGCAAAGACGACGTAGAGATCGGCAATGCCGCCATTGGAAATCCAGGTCTTCTCGCCGCTGAGGATATAGAAGTCGCCATCGCGGCTCGCCATCATTTCGGTGTTGGCGACATCCGACCCGGAGCGTGGCTCCGAAAGCGCGAAGGCGGAAATCGTCTTGCCGGCCCTGGTCTTTGCCAGCCATTGCTGCTGGTCGGGTGTGCCGAACAGGCTGAGCGCGCCGGTGCCGAGCCCCTGCATGGCGAAGGCAAAGTCGGCCAACCCGTCATGGCGCGCCAGCGTCTCGCGGGTGATGCACAAGGTGCGGACATCGAGCGGTCCCGGATTGTCCGTATCGAGCGCCGTCGGCTTCAGCCAGCCGTCGCGGCCAAGTTTCGCCACCAGCTCGCGGCAGGCGGCATCGACGTCATGGTGATCGACGGGCAGGTTCCTGGCGCACCATGCTTCCAGCCTTTCGGCCAGTTCGCGGTGGCGATCTTCAAAGAACGGCCAGCTGAGGAAGCTCCTGTCTGCCATCAATTCCCCTCGAACACCGGTTTTTCCTTGGCCACGAAGGCCTTGTAGGCGCGCTCGAAGTCACCCGTCTGCATGCAGATCGCCTGCGCCTGCGCTTCCGCTTCGATTGCCTGGTCGAGGCCCATCGACCATTCCTGGTTGAGCTGCGTCTTGGTGATGCCGTGCGCGAAGGTCGGGCCGGAGGCGATGCGCGCCGCCATCTCGAGCGCGTCGGCCTCGAGCACTGCGGCATCGACCAGCCTGTTGTAGAAGCCCCAGCGCTCGCCTTCCGCCGCCGTCATCGTGCGGCCGGTGTAGAGCAATTCGGCGGCACGGCCCTGGCCGATGATGCGCGGCAGGATCGCGCACGCGCCCATATCGCAGCCGGCAAGCCCGACGCGGGTGAACAGGAAAGCGGTCTTGGCCTCCGGCGTGGCGATGCGGATGTCGGCGCTCATGGCGATGATGGCGCCGGCGCCGACCGCGACCCCGTCGACCGCCGCGATGATCGGCTTGCCGCAATTGAGCATCGCCTTGACGAAATCGCCGGTCATGCGGGTGAAGGCGAGCAATTCCTTCATGTCCATCTTGACCAAGGGGCCGATAATGTCGTGGACATCGCCGCCCGAGGAGAAATTGCCGCCATTGGGCAGGAACACCACGGCGTCGACGTCGTCGGCATAGACGAGATCGCGGAACGTGTCGCGCAGTTCCGCATAGCTGTCGAAGGTCAGCGGATTCTTGCGCTCCGGCCGGTCGAGCCGCACCCTGGCGATCCTGCCTTCGACTTCCCAAAGGAAGTGCTTCGGCTTGAGGCCGGCCATCGAACTCATTCGCGTCCCTCCCAGTTGCTGCGGAACGAGGTCAGCATGCCGGTCAGCCGGCGCGCATCCTCCTCGCTGACCTTGGCCAGCAATTCTCCGATCCAACCCTCATGCGCCGCGGCCATTGCGGCAAAAGATTTGGAACCCTCGTCGGTCAGTCGCACCATGGATGTGCGGCGATCGCCATTGCGGCGCGCGCGCGCGACCACCCCTTCCGAAACCAGCCGGTCGACAATGCCGGTGACATTGCCGTTGGATACCAGCAGGAAGCGCGACAGATCGCTCATCAGCATGCCTTCCGGCGCGCGGTAGAGGGCGGCCATGACGTCGAAACGCGGCAGTGTCGTATCGAATTCCTTCTTCAGGCGCTCGCGCAGCTCGGCCTCGATCGTGCGCGACGCGCGCAGCAGCCTGATCCAGAGACGCAGCCGGTCCTTGCCGGGTCCCGACGGCGCGGGCAATGGGCCGGCTACCATGTTTCGCCTCCTGAGATCGAAATCGCTTGTCCGGTAATCGACGCAGCCGCATCGCCGCACAGCCAGAGCACCGTCGCGGCAACTTCCTGCGGCTGGATGAAACGGCCTTGCGGGTTGGTCGAGGCAAGGCTCGCCCGCGCCTGCTCGACTGAGCGGCCGGTCTTTTCGACGACGCGCTGAATGGAGTCCGCCAGCATGTCGGTCTCTACGAAGCCCGGGCAAACGGCGTTGACGGTCACGCCGGATTTCGCCGTCTCGGCCGCCAGTGCCCGCATCAGCCCGACCACCCCATGCTTGGCCGCCACGTAGGGCGCGACATAGGCGTAGCCTTTCAGCCCTGCGGTCGAGGCGACGAAGACGATCCGGCCCGCCTTGCGCGCGGCCATGCCGGCCAGCGCCGGCTTCACCGTCAGGAAGGCGCCGGTCAGATTGACGTCGAGCGTCCGCTGCCAGTCGGCAAGCGAGGTCCTGTGCGCCGGCGTGCTGCCGGCCATGCCAGCATTGGCGACGACGATGTCGAACGGGCCGCGCACGGCTTCCGCTTGCGCGTAGAGCGAAATCATCGCCGCCTCGTCGGTGACATCGGCTGACATGGCGTGGATGCGGTCGTTCTCGCCGGCCAACTTGGCAAGCTCGGCGTCGCGCCGCCCGCATATGGTCACCTCGATACCGGCTTCGGCCAGCACGAGTGCGATGACCCGGCCGACGCCGGAGCCGCCGCCGGTGACCAAAGCATGCTTGCCGGGGATCGTCGAGGCCGTCGTCATACTTTCAACCCCGCCGCCGCATCGCGCTCGGCCAGCCGGTAGATCTGGTCGCGTCCGGGCAGATAGGGATCCGGCCATTTGACACCACGATCACCGAGCGTCACGGCGGCATGCAGCGTCCAGTAGGGATCGGCGAGATGCGGCCGTGCCAGGGCCACTAGGTCGGCGCGGCCAGCCATCAGGATCGAATTGACATGATCCGGCTCGTAGATGTTGCCGACCGCCATCGTCGCCATACCGACCTCGTTGCGGATGCGGTCCGAGAATGGTGTCTGGAACATTCGGCCATAGACAGGTTTAGCGGCAATCGAGGTCTGGCCTGCCGAGACGTCGCAGATGTCGACGCCGGCTTCGTGCAGCATCCGCGCGATCTCCACCGCATCGGCCGGCGTCACACCCTCGATGCCGACCCAATCATTGGCCGAAATGCGCACCGAAATCGGCTTTCGCGCCGGCCAGGCGGCGCGCACCGCATGGAAGATTTCCAGGGGATAGCGCATGCGATTTTCCAGCGAACCGCCATACTCATCCGTGCGCTGGTTGGTGACCGGCGTGATGAAGGACGACAGGAGATAGCCGTGCGCGGCGTGGATCTCCAGCATGTCGAAGCCGCAACGATCGGCCATTTCGGTGGAGGCCACGAACTGGTCGCGCACCAAATCCATATCGGCGCGGTCCATGGCTTTCGGCACCTGGTTTTGCGGCGACCATGCAATCGCCGAGGCCGCCATGACCGGCCAATTGCCCGAGGAGAGCGGCACGTCGGTGCCCTCCCAGCCGACACGGGTCGAGCCCTTGGCCCCGGAATGGCCAATCTGGGCGCAGATTTTCGCCTCGGTCTCGGTGTGGACGAAATCGACCAGCCGCTTCCACGCCACCTCATGTTCGGACGCATAGAAGCCGGGACAACCGGGCGTGATGCGTCCTTCCGGGCTGACGCAGGTCATCTCGATATAGACAAGCCCGGCGCCGCCCTTGGCACGCTCGGCATAGTGGGCGAAATGCCAGTCGGTCGGGCAGCCATCGACTGCCTTGTACTGCGCCATCGGCGAAACGACGATGCGGTTGTTGAGCTGCATGTCGCGCAGTTTGAACGGCGCGAACATCGGTGCCCGGCGCCGCCTGTTGCCGCCTGCCCCTGCCTGGCGCTGGAACCATTGCTCGGCGCTTTCAAGCCATTTGGCATCGCGCAGCCGCAAATTCTCGTGGCTGATGCGTTGCGAGCGGGTCAGCAGCGAATAATTGAACTGCACCGGATCGAGGCCGAGATAGCGCTCGACCTCCTCGAACCACTCCAGCGAATTGCGCGCCGCCGACTGCAGCTTCAGCACCTCGGTGCGGCGCGCATCCTCATACTTGCGGAAGGCGGCGTCGAGGTCCGGTTCGGTTTTGACATATTCGGCCAGCGCCACCGCGCTTTCCAATGCGAGCTTGGTGCCGGAGCCGATCGAGAAATGTGCCGAGGCCGCCGCGTCGCCCATCAGAGCCAGGTTCTTGTAGGACCAGCGTTCGCACAGCACGCGCGGGAAATTGATCCAAGCCGAACCTCTGATGTGATTGGCATTGGTCATCAGCGCGTGGCCGCCGAGATGTTTCTCAAAGATGCGCTCGCAGACGGCGATGGATTCCTGCTGCGACATGGCGCCGAAGCCGAAGGCAGCCCAGGTCTGTTCGCTGCACTCGACAATGAAGGTCGCTGTCTCGCTGTCGAATTGATAGGCGTGCGCCCACACCCAGCCATGCTCGGTCTTCTCGAAGATGAAGGTGAAGGCGTCGTCGAATTTCTGGTTGGTGCCGAGCCAGACGAATTTGCATTTGCGGGTGTCGATGTCGGGCTTGAAGACTTCGACGAAGGTGTTGCGCGCCCTTGAGTTCAGCCCATCGGCGGCGACGACCAGATCATGCGTCGCCATATAGGGCTGAGGGTCGGCGATATCGCTCTCGAACATCAGCCTCACGCCAAGTTCGCGCGCGCGTCGCTGCAGCAGGACCAGAAGCCGCTTGCGGCCGATGCCACAGAAACCGTGGCCCGACGAGACCGTGCGCACGCCGTCATGGATGACGGCGATGTCGTCCCAATAGGCGAAATGCTTCTTGATCCAGACAGCGCTGACCGGGTCGTTTTTGGCAAGGTTGTCGAGTGTTTCGGCCGACAGCACGACGCCCCAGCCGAACGTATCGTCGGCGCGGTTGCGCTCGAACACCGTGACCTCGTGCGCGGCGTCTCTGAGCTTCATCGAAATCGCAAAGTAGAGGCCGGCTGGTCCGCCGCCGAGAACCGCAACCTTCATCCGTGCGATCTCCTCTTCGCTTGCTGCATCTCAAGTATCGCGCCAGAGGTGAGGTATTTCAAGCTTAAAGTTTCATAGTGAAGTGATTGTCTGGGCACGGGGTGGCGCTTGTGGATCGGTCCCGCAAGCACGCTCCGGAAATCACTTCTCCGGGTTCTTCGGGCTCCACAGAACGGTCTCGGCGCCCTTCTCATAGGCCATCCCATCGGCATAGCTGATCGCCTCCAGTTGCAATCCCCATGGCGCCTGGAAATAGAGGATGGTCTGGCCGGCGGCCGGACCTTCCTTGACCGGCAGCGGCCCCATCCGCGTCTTCACACCCTTGCCGTCGAGATAGGCTTTCGCCGCGGCGACATCATCGACATACAAGGCAATGTGGAAGCCGCCGATATCGCTGTTCTTCGGCGTCAAATCCTTCTGGTCAGGCGCGGTGTATTTGAACAGCTCGATGTTCGATCCATAGCCGCAACGCACCATGGTGACCTGCTCGATGACAGCCTTCGGATCGACGCCCAGAAGATCCTGCATGAAGGTGCCCTTGTCGTCGGCAAAGGGCCCGAACGACATCGCCTTCTTGCAACCGACGACTTCGGTGAAGAAGTCGACCGCCTGCTTCATGTCGGGCACCGTTATGCCGGTGTGGTCGTCGCCGCGCATGCCGGGGATCGAATCGGCCGAGGCCGCTCCCATCGAGCCGAACAGGATCGCGGCAAGCATCGTGCCGCGGGCTGCATAGTTCATGTTACCCTCCGTTCGCGGGCTGATTTTGCTCTTCTGCACGTCCGAGGCCCGCTGTTGGGCGTGCAGATGAACAATCCTATTCCGGCGCTTTCGCCGCTGGCCGCAGCCAGTCCGCATCGATCTCGGGCAGCGGAATGGCGGCAAGCAGGTCGCGCGTGTAGGTCTCCCTGGGATTGTCGAACAGCGCATCGGTGGCGCTCGCCTCGACGATCCCGCCCTCGCGCATCACGATCACCTGTTGGCAGAGCCGCCGGATGACCGACAGGTCGTGGCTGATGAAGGCGACCGTCAGCCCCATCTCCGCGGCCAGTCTCTCCAAAAGGGTGAGGATCTGCGCCTGCGTCGATACGTCGAGGCCGGAGACGATCTCGTCGGCCAGCACGAATTTCGGCGAAAGCGCCAACGCGCGCGCAATTCCGACGCGCTGGCGCTGCCCGCCCGACAGTTCATGACGATAGCGACTAGCGAAGCTTTGCGGCAGGCCGACGCGATGCAATGCCTCGGCGACGCGTTCCCTAAGCCTGTCGCCAAGCCCATTCTGCTTGAGCGGCGCGGCAATGATGCCGGCGATGGTGCGACGCGGGTTGAGCGACGACATCGGGTCCTGGAAGATCATCTGCAGGTCGCGGCGCAGAGGTCGCAGCTCCGCATCCGGCAGATGGGCGATATCGCGGCCCTCGAAATGGATGCTGCCGACGCTCGGCTCCAGAAGTCTGACAAGCGTGCGGCCGAGCGTCGATTTTCCGGACCCGGATTCACCGACGATGCCGGTCACCGAACCTCTCGGCAGATCGAAGTCCAGGCCTTTCAAAATCTCGGCCAGCGGCGCGCGGCCGATCAGCGGCTTGCGGGTCATGTCGGGCAGCGCCACCTTCAGCCCGCGCACGGAAAACAGCGGCTCAACCATGCGGCCGCCTCCACGCCTGGTCTGCCGCGCCGATCTCGGCGGCAAGCCCGGCCAGCACGGTCTCGTCCACCGGCTTCAGCGAGGCCAAGGGATGGGTGTAGCGTGGCGTGGCGGCTATCAATGCCCGCGTATAGGGATGCTCAGGCGCGGCGAAGAGAGCGGCTGTGTCAGCCTCTTCCACCACCTTGCCGGCGTAGAGCACAGACACTTGCTGGCTGATCTTTGCAACGACGCCGAGATCGTGGGTGACGAACAGGATCGCGGTGCCATGCTCGCGCTGCAGCTCGGCGATCAGTCGCAGGATCTGCTTTTGCACGGTAACGTCGAGCGCGGTTGTCGGCTCGTCGGCCACGATCAGCCGTGGCTCGGCGGCGAAGGCGGCGGCGATCAGCACACGCTGGCGCATGCCGCCGGACAGCTCGTGCGGATAGCATTTCAGCACCCGGTCGGGATCGCGGATCTGCACCTCATCCAACAATTGCCGGATACGCTTGTCCGCCTTGTCACCGTTCCAGCCGAGAATGCGCACCAGCCGGTCAGTCATCTGCGGACCGATGCGGCGCGACGGGTTGAGCGCAGTCAACGGATCTTGCGGGATCAGCGCCGTGCGAGCGCCGATCAGCGTGCGCCTTGCCTTGGGCTGCAGCCTGCCGAGGTCTTCGCCTTCGAGCTGCATGGCGCCTTCGACGATGCGCACGCTTGACGGCAGCACACCGAGCACCGCCTTGCCGATCATCGTCTTGCCGGCGCCGCTCTCGCCAACAAGAGCACGCACCTCACCCGGCTGCACGGAGAGCGACACCGACCGCAGCACGCGCTGGCCGTTCGGCAGCACGGCGCTCAGATTGGCAATATCCAGGCAAGCGCTCATCGCAGCACCGGATCGAAGCGTGTCTTCAGCGCCTCACCGAACTGGCTGAACGACAGCACGGTGAGGATCAGCGTGACAAGCGGAAACACCAGCACCCACCAGGCCTGATGGATCGACAGCCGGCCCTCGGCGATGATGCCGCCCCAGGTCGGATCGTCGGTCGAGATCGACAGATTGACGAAGGACAGGATGGCCTCGACGATGACGGCGATGCCCATCTCCAGCGACAGCAGTGCCACGATCGACGGCACCACATTGGGCAGCACCTCGCGCAGCATGATGCCGATGCGGCCATAGCCGGCGATGCGGGCGTTCTCGACATAGTCCATGCGCGACTGGCCCATCGCTTCGGCGCGGATCACCCGGCAAAAGCGCGTCCAGTCGATGATGGCGATGGCGAGGATGACGGAGCTGAGACCAGTGCCGAGCACCGCGACCAGCAGGATGGCGAACAGCACCGGAGGAAATGCCATCCAGACATCGACGATGCGTGAAATGATGCGGTCGGCCCAGCCGCCGAAATAGCCGGCGACCAATCCGAGCGTCGAGCCGACAAGGCAGGCGGCAATCGCCGCCGCGAAAGCGACGATGAAGGCGATACGGCCGCCGAAGATCAGCCGGGAGAGGAGATCGCGGCCGAGGCTGTCGGTGCCCAGCCAATAGCCGGATTCCGCACCACTCATCCAGAATGGCGGCAGCCGTTCCAGCATCAGGTCTTGCGCCAGCGGGTCCTGCGGTGCGACCAGCGGCGCGAACATCGCGGCCAGCAGCGCCAGCAGCAGCCAGCCGCCGGCCAGCCACAGCCTCGGGCCCAGTCCGCGCCGGGCGATGCGTGCCTCATCCATGGCGCAGCCTCGGATTGAGCAGCGCGTACATCATGTCGACGCCAAGATTGATCAGCACGAACAGCAGCGCGAACACCAGCACGATGCCTTGGATCAGCGGCAGGTCGCGGTTGATGACGGCATCGATCGCCATGTTACCGAGCCCTTCGTAGGAAAACAGCCGCTCGACGATGACCGTGCCGCCGATGAGGAAGGTGAACTGGACGCCGACGAGAGTCAGTGTCGGCAAGGCAGCGTTCTTCAGCGCCTCGCGCAGGATAACCTGCGTTTCCGAAAACCCCTTCACCCGCGCCAGCACGACATAGTCGAGGTCCAGCACTTCCTTCAGCGACTGTTTCAGCAACTGCGCGATGATTGCGGCCAGCGGCAGCGCCAGCGCCACAGCCGGCATCAGCATGTGCTTCAGGAGATCCCAGGTCAGGTCGAGGCGCAGCCGAAGCAAGCTCTCGAAGAAATAGAACTGGGTGACGAAGGGCAGATCGAGCTGCGGCGACACGCGGCCGGAAATGTCGAAGATCGGCACCAGCACGCCAAACAAAAGGATCAGCACGAGGCCCCACAGGAAATCGGGAATGGAAAGGGCGGCACCGCTGGCGATATCGATGCCGGCTTCGACCGCCGTGCCACGTTCGCGGGCGCCGAGGATCGCCGTCGTGCCGCCGAGCCCAACCGCCATGATCAGCGCGACGATGGCGAGTTCCAGCGTTGCCGGCAAGCGGTTGAAGACGAGGCTGAGCACATCTTGCCTGAGCGAAATCGAGGTGCCGAAATCGCCCCTGACGACGCCGGACAGCCAGATGAAGAATTGCTGCACGATGGTCTTGTCGAGCCCGTAGAGTGCACGCAGCCGGTCGATGTCGGCATCTGTCGCACCGGGGGGCAGCATCATGGCGATCGGGTCACCAGGCGCGACGCGGATCACGACGAAGACGACGACAGCCACGCCGAACAGCGTGATCAGCATCGTCAGCAGACGGATCAGGAATCGTTGCAGGAGCATTCTGGTGTTGGCCCAGTGCGTTTCTAACGAAGAGCCCCCTCATTCGTCCGCTTCGCGGCCACCTTCTCCCCGAGGGGAGAAGAGGTCACGGACAGCTGAGCTGGTCTCTTCTCCCCAGCGGGGAGAAGGTGGCCCGAAGGGCCGGATGAGGGGGCCGCTCAGCGAAGGGTGGCGCCCACAAGCCGATATCAGGCCGGGGTCATCAGCGCCGGCAGCAGCGCGCCGGACACATGCTGCACCACGTTGACGCCCTTGGCATGCACGATAGGTTGCGCATACTGAATCAGCGGCAGCACATAGGCCTGCTCGGCGATATACTTGTCGACAGCCTTCCAGCCGGCGATGCGCTTGGCCTCGTCCTTCTCGCCCCAGAGCGGATTGATCATGTCGATCAGGTCCTGGCTGTCCCACACCGAATGCGGGCTCGGCCCATACATGGCAAAACCAGTCGACGTCGTCGGGTCGCCGATGGCATTGCCCCAATTGTAGAAGGCGGCCGGCGCCAGCTTGTCGGCGGCGCGCAGCTCATAGTGCTTGGCGATCTCGTAGACCTCGATCGTCGCCTCGATGCCGACCTTGCGCCACATGCCGACGATCGCCTGGATCATCTCATAATCCTTGGGCTTGAAGCCCTTGGTCGTCTGGATGGTGAACTTGACCGGTTTTTCCGGCGAATAGCCGGAAGCCGCGAGCAGCTCCTTGGCCTTTTCAGGATTGTGCTCGACCTTGATCGAGGCATCGAAGGCCGTGTACTCCGGGGTCTCCAGCGTAGCGATCGGCTGGCCATAGCCGCGCAGCAGCCGTTTGACCAGAAGCTCCTTGTCCACAGCCATGACAGCGGCCTGGCGGACGTTCTTGTCCAGCATCGCTTCAATGTCATTGAAGAAGATCATGCCGATGTCGGAAACAGGCTTGCACGAGCCGGCAAGCCCGTCCTTGGCGATCAGCCGGTCATACTCTTCATAGGGGACCTCCAGCGTCACCTGCGAGGAACCGGATTCGATCTCGGCAACGCGGCTCGCCGCGTCGGTGACGAACTTGATCGTCACATTCTCGAAGGCCGGCTTGTCGCCCCAATAGTGCGGGTTGGCCTTCAGTCGGAGGAAAGCATTTCGCTCGAATTTTTCCACCATGTACGGGCCGGTGCCGATCGGCGCCTTCTCGAAACCTTCCGCGCCAACCTTCTCGTAGTAGGCCTTCGGCAGGATGTAGCCGGTCAGGAACGACATCCATTTGAAATAGACCGGATCGAACTGCACGACGTCGCCGGTGATCTTGTTGCCGTCGATCTTGAAATTGTTGACGTTCTTCCAGACGAACTGGATCGGATTGCCGGTCTTTTCGTCGCCCGCCCGCTGCAGCGACCAGACCACGTCCTCGGGCGTGAAGGGCGAGCCGTCATGCCAGGTCACGCCTTCGCGCACCGTCATCGTCACCTTGGTGCGATCCTCGTTCCAGCCCCATTCGGTGAGCAGGCCAGGCGCAAAGGACAGGTCCGGCTTTTGCGGAATGAACTGGTCGAACACTGACTGGTAGAGGCCCTGGATCGTCGGGTTGACGGCCGAGGGTCCGGTGGTCGGATCCCAGGACGGCAGGTTGACGTTATAGGCGATGGTCAGCTCGCCCGCTGCCGCCTTGGCGATCTCAGGCAGGCCGATCGCCGCCACCCCAAGTGCCGCGGCACTGTATCCCAGCAATTCTCGTCTGTTGATTGTCATGGTCGTTCCCCTTGTTGGTTTTGTTGTCTTTGCGCGGCACTATCAGTTTATCGATCCGGGCTTCGTGGGCAGCAGCGCCTTGCCTCTCGTCGCCTTCATGAAATCTTGCGAGCTACCTCCCGCCAAGCTGTTGCGCGAGCATGAAGCCGGAGGCCGCGCCGGTGCCGGCGCCGGGCCATGTCGCGGCGCCTATGAGATGCAGATTGCCGACCGGCGTGTTCCAGCCGGCATAACCGCGCGCCGGGCGGAACAGGAAATTCTGTGCCAGATGGTGGCTGCCGCAGACCTGGTCGCCACCGCCGAGATTGGGGTTCTCACGCTCGAGGTCGATTGGCGAGAACACTGCACGGCCGAGGATTTTCGCGTGCAGTCCGGGTGCGTATATCTCGATGATGTCGAGCACGCGCTCGGCGTAGGCATCCTTGACCTGATCCCAATGCGCGGGCGCGATCCTGCCTGCCGCATCGCCCAGGATTTCGGCAGGCAGCATGCGCACCTGCACCCACAGCACATGCTTGCCCTGAGGCGCGCGCGACGGATCGATCGCGGTCGGCTGGCCGACGACCAGCACCGGTTCGTCCGGCAGCATGCCCGCCATCGCCTGCTGATAGGTGCGCGACATCGCGTCGAGCGACGGCGACAGATGCACATAAGCGAACTGCCGAAGCTCCGCGCCGGCGCGCCAATCGGGCAGGTCGTCGAGCGCCAGATGGATCATCATCGTGCCCGGCGCGTGCCGGAATTTCTGCATCGCCGTGTCGAAGCCGGCGTCGCCGGAACCGTTGGGCAGCAACTTGCCGGTCAGCGCCCTGGGCGCGACGCCGGCAATCACTGCCTTGGTGGCCGTATGTGTCTCACCTGAAGCGAGTCGCACGCCCGATGCCTTGCCGGCGGAAACGGTGATTTCGGCAACCTCTGTCCCTGTGACGATCTTGCCGCCCGCCGAGGTGACCATACCTGCCAGCGCCCGGATGATCGTGTCGGCGCCGCCCTTGCCTATCACCATGCCAAAGGTCTGGTTGGACATGGATTCCAGATAGGGGAACACGGCGCCGCCGGCGGTGTCGGGTGCAAAGTCGAGATGCATGCCCCAGGTGGCAAGCGTTGCCCGCACATGCGCGGACTCGAAATTTTCCTCCAGCCAGGCGCGCGGCGATGACAGCAAAAGCCGAGCGGTGTCGAATGCGCCCGACATGCCCTTCTTGCGCCACAGGTTCCAGGCGGTGCCGGCAAGCGCGCGGGCACTCATCGGCGAGCCCAGCAGCCGGAACAGATGCTCGGCCTCTGCCGGGAAGGCGGCGACCAGTCTACGCCAGGTCGCGGCATCGGCGGCGGAGAAAGCGGCCATGCGGCCGGTGGTTTTTTCCAGATCGTTGCTGACGCCGAACCAGCGTCCGTCCGGGAAGGCGCTGGCAAAACAGTCGGCGACCGGCGCGAACTCAAGACCCTGTGCTTTCAATTCATTTGCATATTTCCGGTGGAAGGCGGAGCCGGCGAACAGGCTCAGATTCATTGCACCGAAATCGTGCCGGAAGCCTGGGAGGGTGTATTCGTGGGTCTGGACGGCGCCGCCGATTGCTGCACTGCGCTCGAAAATCCCGGTTTTCCAGCCTTTGAGCGCCAGATGCGCAGCGCACGCCAGACTGTTGTGGCCCGCCCCGACAAAGATGGCGTCGAACTCGCTCACGCCCCGTTCCCATTTCCTTTATGCTTAAAGATAATTGCAGATGCATATGTTTTCGTCTAGTAGGATATTAAGGGCCGAGACGAGCCTTGATCTTCACCAGAAGAGGGAACTTCAGACCATGGACACGCAAAAACTCCTCGGCGAAGTCGCCGGCCAGCTGCTTTCAGGCGCCATCAGGGTGGTCGACCTCTCTGCGCAACTCGGACCCGATACGCCTCTTATCAAGCTGCCGCCGGAGCTTGCCGTCGACACGCCAAAGGTCGAGATCCATAACATCTCCCGTTATGACAAGAACGGCCCGTGGTGGGCATGGAACTGGCTGAAGCTTGGGGAGCATTCGGGCACGCATTTCGATGCGCCGCAGCATTGGATCAGCGGCAAGGACTATCCGGACGGCGCCACCGACACCATTCCGGCGCAGAATTTCGTCGGTCCGGTCAATGTCATCGACTGCTCGAAGGAAGCCGCCGCCGACCACGACTTCCTGCTCACCGTCGACCACATCAAGGCGTGGGAAGCCAAGCATGGCGCCATCAACGCCGGGGAGTGGGTGGTCATGCGCACCGACTGGTATAAGCGCAATGGCTCGGAAGCCGAATTCCTCAACGCCAACGAAACCGGCCCACATACGCCAGGTCCGACAGCCGAAGCCATCCAGTTCCTGATCAGCAAGGATATCAAGGGCTGGGGCTCAGAGACGATCGGCACCGATGCCGGCAAGGCCGGCGGCATGGAGCCGCCATTTCCGGCCCACACGCTGATGCACAAGGCGAACCGCTATGGCCTCGCCAGCCTCTGCAACCTCGACCAGTTGCCTCCGAAGGGCGCCATCCTGATCGCCGCACCGCTCAAGATCGAACATGGCACCGGCAGCCCGATCCGCGCGCTGGCGCTTGTATCCAACGGCTAGGTGAGAGCACGCCACGGTGAGCCAGCCGGATCACATCATCGTTGGCAGCGGCATCAACGCGCTGGTCTGCGCGGCGATGCTCGGCGGCAAGGGCGCGAAGGTGCTCATCCTCGAACGCAACAACCGCATCGGCGGTTGCATGCGTACCGAGGAGATCACCGCACCCGGCTTCATCCATGACGTGATGGCAACCACCTTCGTGCTGTTCATCACCTCGCCGGCCTTTGCGGCATTGGGCGGCGACCTCGCGCGGCATGGGTTGGAGTTCTGCCACACCGGCACGCCAACCGGCGTGCTGCGGCCGGACGGCAGTCATGCAGTGCTCACCACCAACCGCGCCGCCAATGTCGCGGCAATCAATGCGATTGCCGCCGACGATGGCGACCGGTATGCGGACGATGTCAGCGGCATCGAGCGCAATGCCGGCCTGTTGTTCGGCCTGCTCGGCGGCAGCCTGTGGTCCTATCCGACGGCGAAACTGCTGGCCGGCGATGCCTGGCGGCGCAGCCCACGCGGCCTTGCCGCCTTTCTCGGCGAAGCACTGGTGCCGGCGCGCAGCTGGCTGGAAAGCAACTATCGGTCCGAGACAATCCGCGCGCTGTGGGCGCCCTGGGTGCTGCACGCCGGGCTCGGACCGGAAGACGCCTTCTCAGGGCAGATCGCCAAGGTCATTGCCTTCGCGCTGGAAGCGGCCGGGGCGCCGATCGTCAAGGGTGGAGCGAAGACCCTGCTCACCGCCTTCGAAGCTCTGATAAGGGAACGTGGTGGCGACATCCGTACCGTCGCCGATGTCGCCTCGATCGTCCAGAGCGGTGGCCGCGCGACCGGCGTACGGCTCGCCTCGGGCGAAACGATTACAGCAAACAAGAGCGTCATCTGTTCGGTCACGCCGACGCAGCTTTACCACCGGTTGCTCGGCAGCGAGGCTCCCAAGGCCGATGTCGAAGCGACACAGAAATATCGCTACGGCAAAGGCAATTTCCAGATTCACTATGCGCTGAACAAGCCGCCGGCATGGCGCGGTGCTGGCCTGGACCAGGTGGCATTGTTGCACCTGACGCCGGGGCTCGATGGCGTCTCGAAAGCCTGCAACGAGGCGGCGCGCGGCATGCTGCCCGAAGTGCCGACCATCTGCGTCGGCCAGCCGCATGCGCTCGATCCGTCGCGCTGCCCGGAGGGCAAGGCGATCCTGTGGCTGCAACTGCCCGAGGCGCCCAGGCACATCAAGGGCGACGCCGCAGGCACGCTGCATGCACCGGCTGACGGACAATGGACCGAGGCGCTGCGTGAAGCCTACGCCGACCGCGTCGAAACCATTCTCGCCAGCCACATCGATGGCTTCAAGGGCAGCGTGATTGCGCGCCGCGCCTATTCGCCGGCCGATCTGGAAGCGATGAACATCAATCTGGTCGGCGGTGATCCTTATGGCGGGTCCTCGACCATCGACCAGTCGTTCCTGTGGCGCCCATTCAAGACCAGCCGCAACCACCAGACCGGCATCAAGAACCTCTACCATATCGGCGCCTCCACCCATCCGGGTGCAGGCCTCGGCGGCGGCTCCGGCTTTCTGCTGGCGGGGAGGCTGTGATGGAGCAGAAGGTCGCGGAAAGGCGCCAGCGCATTTCGACCCTCGGCCAGATCGGCCTGCAGCAATTCGCGCCCTATCTGATGAACCGCATCATGGGCCGCTACAACGCCACCTTGCGTGACGATTTCCGCAAGCAGGGCCTGACTATTCCGCAGGTCCGCACGCTGGCCGTGCTGTCGGTCACCGACGGCGTCACCGTCAACGACCTCTCGGTCTACACCGTCATAGAGCAGTCGACCTTGAGCCGCACGCTCGACACGCTGGAGGGACAAGGCTTTGTGCGACGCGAGCAAGGCGTCACCGACAGCCGCATCCGCCATGTCTTCCTCACCGATGAGGGCCGCGCAGAGTTCACCCGCGCCTGGCCGGCTATGCATGACGCCTTCGAGGCAATGTTCGACGATATTGACGATGCCGAATATGCAGCACTGATCGCGACGCTCTTGAAGATGCTCAAGAACATTCGCAAGCACGAAATCTAGATGTACGCGCTGCCAAGTTTCGGCGGCAACGGAAGGTTGGAAAAATGGCCGAACGGTCTTTTGCCAAGGAAGTCGAAAAACTCAGGCTCGGCGCTGGCGAGGAATTTGCCGGCGAAGGCATTCTCGCCATCACCAAGGCGCTGCTGCAATGCGGCGTCGGCTATGTCGGCGGATACCAGGGCGCGCCGATCAGCCATCTGATGGACGTGCTGGCCGACGCACAGGACATTCTGGGCGAACTCGGGGTGCATTTCGAGGCGAGCGCCTCGGAAGCCACCGCCACCGCCATGCTCGCTGCCTCGGTGCATTATCCGATCCGTGGCGCGGCTACCTTCAAGTCGACTGTCGGCACCAATGTCGCGTCCGACGCGCTCGCCAACCTTGCCTCCGGTGGCGTTACCGGCGGCGCGCTGATCATCGTCGGCGAGGATTATGGCGAGGGTTCCTCGATCATGCAGGAGCGCAGCCATGCCTTCGCCATGAAAAGCCAGGTCTGGCTGCTCGACCCGCGCCCGAACCTGCCTTCGATCGTCAAGGCGGTCGAGGATGGCTTCGAGCTATCCGAGGCGTCCAATACGCCGGTGATGCTGCAGGTGCGCATCCGCTGCTGCCACGTCCACGGCCATTTCATCGCCAAGGACAACAAGCGCCCGCCGATGACGGTGGCCGATGCGCTCGACGCGCCGCGCCGCGACACCGGCCGCATCGTGCTGCCACCCGCCTCCTTCCTGCACGAGAAGGAGAAGGTGCAAAAACGCTGGCCGGCGGCTGTCGATTTCATCGCGAGGAACAAGATCAACGAATTCTTCGGCTCGGATCACGGTTCGGTCGGCATCGTCATGCAGGGCGGCATGTACAATTCGGTCATCCGCGCCTTGCAGCGTCTCGGCCTTGCCGACACCTACGGCGAGACGGATGTGCCGCTCTATGTGCTCAACGCCGTCTATCCCCTGATAGACGATGAGTTCCTGTCTTTCTGCGAAGGCAAGCAGGCGGTGCTCGTGGTCGAGGAGGGCCAGCCCAACTACATCGAGCAAGGCTTTGCCGCCATGCTGCACAAGGCCGGGCGCGGTACCAGGCTGGTCGGCAAGGAGTATCTGCCGATGGCCGGCGAATACACCGGCCAGGTCATGCTCGACGGCATCGGCGCCTTCCTGCGCGCCGAGGCCTCGCATCTCTTGCCGGGCGAGGTGCGCGCGCCCAACAAGGTCGGCGACGGCGTCGACACCGCCGACCTGATCAATGTCGTGCCGGGCCGTCCGCCGGGCTTCTGCATCGGTTGCCCGGAGCGGCCGATCTTTGCCGCGACAAAGCTGGTCGAGCAGGAACTCGGCAAGCACCACATCGCCTCCGACATCGGCTGCCATTTGTTCTCGATCATGCCGCCCTTCGAGCTTGGCGCCACCACCATGGGTTACGGGCTCGGGCCGGCCTCGGCTTCAGCCTTCAATTCGCCCGACGCCAAACGGAGGTCGATCTCCTTCGTCGGCGATGGCGGCTTCTGGCACAACGGCCTGACCTCCTCGATCGGCAACGCGGTGTTCAACAAGAATGACGGCGTCATCGTCATCGTCGACAATTTTTACTCCGCCGCCACCGGTGGGCAGGACATCCTGTCGTCGCGTGCGGGCAACAAGACCAAGTCGACCAAGCATCCGATCACCGAAGCGGTGAAGGGCATGGGCGTCAAATGGCTGCGCCACATCGACCGCACCTACGATGTCGGCAAGATGCAGGACACGCTGCGCGAGGCGCTGACGACGGAGGAAAAGGGACCAAAGGTCATCGTCGCCTCTTCCGAATGCATGCTCAACCGCCAGCGTCGCGAAAAGCCGCTGGTCGACAAGGCGATCAAGGGAGGGACCCGTGTCGTCAAGCCGAAATTCGGCGTCGACGAGGACATCTGCACCGGCGACCACGCCTGCATGCGGCTGTCCGGCTGCCCGTCGCTGTCGGTGAAATCGCTCGACGATCCCTTGCGTGACGATCCGGTGGCATCGATCGACCAGAGCTGCGTCGGCTGCGGCAATTGCGGGGAGGTGGCGGACGCCGCCGTGCTGTGCCCATCCTTCTACCGCGCCGATGTCGTGCACAATCCGGGCCGCTGGGACCGTTTCCTGGAAAGCGCTCGCCGCGCCGTGATCGGCCTGATGCAGCGCCGCCGCGAGAGCCGTAGGTTGACGTTCGCCGATGCTTGACCAGGCTTCGCCCTTGCGCCCGAAATCCGGTGCCGCCGATACCGAGCCGGTGATCAAACTCGCTTTGCTCGCGGTCGGTGGCCAGGGCGGCGGTGTGCTCGCCGACTGGATCACCGATGTCGCCGAGCGCAATGGTTACGTCGCGCAATCGACCTCCGTCGCCGGCGTCGCCCAGCGCACCGGCGCTACGATCTATTACGTCGAGATGGCCCGCGACACCGGCCGGCTGCCGGTCTTTGCCCTTTCGCCTTCGCAAGGCGATGTCGACATATTGATCGCCGCCGAGCTGATGGAAGCCGGCCGCGCCATCATCAGGGGCTTCGTCACGCCCGATCGCACCACGCTCATTGCTTCTTCGCATCGCATTGCCGCGGTGTCGGAAAAGATCGAGCCGGGTGACGGCCGGGCCTCGTCTTCGAAGGTACACGCGACGGCGGAAGCTGCATCGAAACGCTTCATCGCCTTCGACATGGAAAAGATCGCCGCCGACAATGGCTCGATGATTTCCGCCAGCCTCCTTGGCGCGCTGGCAGGCTCCGACGCATTGCCGTTCACCCGTGAAAGCTTTGAGCAAGCGATCGGCGCCGGCGGCCGGGGCGTGAAAGCCAGCCTCGCTGCCTTCGCCGTCGCCTACGACCGCGCGCGCGGTACGACGGTCCCCGCGCCAGAGCCGGCAGAACCGGCCACGGTCGAACCCGCTCCGGGTGCAGGGCGCGTGAGCGGTCCGCAGAACCTGCTGCAGGGTTGGCAGGCGCTGGCCGCCCGCATCGACCTGATGCCCGCGGCGGTGCGCGACATGGCGCTTCGAGGCCTGAGAAAGGTCGTCGACTACCAGGACATCGCCTATGGCCGCGACTATCTCGACCGGTTGGACAAGGCCGTTGCGCTTGATGATCCCGGTCATGCCCATGCATTGTCCATCGTTGCCGCCAAGCATCTGGCCAACGCGCTGTGCTACGACGACATGATCCGCGTCGCCGATCTCAAGACACGTTCGACGCGTGACCGGCGGGTGCGCAAGGAGGTGGGCGTCAAGAACGGCTCCATCCTGCAGGTGACCGAGTATTTCCATCCGCGCATCGAGGAGTTCTGCGGCACCTTGCCGGCGGGGCTGGGCAACTACATTGAGAGCCGGCCGAAACTCGCTGCTTTCCTTGATCGTCGCATCAACCATGGCCGGCGCATTCGCACCGACAGCTTTGCCGGCTTTGCGGTCCTCTGGTTCATCGGCGGCCTGCGCCGCTGGCGACGGCGCCTGTTGCGCCACAAGGTCGAGACGGCGCATCTGGAGCGGTGGTATGCATTGGCAATTGGATATGTGCCCCAGGATTACGCGCTCGCCGTCGAAATCCTGAACTGCCGCCGGCTGATCAAGGGCTACAGCGACACCCACGTCCGCGCCCAGTCCAAATTCGATCGCGTGCTGTCGGCGCTCGATCTGCTCAAGGGCCGCGATGACGCTGCCGACTGGATCAGACGGTTGCGCGAAGCTGCGCTGAAAGACGAGAAAGGCGACATGCTCGATGGCGCGCTGAAGACGGTGGCATCGTTGTCTGATCATGGTGTGGGAAGAGGTCGAGCTTAGGCTGGTACCTCTACGCTACTGCCGCCGTTTCCTACTCCCACTGGATTCGCGGATTGAACACGCCGCTTCAGGCGATCGCAGCTAGGCTTCCACCCGGATGCGGGAAGCGTTGCCGGGGGACCTGCCGGGCGTCAGTCGCGCGATATGGACAGCCCCGAGAGAAGCGGAGCGTACGCGGCGAGCCTGCGGGATACGAACTCCGTGAAGAGCCGCACCCGCTTCGTCTTGCGTGTCTCGCCTTGCGTGAGAAGCCACAGTGTCCCATGCATGGGCACGTCGATCCCCGGCACCCTCACCAGCAGGGGGTCGGCATCTCCGACGAAGCACGGCAGTTTCGTTATCCCAATCCCCTGGTGCGCCGCGATGATCTGCGTCTCGGCGTCAGGTGTCCTGAACGGTACTCCCGTGACGTGAACTTCTCCCTCGCGCGCCCAGTCCGGAATTCCATGATTGTCTATGCCTATCCACCGGATGGGATCAGGCGTGCCCGCACGCCACGCGGCTAGTCGATCGCGAGACATGTAGACGCCGCTGAACAGCTCCGGTCCCTTCAGGCCGTGAAGATTGAGCGGCAGGGTCTTGCGGTCGGCGACAATGCGGATCGCGACGTCGGCCTCTCGGTTGGTCAGATTTGCCAGCTCACCGGACGACAAGATTTCCATCTCGATGTCGCGATGCAAACGCGCGAAGTCGGCGAGATCCGGCATGAGCAGGTGTGTGGCGAGGAACGGTGGAAGCGTCACCCGCAAAAGCCCGCGCGCGCTCTGGTCACGACCGAAGACTCGCGTCTCCAGCTGGTGCGACGACGCTTCCATCTGGGTCGCGAGATCGAGGACCTCTTCGCCCGCAGCCGTCAGGCGGTAGCCGGAAGGCAGCTTTTCGAACATCTGCGCCCCGAGGCGTTCCTCGAGCTGAGCGATGCGTCGCAGCACGGTCGAGTGGTTCACACCGAGGTGTGCGGCGGCAGCACGCACCGAGCCTACGCGCGCGGCGGCAAGAAAGTAGCGAACGTCATCCCAGTCGATCATGGTGCATTCCTGCGCAGCGAAGTGCGGCTTGCAAAGCCCATACTAACACGATCAGCCGTAGTTCGTGCGGTCGCCGCGGCGTTCAATCATCTAGCTGGATCGTTTTCGCACCAGCGATGTGCGCGATTGCGCACTCACCGCCCGACTTCGGCGAACCCATCTTGAGGCTCTCGCGGGACTTTCCCGTACAGCCAAAGATACGAGACGGCGAAACAAAGGATGCATGACATGAACAGACTGAATGGAAAGACCGCTGTGATAACTGGCGGCGCTACGGGCATCGGCCGCGCCGCAGCCAAGCGCTTTATCGAGGAGGGCGCCTTCGTCTTCATCTTCGGCCGCCGGCAGGAAGCGCTCAACGTCGCCGTGGCTGACCTTGGGCCTAGTGCCCGCGCGGTTAAGGGCTCGGTCTCGGATGAGGCCGACCTCGACCGACTCTACGCTGCGGTGAAGGCCGAGCGCGGAAGCCTCGATATCCTCTTCGCCAATGCCGGGGCGGGAAGTCCGCTTCCGCTCGGGCAGATCACCGCCAGGCACATTGACGAAACCTTCGACACTAATGTGAAGGGTACGATCTTCACGGTCCAGAAGGCGCTGCCGCTGATGAGCCAGGGCGGTTCGATCATCCTGACCGGCTCGAGCGCCGGCACCACGGGCGCTCCGGGGTTCACTGCCTATAGCGCGAGCAAGGCGGCAGTGCGCAACCTGGCGCGGACCTGGGCGGAGGACCTGAAGGGCACCGGCATCCGGGTAAACGTGTTGTCGCCCGGGGCGACGGCGACCGAACTCGCGAAGGAGGCGTTGGGCGAGGAAGGCCAGAAGGCCTACGGCGCGATGACTCCGCTCCAGCGCATGGCCGATCCGGCGGAGATCGGGGCCGTGGCCGCCTTTCTCGCGTCGCCGGACAGCAGCTTCATGACTGCCAGCGAGGTCGCCGTCGACGGCGGCCTGGCTCAACTCTGACCCCCAGCGCGGTCCGTACCTAGCCCGTGCGCAACGAAAGACAAAGAATTATGAAAAAACTCGAAGGCAAGATCGCAGTCATCACGGGCGGAAGCAGCGGGATCGGATTGGCCACAGCCAAGCGCTTCGTAGAAGAAGGAGCGCACGTCGTGATTACCGGGCGAAGAGAGAAGGAGCTGAAGGAGGCCGCAGCCTTCATCATGAAAAACGTTACGACGGTCGTGGGTGACGTGTCGCTCCTGGAAGATCTGGATCGCCTCTATGCCGTCGTGAAGGAGAAATATGGTCATATCGACATTCTCTTCGCCAACGCCGGCGCGGGGACGATCGCACCGCTCGCCGTCGCTACCGAGGCACATTTTGATCAGACCTTCGATGTGAACGTGAAGGGTCTGTTCTTTACGGTGCAGAAGGCCCTTCCCCTGTTCAAAGACGGCGGTTCGATCATCCTGAATTCTTCAGTGTCGAACGTGTTGGGGCTTCCAGGGTTTAGTACCTACGCCGCGAGCAAGGCGGCTGTACGCAACTTCGCGCGCGCTTGGACACTGGAATTCAAAGACCGCAAAATCCGCGTCAATGCAATGAGTCCCGGACCAATCGAGACGCCGGCCTTGGAGACAACGACTGGCCTTACCCCTGAGCAAGCCGAGCAAGCGGCCGCCCAGTTTGCGTCACAGATCCCAATGGGTCGCAGGGGCAAACCAGAGGAAATCGCTGCTGCCGTAACGTTCCTCGCCTCCGATGAAAGTTCTTTCGTCACCGGCGTGGATCTCGCCGTCGATGGAGGCATGGCGCAAGTCTGAGCCTGGCATTAGCACCAGATCGGAGAAGTGCTATGAACTATGCAATCGTAGGATTCGGCAATATCGGACAGGCCCTTGCCAAGGCGTTTGCCCGAAACGGCATCGAAGTTTCCGTTGCAACCACACGCGACCCGGAAAGCTTTGCCGCCGATGCGGCCGCGATCGGACCCACGATCATCCCCAAAAAACTGGCGGAAGCCATCAAGGCGGACATCATCTTTTTGGCTGTCCGCTTCGAGGCGCACCCGAATGTCGCGAAGGCGCTCCCCACATGGCAGGGGAAGACGATCATCGATGTGACCAATGCCTATGGCGTGCCCCCTGAGGAACTGGGAGGACAACCTTCTTCCAAGTTCATCGCGCAGACCTTCTCTGGCGCAAAACTGGTCAAGGGCTTCAACCATCTGGTCGCCCCGGTGCTTGATCAGGATCCGGCCGTACATGGTGGCCGGAGGGTCGTGTTCCTGGCAAGCGACGATGACGCTGCCGCAACACAGATTGGGGAGCTTGCGGAAAATCTCGGTTTCGCGCCGATCAAGCTTGGCGGGGTGTCGGAAGGTGGCCTGCTGGTCCAGGCGCGCGGAAACAGCTGGGGTCATCTGATCTTTGAGGACCTGGTCAAGTTCGACTGACGAGCACGACGTCCCCACCCGCAAAGAGACGACGCACGTGATCGGAGCTCGGATCGGATCAAGCGCGATCCGATCCGAGCAAAATGAGAAATCACTATGAGCACCGAGAAGAATATCCACTCCTAAGGAGATTTCGATGTACGACCAATCCAAGGTATCCGAGTTAATCCGGTTCGCACGAATCGAGGCGGGCTCCACCGTGATCGACGTCTACCCTGGCGACGGAGACTGGACGCGCCTGTTCTCCGACATCGTCGGATCAGAGGGGCGGGTCTACAGCTTCGTGCCGGCCGAAGTCGCCCACTTCAAGAACGATCCGGTCGGCCTCATGCGGACGCTCGCGAAGGAGCCGGGCCGAGAGAACGTCGAAGCCGCCTCGGCGGACCTCGTCGCGATGCCGGAGGTCACGCAGGCAGCCGATGTCCTATGGCTGCACCTGTTTTACCACGATCTTCACACCGCCCTGGTCCAGAAGAAGGGTGCGACGGCCGCCGACTTCAATCGAGCTGTCTACAAGCGGCTGAAACCCGGTGGGTCCTACGTCATCGTTGACCACGCCGCTGCCGCGGGGTCGGGCACGAGCGACACCCGGTCGTTGCATCGGATCGACCCTGCATTCGTCCGCGAGGAGGTGGAGGCGGCCGGCTTCGTACTGGACGCGGAAAGCACCGTGCTCGCGAACAAGGATGACCCGCACTCGATCAAGGTGTTCGATCCCACGATCAAGGGCGAGACCGATCGCTTCGCGTTTCGGTTCGTGAAGCCCTGACAACTCCCCGGCGCCGACTTCATGTCGACCTCCCCATTGGGTCGATCAACTCGGGTTGGCACTCGCCAAGCTGGGAAAGCTCAACGAGGATGGCGCGCTGGTGCACGAACGCGATGCGGGCAGCGCCTTGAAGGCGTCCGAGGTGATGATAGCGACAAGGTTCTGGAGCACACCTGCCGCAGGTTCCTGATCTGAACTTGTTGAAATGACGGAAGTCGCCGCGCCGTTGAGGGAGCCGGCGCATCCCTGAGGGATGCGCCGGGACAAACGGTTCAAGAATGGTGGATTTCCGTTCCCAGCACCTTCAGGCATTCACGGATGAACGCCGCAAGCGCGGTCCAGCCTTTGGCTGAAACCATGGTCCCATCGACATAGGCGTCGGTGGGAGACAAATCGATATAAGTGCCGCCGGCAAGCGTCACCTCCGGCTCGCAAGCGGCGAGCGCCGCCACCTTCTTGCCGCGCACGACGCCGTCGACCGCGATCAGAATCTGGACGCCATGGCAGATCGTGAAGATCGGCTTTTTCGCCTCGTGGAAATGGCGCACCATTGCCTGTATCCGCTTGTCGGTGCGGATGTATTCGGGGCCACGACCGCCGGCGCAATAGACAGCGTCGTACTGGCTCAGCTGCTTCTCGGCGTCGGCAAAGGTCTTGTTGATCAGCGCGTTGTGGCCGGGCTTTTCGGTGTAGGTCTGATCGCCCTCGAAATCGTGCAGCGATGTCTTGATCATGTCTCCGGCGCTTTTGTCGGGGCACACGACATGAACGGTGTGTCCCACCGCTTCCATCGCCTGCTGATAGACGAAGATTTCATACTCCTCGGTGAAATCACCGGTCAGCATCAGGATTTTTTTGGCTGGCATGTCTTTTCCTCTCGGCTTGTTTCAGGGGCGAGGTGCACTGCGCCTCCTTCCCGGTATCGAAATCGGCTCAGAACGGGGAGTAGAATTCGTAGGCGGCAGGCTGGGCGAACAGCGGCGCGCCGCGCTTGAGGGTGCCTCGGGCAAGCAACATCGCCAGGCTACTCGAACGCAGGCAGGAGCCTGTCCCGCGAATTTTCGATGTGCGCACGCATGGCTTTTTCGGCGGCGTCCGGATCGCCCGCGGCAAAGGCAGCGAGAATAGCCTCGTGCTCGTCGAGCGCCTCTTCGGTCACCCTGGAGTGATACATCAGGCGGAAGATATGGAAGTGGGTATGCTGGTGATTCAGCGTCTCGCGAATGAGTTCGTTCTGGGCGAACTCGACGATCTTGTCGTGGAAGATCGCATCCTGACGGGCGAAGTTCGAATAGCGCAGGCGTTCGTCTTTCCCCACCCGCCGAGCCATGACGCCGGCCGTCTCCTGCAGCGCGGCAAGGCGCTCGCCGTCCATTGTTGCGGTGGCTTTGGCCGCGGCGGCAGGTTCAAGCAATAGACGCAGCTCGTAAAGCTCGTCGAAGCGCCGGCGGGTGATTTGCGGGGCGGCGCGATAGCCGATCAGGTGGGTTTTCAGAACCAGCCCTTCCCCCTCCAGCCTGCCAAGCGCTTCACGAATGGGGGTATGCGAGACGTTGAATTCCTTGACGAGATTGTCGACGGTGATGCGCGATCCCGGAGCAATCCTCAAAGACATGAGCTGCGCGAAGATTGCTTCGTAAACGTCGCCAGCCAGACTGTTGGCGCGCTGAATACGACCGGTCGCACGGGCTTCATTGTCAACCGTCAGGTCCGTGTTCTGCATCGTTTGCCTCTTGACAGAACCACCCACTAACATGATGCTCCGCGAAACTCAATCCTATATCCTATACGATTTTATGAGGATATCGCATGATCATGACCTGCAGCGCCGAGGTCGGCCTCTGGCACGAAGCCAAGCCTGTCGGCTTCCAATCCGTCTTCGCAGGATTTTGTGCATGAGCTTGTTTGCAGCGGCGCGCCTGCCGAGCGAGATTCTGTTTGGCAAAGGCCAGCGCCATGTCCTGCCTGCCATTGCCGCCAGACATGGGCGGCGTGCGTTCGTCTGTACCGATGAGCGCTTCGCGGCGACGTCGCAGTTCGCCGAGATTCTGGCTGGCTTGCACAACGCGGCGATCGAGGCGCTGGTCTTCGACCGAACGCTGCCGGATGTGCCGCGCGACAGCGTCGCCGCCTGCATTGCGCAAGCGAAGGATTTCAAGCCGGACATGGTGATCGGCATCGGGGGCGGCAGTTGCCTCGACATGGCCAAATGCGCTGCACTTCTGCTCAGCCACGGCGGCAAGCTCGAGGACTACTATGGCGAGTTCAAGGTACCCGGCCCTACCCTTCCGGTAATCGCAGTGCCGACGACGGCTGGAACAGGCTCCGAGGTGACCCCCGTCGCCGTGATCTCCGACCCGGATCGGACGCTGAAAGTGGGTATCGCCAGTCCGCATCTCATCGCGGCAGTGGCGCTTTGCGATCCGGATCTGACGGTGACCTGTCCACCGTCCTTGACGGCGATCGCCGGCGCCGACGCGCTGACGCACGCAATCGAGGCCTATACAGCGGCCAAACGCGGCGTCGACCCTCATTTGCCGCAACAGCACGTGTTCATCGGCAAGAGCGCTCTGACCGACCATTTCGCGCTTCTGGCCATCAGGCTGCTCGGCCGCAGTCTCGAAAAGGCATATCGCGACGGATCGGACGAGGATGCGCGCGCCGACGTCATGATGGGAGCGCTGGCCGCCGGTTGCGCCTTCGGTACGGCGGGAACGGCCGCCGCCCATGCGGTGCAGTATCCCGTTGGCGCGCTTACCCACACCCCGCATGGCCTGGGAGTGGCCACGATGCTGCCCTATGTGATGACCTACAATCTGGCCGCAGCAGCCGCGGAGATTGCGGAAGTCGGCACTGCTCTTGGCCTTTCCCTTCAGGGCGGCGGCGCCGATGCCTTGGCGCACGCCACCATCCGTGAGGTGAGCCGGCTGTTTGGCGCCATCGGCATCACACCGACATTGGCCGAACTGGGTCTTCCCGAAGACAAGATCGACTGGACGGCTGAGCAGGCGCTGGGCATCGACCGGTTGATCAAGAACAATCCCCGCCCGTTCGACCTTGCCGCGATGCGACAGCTGGTCAGGGCTGCCTATGACGGCGACATGTCCGCCACCATGATGTGACCGACCAGGAGTTCATCCAATGAACATTGCCGCAGGCATATCCGACGAGGATCAAGATATGTTCGACTACGCCACGGTCTCGCACGGTCTCTACATTGGCGGACGCTGGCGGCCTTCATCGGAGGGTCGCGTGATCGAAGTGGTCGATCCCTCGACCGAAGCCGTGATCGCTGCGGTTCCCGACGCCACGCTCGCCGACGCCACCTCCGCCGTCGACGCGGCCGCAAAGGCGGCGGCCGGCTGGCGCGAGACCCCGCCACGCAGGCGATCGGAAATCCTGCGGCGCTGCTTCGAACTGATGACCGAACGGATGGAGACGTTGGCCGCGCTGATCTCGTTGGAGAACGGCAAGGCGCTGCGCGATGCGCGCGGCGAAGTCGCCTATGCGGCGGAGTTCTTTCGCTGGAACGCCGAGGAGGCGGTCCGCATCAGCGGCGAGTTCGGCCTTGCACCCTCGGGCGCGAACCGAATCATTGTCGACTACCAGCCCATCGGCATTTGCGTGCTCATCACGCCATGGAATTTCCCAGCTGCCATGGCGACACGTAAAATCGCCCCGGCGCTGGCGGCCGGCTGTACGGTGATCCTGAAGCCCGCCAGCGAGACGCCGCTGACGGCCTATGCGCTTGCGGCGCTCTACGAGGAGGCCGGCGTGCCGCCCGGCGTCGTCAACGTGCTGACGACCTCGACCCCCGGGCCGGTGACGGCGGCCATGCTGGCCGATCCGCGCGTGCGAAAGCTGTCCTTCACCGGCTCGACCGGCGTCGGCCGCGTGCTGCTGGCCGAAGCCGCGAAACACGTCATCTCCTGTTCCATGGAGCTTGGCGGCAACGCACCCTTCATCGTCTTCGACGACGCCGACCTGGAAGCCGCCCTTGACGGTGCGATGGTTGCCAAGATGCGCAACGCCGGCGAAGCCTGCACGGCCGCCAACCGGCTTTACGTCCAGGCCGGCATCCATGATGCCTTCGCGGAAGGCTTGAGCAAACGCATGGCGGCACTCAACGTGGGCCCGGGCACAGACTCAGACACAGAATGCGGGCCGATGATCACCAGGAAGGCTGTGCACAAGATCGACCGGCTTGTGCAGGACGCCGTTGCCCGCGGCGCCAAAATCCTGTGTGGTGGCGGCGTATCTGAAGGAAGAGGCTTTTTCTATCCGCCAACGGTGCTCAAGGACGTGCCGGCCGACGTTGCCATGGCTCACGAGGAGATCTTCGGTCCCGTGGCGCCGATCAGTCGCTTCGAAAGCGAGGCGGATGTCATCTCCAAAGCCAATGACACCGAATACGGTCTCGCTGCCTACATCTATACGCGCGACCTGGGCCGGGGGATGCGCGTGGCATCGAAGATCGAGTCCGGCATGATCGCGCTCAACCGCGGCCTGATGTCGGATCCGGCGGCGCCTTTCGGAGGTGTCAAGCAGAGCGGGCTAGGCCGCGAAGGCGGTCAGAAGCACGGCGTTGCCGAGTTCATGGAGGCCAAGTACATCGCCGTGACCCTGTGAGCGGACATCACGCCAAAGATCCGTTTCGCATTCGCGATCATGTGGTCGAGTTCGATGACATCGTCGCCGAGATCGTTCGCAGAAGCGAGGAGACCAGGGCGAACGTTCCCATGGTCGCCGATGTCGCCTACGGGGCTGACGCCACCGAAACCAGGGATCTGTTCTTTCCCGAGGGCAAACGGGACCGCCTGCCGGTGCACATGTTCATCCACGGGGGCTATTGGCGCATGTTCTCCAAGCGCGACTATTCCTACGTCGCCGAGACCGTTACGAACGCAGGTGCGATCGCGGTCATTGTCGACTACGCGCTGATGCCGACCGTCAGGATGGCCAGGATCGTCGACCAGGTGCGCCGCGCCAAGCGGTGGGTATTTGACAATGTCGCACACCATGGCGGCAATCCCGGCCTGCTGACCGTTAGCGGTCATTCCGCCGGTGCGCATCTAGCAACAATGCTTTTCGACGGTGACGAGCGGCCTTCCGGCATCAAAGCTGCGCTGCTGCTTGGCGGCCTTTACGACCTAAAGCCATTGCAGATGTCGTTCCTTGCCGCCGAGATCGCGATCACCGACGAGGAGGCCGGCCGATTCTCGCCGATCAATCACAGTTTCGATCCATCCGTGGGCGTAGATATCTTGGTCGGCGCCGATGAAACGCCGCCGTTCCACAGCCAGGCCGCACTCTTCACGGACCACCTTGACAAGCAGGGACTGACTGTTTCGCGCACGACCCTTGGCGGGGCCAATCACATGAGCAGCGTCCGTGACCTTGGCTTGGCTGGTACCGAGGCCTCGTCACTGCTGGCCCGCGTCGTGGCCGCCTGAGACTGCCGCCAGAAGCGCTGCTGGACGCGACCGTTCTGCAAAGTAGCGTCGCAGCATCGGGTACCGACAGCGGTGGCGAATCTCCCGCCACCGGTCCCCATACCGTAAGCCCGCCGTCGATGTCGACGTCGACGTGGTTCATGCTTTCCAGCGTGATTGAGCTTGATAACCGATGTCGGCGATCGCCGTCATGCCGGCGGCGCAGTTGAGTTCTCAAAGCCAACCGGCCAGAGATGCCCCTCAGGGGAGAGCGGGCCGGCGTTCCGTAACCTCGCCTTCAGAATATGATAGCCCGCAGCACCCGGAGAAGGGAATCTGCGCTCTCAAACCAGCATCGACTGCTGGGCGGAGATCCCAGCCGTCGCGCCGTGCGATATTGCCAGGGTGACCGATGGCGGCGTGAGGGGGTTGGCGAGGTCGCCCGCGGCGTAGATGCCGGGCATGCTGGTTTCGCGGCGCTCGTCGACCTTGAGGATTACGCCGAGGGGCGTATCGACCGTGGCGAGGCCCAGTGATTCATGCAGGCTTGCGGACGGCTTGTTGCGCGGATGCGCGAACAGGATGTCGACCGCGACCTTGGGGCCGGTATCGAACTTGACGGTGGCGTTATGCCCCCCGTGATGGGCGATCTCGCTGATCCGGCCGTCGACGACAGGTATGTTGCGGCGCGCCAGACCGGCCCGGATATCGGGCGGAATGTCGTGACCATCAGCGAAGACCGTCAACCTGTCGGTCCAATCGTGGAACAGCCTGACCTGATTCATCGACTGTGGGCCGGACCAGACGAGGCCCCAATGCTGGCCGGCGACTTCAAAGCCGTCGCAATAGGGGCAGGGCACGATGGACGTGCCCCAACCTTCGGCAAAGCCCGGAACATCAGGCATCTGGTCGGCGACGCCATAGCTCAGGATCAGCCGGCGCGCGCCGAGGCTTCCGCCATCGCCAGTGAGGACGGAGAAATCGTCGATGGCCCCGGAGAGGCTGTCGGCCCGGGCATTGACCAGCTTGATCGTGGGATAGCGCGCCAGCTGCCGCCGCGCCTCGGCCAGGATGTCCAGCGGTGGCTTGTGATCGTGGCCGAGCAGGCCATGCGAGTGGCCGGCGAAGCGGTTGCGCGGCAGGCCGGTATCGAGAACGGTGACCTTACGGCGGGCACGGCCGAGTTGCAGGGCGCCGGCGAGACCGGCAAAGCTGCCGCCGATGATGATGACGTCATCCATGATGGGCTCCGTGTTGTGGATGAGGGGCTGGTTGGACCTGGTTGAAAGCTACCCATCGGCTTGCGCATTTCAGAAACTACATGGTATCGTAATCCGAGAATTTGGATACTGTCAAGGACTGGAATTGTCGTGACCGAAAATAGCCAAGGCCGGCGCGGCCGGCCCGCCAACGAGGCGCTTGGCCAAACGATACTCGACGCTGCGTCCGAACTCTTTGTGGAATTGGGTTTTCAAGCGACCACATTGGACAAGGTCGCCCAGCGGGCGAAGATATCCAAGCTCAGCATCTATCGGCATTTCGAGAACAAGGAGGCGCTGTTCAGCGCGGCCATCTCGGCCGGCTGCCATCAGTTGTTTGCGCCACTGGCCCTTCTTGAAGGCGTCGGCGGTTCGGTCGAAGATCAGCTCATGGCGGTGGGATCATCCCTGCTTCGGACACTGTTGAGATCAGACGTCCGCAGTGTCGAAGCCATGGTCATGGCCGACCAGACGAATCCAAGGTCGTTAAGCAAGCTCCATTTCGAAGCCGGCCCCGCCCATGTCATCGCCCAAATCGAGGTCCTGTTGCGTCAGTTGCACGCGAAGGCGGTTCTGAACGTGCCCGATCCTCTCCGGTCCGCCCGCTTGTTTGCCGCGCTTTTCAAAGGATCCGATCTTTTGATTATCGCACGCTTCGATGAGGCGAGAGCGGCGGACGACAACGAAATCGAATCCTATTGCCGGTCGGCCGTCGCCATGTTCATCGCTGCGCACGGCTAGCAGTCCGCCCTGCCCGCTAATCATTGTATTTCTGCGAAATACTCCGCTAGAGTCGCCGGCGCGATGGCGCCCATCCACCCCATGTCGATCGCGTCGGGTCGGGCTGCGCGCCCGCCGGTGAGCGGCATCTCCTACCTGCTCCGGTCACACAGCGCTGACCCTTGAGCGCCTCCGCCGACCTGTGAGGGCGAGGAAGAGAATGCCGGTTATGGCCGCGAGAATCGAGCAGATGAGGTGTCGATCGCCGCGAAGGGACACCTGCGGACGGACCTTCTTTGGTACACTTGAGTACGTCCATTCGTGGGTCGGGCTCCAGCGGCTCGTGCCCGACGCGCCCCGGGGAAGGCCGCTGGTGCCCGCGACAGATCCTTCCAAGGTGCGGGTCTGGCATGGCCCAAAAATTCTCTCGAGCTCCCGGAACATCGGTCCGCCCCTGTGGTTCGACAAGCAGCGGCACAGTCGATCCAACCAGGCATCGGCCCGCTTAGGACAGGCGCGAGGTCCCTACCCACAGATCTTGCGAAAATAGGAGCAAGCTATGCGAGCGTTGGTCTGGCACGGCAAGGAAGACATACGCTGCGATCAGGTTTCGGATCCGGAAATTGAGGATGAACGTGACGCGATCATCAAGGTGACGAGTTGTGCCATATGCGGCTCCGACCTTCACCTCTACCACAACTATGTGCCAGCCATGCTGCCCGGCGACATCATGGGCCACGAGATGATGGGAGAGGTCGTCGAGGTCGGCAAGGGCGTCAACGGCGCTCTGAAGGAGGGAGACCGCATCGTCGTGCCGTTCACCATAATCTGCGGTGAGTGCGACCAGTGCAAGCGACAGAACTTTTCGGTTTGCGAACGCACAAACCGCAAGAAGAATCTCGGTGACAAGGTGTTCGGGCACACCACCGCGGGTCTGTTCGGCTACACTCATTTGACCGGCGGCTATCCCGGGGGACAGGCGGAATACATGCGTGTGCCGTTTGCCGATGCCACGCACGTAAAGGTGCCTGACAGCCTTACCGACGAGCAGGTTCTCTTCCTCGGCGATATTTTTCCTACCGGCTGGCAGGCGGCGGCACAGTGCGACATTGAGCCTACCGATACGGTTGCGGTGTGGGGCTGCGGCCCAGTCGGGCAGATGGCCATACGCAGCGCCCTGCTGCTCGGCGCGAAACAGGTGGTGGCGATCGATTGCCTGCCGGAACGGCTTTCCATGGCCGCGGCCGGCGGCGCCATCGCCATCAATTTCGCCGAGGAAAGTGTCGTCGAACGACTGCGGGAACTCACCGGCGGAAAGGGCCCGGAGAAGTGCATCGATTGCGTCGGCATGGAAAGCCACGTCTCGCTGGCCCAGCCCGATACCGTGTACGATCGCGCAAAGCAGTTGATGCTGATGGAAAATGATCGACCGCACGTTTTGCGTGAGATGATCTATGTCTGCCGGCCGGCCGGCGTGATCTCGATCCCCGGCGTCTACAGCGGGCTGGTCGACAAGATTCCGATGGGACAGGCAATGAACAAGGGGCTCACCTTCCGAATGGGGCAGACCCATGTCAACCGTTGGACCGAGGATCTGTTGCGCCGCATCGAAGATGGCCAGATCGACCCATCCTTCGTCATCACCCATACCGTGGGGCTCGAGCAGGGACCCGAGATGTACAAGGTGTTTCGCGACAAGCAGGACAGCTGCATCAAGGTTGTACTGAAACCGTAGGGAAATCGTCATGAACGTGATTGCCAAACTTACCAACATCACCCGATCGCCTGGCGATCCCAAAGTGCTGAAGACTGGGCAGAGTGCGGTCGGGGCCTCCGATGGCCTTGCCCGCAAGCTCGGCTGGTTCAGCATCGCGCTTGGCGTCGCCGAGTTGGTTGGCGCCGAGCGGATTGCCGGCGCGCTCGGCATGCGCGGCAAGGAAGATCTGATCCGCGCTTATGGGGCGCGGGAAATAAGCAGCGGCATACTCTCGCTTTCAGTGGACAAGCAAGCCGGGCTGTGGAGCCGGGTGGCCGGCGACGGCCTGGATATCGCGACATTGCTGACAGCGTATCGGCCTGGCAACCCAAAGCGCGATAATGTAGGCCTTGCGCTTGCCATGGTCGCCGGCATCACATTGCTCGACATCATCGCTGCGAAAAGCGTGACCGCGAGCCACTCTCGGAGCGGGACCAAGCCACGCGACTACAGTGATCGAAGCGGCTTTCCCGGAGGCACTGCCGCAGCCCGCGACCGTGCCCGCTCGCAGCGCAGCCAGGAGGCCGGCGCAGCCTGATAGAGATTTCCGAACCCTGGCGCCATGCGACCTGGACAGGTGGCATCTCGTCAGGCCCTAACGCCAGAGGTGGTTGCTCTCGGCGAGCCGAGTTTGCTGGAACAGAGTGGACCGTCGCGCGGCCGTTCTCGCCGTCTCCTGGGTCACCGCCGCGCATGGGTTGTGTGGCCGGTGCGTTAAAGGCACGAAGCAAGCAGCGATCCGACCAGGCGTCGAGCCTTCCATGTCTCTTACCTTGGCCAGGTTCCGGCGATCCTCAGGCCGAGCCGCGTTCGGGAAGCTCGGTCTCTTCCGCCACCCCTTTCCGCAGGTCTCGGCGCAAGCGTTCCGCTTCGTCGGAATTATTATCGTCGTCTGTCCGCTCGAGTTCGCGATCGATTGTGTCGCGCGACCCCTCTGCCGGATCCTGTTGCGGAGATGTGTTCGGGCCGGTTTCGATCTTGCCGTCGCCGGGAACGGTGCGGTCGCGAGACTTCGTCATCTTCAGCTTCCCTTTCATCTGTCATCTGCCTCGGCATCTCCGAAGGCATGAATTTTGGCCGCTTCCCTGCCGAACCGGATCGTCGACGCTTTGTTCCGGGAAAGCCCCCGCAGGTTCGTGCTGGTCGGCCCGGGGCATTGGTCGATGCCCATGCCGGGAAGCATCCTATGCCAACGAGGTCGGCGGCAGCCTCATCGATGTCGTTATCAACATGTGGGCTGTTTCGGCCCGGACACGCGAGCACGCCAGGCTCGCGGCGAGTTTTCGAACCGAAGCAGATGCGCAGCGTAACAGCTGGATGTATAGGGAAAAGGCTGCCTCATCCACGACATCGCGCTTCGGGAGGGCCGGCGGCATGCTCGCCTGGGCGGTCCGGCAGCTGGTAGCGAACTGGTCATAGGCCTTTGCAAAGCCGCGTCGATGAAGCGGGTGCGGTAGCGCTGGTCGGTGTAGCGTCGACCCGTCTGCCAATCGGAGACAAGCGCGACCACTTTTGTGACCTCACTGTTTTTTCCACCGGACTCGACATCTCACTATCATAGTTGATTGTGGCTACCGGTGACCCTGCGTAATGGATAGCCATTCCAACTCTCCAACAGGAAAACGGTATGTTGTATCCGGGTCGGTTTTTGGGGCCAAGCGACATTGAGATGCTCGCCCAGGTTTGTCACACGGTCTGCAAAGAGCGCGCCCTACCTCTTGCTTCGCAGAACGGAGAGCGCATAGCTGCGCACATACTCAGGCTGTTTATGAACGGCTTGATTGGGCAGAATGAACTGCTTGATGCTGAGAGGAACTGGGCTCGTCGGCCTGACCGTTCGGTCCAGCAGACGATGTCAACTTCGCGCACATGAGAGGCCGCGTGACCCAGTCTTGGTAGTCGGAAAGCCGCCAAGGCCAGTTGGGAACAAACCTGACATTTAAGCGTTTGTAGAGCCCTTCCACCGGGCAACTCACCGAAATGCTTCTTGCCGTGCATGATGCGATGTCGACGGCCGTTTTGGCGGGCAGGAGCGCCAATGCGGAAATAGTAGGCGTGGTCGACCTCACCAACAAAGCTGAGGTCGACATCGGCATCACCAGCTTGGGAAGAGCCATCCAGTTCGTGGCCAACGCCTCGGTGCTTGGATACGACATTCGCGGCGCCATGGTCTTCTATGGCGCGCCCGGTACCCCGAGCCTAAGGGCGAGAGAGTGCGAGCGCTTGTGGGCGCAGTTTGGCGGCGCGCTTCTACAGCCGTAGCTCTATCAGGACGTTCGCCCCGCCCGTTCTTGGTATGAACGCGTACGGAACTGAGGCGCTACCCAGCCGCAGCGGGAATGGCTCAGTGGTAGCTCTAGCTGGCGACCGCACTAAGCAGCTTTTCGGTGATGGGCTTTGAGCGGCTGAGCCAGCGTGAGAACGTTCGGCTGCATATCTGCCGGTGCCTGCTTTCATGTGACTGGGCGAGGCTATTGGGGAGCCGGGTTGACCACTGGCCCTTAGCCGAGGGAAGCACAGTACGGCAACCTCGCTCTTTGCTGGCTAACATCCTTCCGCTCTCAGGGACCGGACCATGCGCACAACAACAGGGTCATACGGTTTCTTTTCGGATTTCCGATAATTCATTGTGAAAAGCGCGGCACGCTGGTTGCAGACCATAATTGCACGGACGTAGCGAATCTCGCCATTCTTGACCCCGGAGTAGCTGGCCCATTTCGGGGCTAGGCGCCGATAGGTCAGTCGCCAACCGGCCTTTTCGTCCTCGATCATGCGATGTTCGATCTCGGCGCGAAAACTTGCTTTGCCCAGTCGCGCGCCCCAAACGACCAGAAACGCGTCTCTTGGGCCCTGAAAAGCCGCGCCCTGCTCCGAATTCTGGGTCAGGACGAAATTCGGAGGAATATCGAAACTAAAGCCAAGCTGTCGGACGCCGAAGGGCTGCCACGCCTCGGCCTGAAGCAACGTGGTCCAAAAGAGAAAAACTGTAAGTCCCAGCAGGAGGCGTCGCATTGCTCTGATTTAGCGCTGGCTAACATGGTGTCCAGACGGACAGAGGTCCGTGACATAAAAAATATGCATCATGGCCGCGCAGCATATGGACGCGGGATTCGCGATTGACGGCGTGCGGTCGAAACGGCTTCCGTCCCACGAAAGGAGAGGACGCAGAGGGAATTGGTGCGTCGGTATGATCGACTGGCAGAAAATTGGCGAGGCCGAATGTCCAACGTTCATTGCCCGCAAAAATGGGCGCCGGTTCCTCTTGTGCCTAGGGAAGAGGAGCCGAATTATTCCCTGGCGAAGACCCTGATCTACCTCAGACGGGGGCATGCCTCAGTAACTTCGCCGTGACCTGATCCCTTCGGGGAACAATCACATCGAGCTCCAGTTTGGCCTTCAAGCGAAAGCACTGATGGAGTATGCCATGAGATTTCCACACAGCACGACGGCCGCGGCCGCCGTTTTCATTGCCCTGACCTCCCCCGCACTCGCCCAGACAAGCGGAACACCATCACCCTCGAAACCTGCACCCGCTCCGGCAACCGAACCGCCGACCGCCGGACAGTTGCCGGATGCGACCGGACAAGCGGATGGACCAACACGCGAAATGATCCGCCAGATGGTTGAGCAAGCTGTCCGTGACCGACTGCAGCAGGATCGCGGTTCCGAAGAGGGTTTCCGCGAGGAAGATAGTCGCAACTATCAAGGCGATCGCAACGAGGATGCTGACCGCCACGATGAAGATGGCGACCGTTGGCAGAACCACGGTGACCGCGATCGTGGACACAGAATGGCTGGACGCTGGCATCATCAGATGATGCGCGGTGCCGGCATGCGACTGATGTTCGGGCTGTTGGACACCGATGGCGACGGATCGGTGTCCGAGGACGAGGTTCAACGCGCGGTGGGCAGGATGTTCAGTAGCGTTGACGAGAATGGTGATGGCAAGATCGATGTGAACGAGATCCAGTCCTTCATGCATGGCTCCAGCATGCATGGCACTGATAGCGAGGACACGCCGTAGCTGTCTTCAAAGGGAATGCCCTCCCTCGGACAAAGCGGGCGCGTGGCGGCCGATCCCGAAGCGGTGTCTCTTGGCTGTTAGGCGCCCGGCCAGCACCCTTTAGGCTTGAGCTATTCCCGCAGTCCCGCGAGACGCCAGCCGTGACAAAAAAGGCTTCGCATTGCTGATCGAGGAACGATCGAAGCCGACCAACGCAAGGTCACTCGGGCGCTCGGTCTTCCAGCAGAACGAAGGATGCGGCGATCAAGTCGTCGCCATTGATACGTCCTTGGCTGTCCTCCAACATAGTTGCAACCTTGTGGAAGGCCATCATTTCACCCGCGTCAATCTGCGCTTCACGCATCTTGGCTGTGAGATCAGCCACGCGATTTCCTAACGAATGTGATTTTGCAGTCTCGCAATTCGACATGATTAGTCATCCTTTGCCTTGGGGTTTCACGCTGCCGAACGCAATGCTTCAGCGGATGTTCCGAATTTGGCCATCAGTCTTATGGGATAGGACTTGCGTCTGATTGCGGTTGGAAGAAGCCCGAACGGCGGAACACGCAGCCGGACGCCGAATTGGAAACCCACCGTCGATCGAAGTCCCTTGTCGCCGGTTGAGATCCCGCCATCTTCACTGTCGAGAGGGTGGCGGGATCGCCTTCCGAGGAGCGAGCGCATATGAGGTAATAGATATTTGGCAGATGTACTCACGGCCATCCTGCTCGCTTCTTTTGTCTGCGCATGTTCATTCTTTTCGGGAAACCCCATCTCTCCAACAACACGCAACAACCGCGTTGCTACCCACGATTGATGCGATGACAACTGCATCAACAAAGCAAAGCCTCTTCGCCTAAGGTGCGATTGCCGCGGGCTTTTTCGACTTGAAGGTCGTCCAACGCGCCCGGTGGTCAGGCCATGGCGTTCAGCGGGAGCCAGGTAGACTCATCGCGAAAATCCCGCAGCGAGGCATGTCGCAAGTCCTCCTCGCCGCGTGCGGATACTGGAATCCGCCTGGCTCGTTGTGACAGGCATGCGAAGATGAGTGTCGGCGCATGGACGCGGAAAAACCCGCCAGCGTGAGCCAGCGGGCCTTGTGATGGGATGGCCCGCGCGTGCGGTCAAGGCTGCGCGGGCCGACCATGATGAATGAGGGGACATCTTGGTCACCGGCACGACCGATGAAGAACGAGCCGGGTGTGACAAAACACCCTTGGAGCGAGGATGTTCCCGTCCGCACAAAAAAGCCCGCCGGCGTGAGCCGGCGGGCAGCCGCTATTTTGCCGTCAAGCGGACAGACCGCTTGCGGCCCACCCACTGCAGCATTTTCCACTTTGAGCCGGAATCATTCTCAACTATGGTTCGCCAGGCTTAAGGCATGGGGGATTGCCGATGGTTTTATCACGCAGGGGTGTCGTGCTCGGCGGTCTGGCGCTGGTCGCGGTCGGTGGAACCAGCAATATTGTTCAAGCCGCGGGGGCAAAATCCTTTTTCGCCGGTACCGCCAGCGATAACGATTTCGTCTATCGCAAGACCAACTTCGCCAAGATCGACAAGAGATGGCATCGCCAGATCGTCAAGTATTTCAGCAGCGAGCCGGTCGGCACCGTCGTGGTCGATACCCGCCACCACTTCCTCTACCTCATCATGGAAAACAAGACTGCCATCCGCTACGGCGTCGGCGTCGGCAAGGAAGGCTTCAAATGGTACGGCCGCGCGACGATCGATCGCCGCGCGCTGTGGCCGCAATGGGTCCCGCCCCCCGAAATGCGTGAGCGCAAACCGGACCTGCCGCCCATGATCGCAGGCGGCGCGTCCAACAATCCGCTCGGGCCGCGCGCGCTCTATCTGTACCGCGACGGCGCCGACATCGGCTACCGCCTGCATGGCACGCTGGAGCCATGGAGCATCGGCACCGACGCTTCCAGCGGCTGCATCCGCATGTTCCCCGAAGACATCATCGACCTCTACCAGCGGTGCCCGATCGGCACCGCGGTGGAGGTCCTGCCGCACATCGCCGACCAGGCGCCCGCTTCCACCACTGTCGAATGATTGGCGCATCATGAACCGCATGATTGAAAACACGCGCCGGCTGCTCGCCGCCGGCCTGCTGGTTGTGGCCACATCCTGCTCGACCAGCAACACGCTGGCCCCGTCGACGCCCGACGTCACCAACGCCGAGATTGCCGGCTTCCAGAACGTGCAGCCGGGCAGCGAGGAGGATTTTATCCTCAATGTCGGCCGCCGCACCTACTTCACGAAAGGTTCGGCCGCGCTCGATTCTGTCGCCAAGGCCACCCTCGACACCCAGATCGCCTGGTTGACAAAGCATCCGCGCTGGCTGCTCAAGCTGCAGGGTTTCGCCGACGATCCCGGCGCAAGCGAAACGGCGCTGTCACAGCAGCGCGCCGATGCGGTGATGGACTACCTCGCCGCCGGCGGCATAGACCGGAACCGCATGTGGGCCAAGGGCTACGGCAAGGACAGGCTGGTCCGCGACTGCCCCGACTCCGCCTGCAGGTCGCAGAACCGCCGCGTTGTGTCTAATTTGCGCGATGAGAGGGACGAGTCGTAGAGGCTGCTGTTTTGCTGGTCGCCAAATCAGTCTCACAACGCGACGGCGGCATGGCTGCAATGCGCCTATCGGGGACATTCACCCAGCGTTTGCCCCTCCCCGAAAGCTGACGCTCCGGTTGAACCCGGAGTGAAGTCAGCTTCCCGTCTACCAACCTCCGGTTCAGGGTCTGGTGGGAGGCTTCGGCATCCGCCTCGACCAGTTTGCGGACGTGGCGGTTGTCCGCGATCCTGATCGCGCATGAGCCTCGCCACATGTCGGTGTGCTACCGGGAGTGGGCGCCGTGGAGCTGGCAGGTACGCTCGCTCAAAGCATCGGCCGTCCACCGGTGACCTCGTAGAGTGCGCCGGTGGTGTAGCTCGATCCTTCCGAGGCAAGCAGCACATAGGTCGCTGCAAGCTCTGCCGGTTGCCCGGGACGCTTGAGCGGTGTGTTCTTCCCGAACTCCTTGACCTTCTCAGAGGGCATTGTCGACGGGATCAGCGGCGTCCAAATCGGCCCGGGAGCGACCGCGTTTACCCGAATGCCGCGTTCAGCTACCAGTCCTGCAAGTCCGGCGGTGAAGTTGGCGATCGCTCCTTTGGTAGTGGCGTAGGCAAGCAGTGCCGGCGAGGGACTGGTCGCGTTGATTGAGGATGTGTTGATGATGGTCGAGCCGGGTTCCATGTGCTTCACTGCTTCCTGGGACAGATAGAACATCGCATAGACATTGGTGCGAAAGGTGAGATCCCATTCCTCCGCGCTGATGTCCTCCAGCTTCTCGAACGACGCCTGGTGGGCTGCATTGTTGACGAGGATGTCCAGGCGCCCGCATTTATCGATAGCTCGCTGCACAAGCGACCGCGCGAAGATTTCGTCCGAGATGTCGCCGCGTGCGAGCACCGCCTTGCGCCCCGCTTCCTCGACCAAGCGCGCCGTCTCCTGCGCATCTTCGTCCTCTTCAAGATAGGAGATCATGACGTCGGCGCCTTCGCGTGCAAACGCGATAGCCACCGCCCGGCCGATGCCCGAGTCCGCGCCGGTGATCAGCGCGACGCGGTCCATCAGCTTACCGCTGCCGCGATAGCTCTCCTCTCCGTGGTCGGGCCGTGGATCCATCTCGTCGGTGTAGCCGGGCATGTCCTGCTGCTGTTCGGGAAGCGGCGGCCGAGGATATTTCTGCTGGGCATCCTGCATGTCAGCTCCTTTTTTGGCTGGAGTTGCGGTTGTGTCGATCCGGTTCCGTGATCGGTCCCTTGGCGGCTTTCGAGCCACCGCCCCATTCCTCGGCCTTGCACGCTTGGTCGCCGCCCATGAGGTCCGGCGAACTGCGATTTGCGGTGCCGCTGTCGGTCTTGTTCAACTCGTGCTCCTTCTTGCGTGTCGTCAGTCTTTCTCGCCGGCGGTAATCATCGACCTCAGCGGCTCTTGCGCCACATTCGCCTCGATTTCCGCGCGTCCGGGAGTGTCCGGTAGCGCCTTGCGGAAATTTTTCGCATAATCCGGTGGCATCTTCGGTGGCATCATCGGTTCGTACGGGTCGACCACGGCCTCGATGACCACCGGACCCTCAGCAGCCAGGGCAGCGTCGAGAACACCTTCCACCTCCTCGGCGCGAGAGACGCTGTAACCAATGCCGCCCATGGCTTCGGCGGCCATGGCGAAGTCGATGGGCTGGAGTTCGCAGGCGAATTGCGGGTTGCCGAGGAACATCATCTGCTCCCAGGCGATCTGATTGAGCATGCCGTTCTTGAGCACGAGCACCTTGAGTGGGACCCGGTACCGAACTGCCGTCGAGAACTCGCCGAGTTGCATCGCGAGACCGCCGTCGCCGACGACCGCGAAGACCGGCCGGCCGGGAAAGGCCAGGCCCGCGGCGATCGCATAGGGCAGTCCGCATGCCATCGAGGCCAGCGCGCCCGAGACGCCGAAGGCCTGCCCGTCACGCAGCTCGATATGGCGGGCCGCCATCTCGGTGTTCTGGCCGGAATCGGCAACCAGGATCGCCTCATCGGGCAATCGTTTCCCAAATGCGCGTGTGACCACCTGGGGCTTGAGCGAAGCGGCGGCCTTTCGCTCCGACTGCGCCATCATCTCGCGCCAGCGTCGCATGCCCGCCTGCGCCTTCTCGAGGAAGCTGCGATCATCCTTGCGCTTCAGGCGCTTGTTCAGCAATCGCAGCGTCACGGCGGCATCGCCGGCAAGGCCGGCCTCAACGGGATAGCGCAGGCCGATGCGCTGCGGGTCGCGCTCGATCTGCACCCCGCGCGCCTGTCCCGGCTTCGGGTAGTATTCGATGTAGGGAAAGGTCGAGCCGACGACGAGCAGCGCGTCACATTCCTCCATGATTTCCTGCGACGGCAGCGTGCCGAGAATTCCGATGCCGCCAGTCGTCAGCGGGTGATCGTCGGGCAAGGCAGCCTTACCGAGCAAGGCCTTTGCGACGGGGGCACCAAGCAGCTCCGCCGTCTCTTCCAACTCGTGCCTGGCACCAAGCGCGCCCCGACCGGCGAGGATCGCGACCTTCGTCGCGCCGTTCAGGATCTCGGCGGCTTTCGCAAGTTGTTCTTCGTCGGGAAGCCTGCTTCCTTCGAACCAACGATCCGGCGTATGCGACGGTTTGTTGCGCTTCGAGCGCTTGGCTTGGTCGAGCGTGTGCTCCTGCACATCGCTGGCGATCGACAGATGCGCAACGCCGCGACGTGCCAGCGCCGACCTGCAGGCGAGACCGGCCAGGCTTTCCATATGCGCCGCGTCGGAGACCTGCGCGTTGAAGACGGCGACATCGCTGAAGACGCGCGTCAAGTCGACATCCTGCTGGGTGAAGGTCTCGATGAGGTCGTGGAACTGCATGCCGGTAATGGCGAGCACCGGCGCTTGGTCGAGCTTGGCATCGTAGAGTCCAGTCAGGAGGTGTGTGCCGCCAGGGCCGGAAGTTGCGAGGCAGACACCGAGCTTGCCTGTCCATTTTGAGTAGGCGCACGCCATGAACGCCGCGGATTCCTCGTGCCGCACCTGAATGAAGCGGATGCGGTCCTGCCGCCTGCGCAGCGCCTCCATGATGCCATTGATGCCGTCGCCCGGCAGGCCAAAGATGATATCGACGTTCCAGTCGATCAGCGTCTCGATGAGGATGTCCGCGGCGGTCGCCATGTCTCAGTCCTACCGCGATGCGGATCCCGCCGCCTGGCTGCTCTTGTTCGCGGTCTTGTCAGTCTTACGCTGGTCCTTGTCGCCGCCGCGATTGCCGCCATGCAACTCGTCGGAAGATTGAGCGGTCTTGCCGTCTTCCAAATTAGTGGCCATGCGCAAAGCTCCCTTCATCCGGCCTGCCTAACCAGAAAGTCGGTGAGATGTTCCGTGCCCGAAGGCAAGGCCGCCTATTCAGGTGCCGAAGGCAAACGGTCAGTACCACCCGATGAGGCGCTGTTCGGCAGTCAGCGGCTGAACAGGCGAGGTGCGATCGAACAGACGAAGGCATCGAACTGCTGCGAGGCCGAGGATTGCATGTAGTGGCCGAGGCTGTCTGATCGCCAAAAGCTCTCGCGGCAGAGCTGGCCGATGTTCAGGTCGCGTTCTATAGCCAGAGCGCAACGCCGCCCGGACCATCCCCATAGGCGAACTCCTCGCACCCCTCGTCGACGATTTCTCGCGCGGGATTCCGCCTCAGTGGCGAAAGGACTCGTTCGTCGCGCACACCGCGGCGGGCGATGTGCGCCTCGACCATGCGGTGCCTGGCGGGCCGGTAGTCTGGCATGGCTCCTCGATAGCTTTAAAAAGACGGCAGGCTTAGTCGTCCTGCCTGCGCTTGTGGTGCTCGCTCTCCTGGTTTTCGCCGCGGATCATCTGGCGATCGTCCTTGTCGGTCAATTCCACGCCCTCGTCGCGTAGATTGGCGCCGTCTTGCCGCGCCTCGCGCTCCTGCTTGGATGTCTTCAGCTCATCCTCGGCATTGAAATCGTCGCCGGCATTGCTGGAGTTCTCGCGCTTTTCGATGATGCGCAGCTGCTGCTCGTGGGTCTTCCGGCCGGCCATGGCAAGGTGCCTCCTACTTGTTCGTGCGTCCGGTCTGGTCAGGGTTGATGCCGCCCTGAGGCGTGACGTCGTTCTCGACATCGCCTTCGAACGTATTGTCCCCATCGAGAGCATCGCTCTCGTCGAGCATATCGCCGCCCTTGACCGCGCCCTTCGAGGTGCCGATTCCCGGGTTGTCTCGCAGATCCTTGTCCGTGGGCTGTTTAGTCTTGGGGTGTTGGTTGGTCATGGAATTTCTCAGCGCTGGTTGAGCTTGGACGAAAGACGGTCCTGGCGCTGTCCAACTTCAACGTGGAGAAAATGTTCCGGTGTCAGGTTCGGTGCGCGTAAGCGGCCAGGCGGCCGCCGTCTCGGCTAGCGAAACTCCAGGCATGCCACATTACATCCCATTCCGAGGCGAATTGGCGGGCTAAAGTGAAAATCGAGACGGTCGAAAGCTTGCAAGGAGTGGGTGCTCTGTTCCGGTGGCGATCTCGGTTGCAAGCAGTTCGCCGGCAATCAAGCCAAGTGTTGCGCCGCTGTGGCTGAAGGCGACGTAATACCCCTCGATCTCCCGCAACTGGCCGAAGACCGGCTCGCCGTCTCCGGGGATTGGCTTGGGCCCGACACCGTAGCTCTCCAATTCCAATTTCGGATGACCGTCGAGAACATTCGACGCTTCGTCGAGAAGCCCCTGGATGGTCGATGCTTTTACGCGATAAGTCCCGTCCGGATTGACTACCACCTCTTCTTCCGACCAGGCAGAATCGAGCGCGAGGGCGCCATCAGGCGTCGGCCGGATGGCGACGCGCGGCGTGTTGAGCACGGCGCGTAGCGGCAAGTCGACTGGCTTGGTCCTGACCAGCAGCGCGATCGGTGTCCCATCGGCAATACGCTGACCGGCCACGGCGACCATTCGCGGCACATCCGCACCGGTCGCCAGAAGCACCGCGTTGGCGGCGAAGCTGATCCCGCTGGTGGTGGTGACGCCGGTGGCGCGGCCGTTGGCGACGGTGACGGTAGCGCGTCCGGCCTCGGTGACCACCTGGCCGCCCCGCTCCACGAATTCCGCGATCAATATTTCGATCAGCGACGGCAGGTCGACCCAGCCCTCGCCCGGGTTGAAGATCGCGCCTTGAGGCGTGACAGCGCTTGCGCAGACACCCGGCGCGACCAACCTTATGGCGTCCGCGGACAGATGCTGCGCATCATAGCCGAGACGTTTTTCGTGAGCGAAGACATCGGCGATCTCGTTTGAGGCATCGTCCGCATCCCACGTCAGGCCACCGTCGAAACGCAGCCAGGCGGCATCCGGGCATCGCGCCGACAAACTGCGGTAGCGGTCGATACCGATCATGCGCAGGCGATGATATTCAGCCGAGCGCCTGCGCGCCGAATTGATCCAGGCGAGCGAGCGGCCGGAAGCTCCCTTGGCGAGCGGTCCATCATTGACCAGCACGGTCTCGATGCCGAGCCTTGCAAGATGAACGGCCGAGGAGACGCCAAAAATGCCGCCGCCGACAACAACGACCTTGGAAACCTGATGTGATGCAGCCATGAGATATCTTTCACTGGTGGAGGTTGGTTTGGGCGGCCGTCTTGAAGGGCTCATGCGTGATCAAAGCACTTCGGCAAGGAAGTGCTTCAGACGTGGGCTTTTCGGCGTGTCGAAAATCGCTGCAGGCGTGCCGGCCTCGATGATGCGGCCTTCATCCATGAAGACGACCTGATCGGCGACCTTGCGGGCGAAGCCCATTTCATGTGTCACCACGACCATTGTCATGCCGCGCCGGCCGAGATCCGCCATGAGGTTGAGCACGCCCTTCACCAGTTCGGGATCGAGTGCGCTTGTTACCTCATCGAACAAGATGACCTCCGGGTCCATCGCCAATGCACGAGCGATTGCCACACGCTGCTGCTGGCCACCGGAAAGGCTCCCTGGACGATGGTGTTTGCGGGTCGCAAGCCCGACGTCGGCAAGGCGCGCCTCGGCGATGCGCTCAGCTTCCTGTACAGGGAGCCCCTTTACCTTGGTCAGCGACAGCATGACGTTTTCGAGCGCGGTGTGGTCGGGAAACAGATTGAACTGCTGGAAAACCATCCCGACACGCCGGCGCAGTTTTTCAGGCCTCATCGCCAGGATGCTCGCACCATCGAGCAACACCTCACCGCCCTTGGGCTCGACCAGGCGGTTGAGGCAGCGCAGCAGGGTCGACTTGCCCGAACCTGATGGGCCGATCACGCATGTGACCGTGCCAGGCTTGACTGCCAGGCTGACGCCTTTGAGAACATCGAGGTCGCCATAGGCCATGTCGAGATCGGTGATGGCGAGACTGCCGCCCTTGAAGCGGGGCAGCGCTGAGCGGGCATCAGAGCCGGCCTCCGAAGGTGCACTGCCGGTGGCGCCCTCCAGTTCGCTCACTTCGGCCAGGCCGCTGATGACGAGGCCGGCCTTTTGCTTTCCGACCCGCAGCGAGTTGTCGATGTAGTTGACCACATGGGTCAACGGCACGGTGATGACGAGATAGAACACGCCGGCCAGAAGCAATGGCGACAGGTTTCCGGTGACCACTGCCTGGTCCTGACCGACACGGAAAATCTCGCGCTCCGAGGCGAGCAGACCGAGGAAGTAGACAAGGCTTGAATCCTTGACGTTGCCGATGAACTGGTTGACGAGGGCCGGCAAGACGCGGCGGATGCCTTGCGGGATCACGATCAGGCGCATGCCTTGGCCGTAACTCATGCTGAGCGCCCTGCAGGCCTCCATCTGCCCGCGCTCGACGCTCTGGATGCCCGAGCGGAAGATTTCGCCGATATAGGCGCCGGCGATCAGGCTCAGCGCAAGAATGCCGAGCGGAAAGGGCGAAGGGCCGAAGATTTCACGGCCGATGCGGGCAAAGCCCTGGCCTATCAGCAGGATGGTGACGATCGCCGGCAGCCCACGGAATATATCCGTGTAGACCCGCGCCGGAATGCGCAGCCAGCGCGATTGCGAGATGCCCATGACGGCCAGGATCATGCCGAGGATGACACCCAGCACCGTCGACGCGGCGGCGAGGATCAACGTGTTCTTCAATCCGATGGTGATCATGCTGGGCAGCACGTCCGCCATGGCCTGCCAGTCGAGGAAACTGCGCCGCAGGTTTTCGAGCCAGTTCATTCGCCCCCCTTTCGGTTGCGCTATTCACATCGTCCGCATCAAGGACGGCGGCGTAATCCGGCCGCCGGCATGAGAGCCAGCGGCCGGGTACGGTCTACTTCTTGGGAAGATACTGGTCGGGCATCGGCGAGCCGGGGAACCACTTTTCATAAAGCGTTTTCCAGGTGCCGTCCTGCATGGCCGCGTGAAGGGCGGTGTTCAGCGCATTGCGGAGCTTGTCGTTGCCCTTGCGCAGGACGAAGCCGGCCGGCGCGTCAAAGGAAGGAATATTGACCGCGATCTTCAGGTTCGGATAGCGAACGCCATAGTCCTTGGCAGCCTCGTAATCGAGGAAGTGGGCATCCACGGTTCCGTTGTTAAGCGCCGAAACGGCGGAGTTGTTGTCGGGGAATTTGACGAGATCGGTTCCGACAAAATTCTTCGCCGCGTAGATTTCCTGGAGCGTGCCTTGCACGACGCCGAGACGTTTGCCCTTGAGCCCGTCCGCCGACGTGATCGCCTTGTCGGCGGTAAGCACGGAGAGATAGCCTGCGATATACCCGTCGGAAAAGTCGACGGTCTTCTTGCGTGCTTCCGTCGTGCCGATTGCCGCGACCGCGACATCGAAGCGCTCGTTTGCAACCGAAGGCATAAGCGCCGAGAATTCCTGGCCGGTGAAGATCACCTGGTCGGGCTTGAATCCAAGGCGGCTCGCCACGTTGCGGAACAATTCGATGTCGAAGCCGGTGAACGACCCATCGGCCTGGGTGAAAGCGTAGGGTTTGGCATCGCCCATGGTTCCGACGCTGATGACCTTCGCATCAATGAGGCCATAGGGATTGTCATCCGCGGCGGCCGCTCCTGAAACCAGCCCGGCGCCGACGCACATCGCCATAAGAGCCATTGCGCCGGTTCTGACCGGGCACATCAACGACTTGAGAATTTCTTTGCTGCTCATGTCTTTCTCCACTCTGAAGGTCTGTTCTTCTTGGTATTTGCGTCGAGCCGCCATCTGGCGCGCCGACATGCCCTTGCCGAAATCACGGTCCGTCACGCCTCTCGGCTCCACTCCTTTTAAAGAGACCGGTCTCATATTGCGTGAGACCGGTCTCTTTGTTAATCGTTATCGCCACGTTGACCTGCCGTCAACAACTCTTGTAGTCGTCATCCGATGAAAAGAACCGCCCCCAAGACCCCGTCGATAACGGTCAGCGACGTCGCCCGCGCGGCCAATGTTTCGAAAGCGACAGCCGCGCGCGTGCTCGGCGGATACGGCGTCGTCAGCGACATGATCCGCGCGGAAGTCATGGCCGCGGCCAAGGCCTTGGACTATCGTGCGAACGAGCTCGCCCGCAGCATGACGACCGGCCGCTCCGGCATCATCGGCGTGGTTGTCGGCGACATCGAGAACCCGTTCTTCAGCCTCGCGGTACGCGGCATCAGCGACGCGGCAAAGGCAGCCGGGTTCAACGTCATCCTGGCCAATTCCGGCGAGAAGATCGAGGCGGAAAAGGCGGCCGTGAAACTGCTCATCGGCAAGCGCGTCGACGGGCTGATCGTCACGCCGTCGGAATCGCGCGACATCGCGCACCTGCGCGATATCCACCGCTCGGGCCGACCGCTTGCCCTGCTGGATAGGGCGCTGGCAGATCTGGATGTCGATACGGTCACGACCGACGATCGCGGCATCGCCATGCTGGCGACCCGCTTTCTAGCCGATGCCGGCCACCGCAACATCGCCTATGTGACCGCGGTCGACGCCGAAGGGCACGAGTACCGCGATCTCGGGCAGATCTACACCTCGTCGGTCCGTGAGCGCATCGACGGTTTCCTCACCGTGTGCCGAGAGGCCGGACTTGATCGGCCAGAACGCTTTGTTCGCCTTGGCGCGACAAGCCCCACCGAAACGCGCAGGGTTGCCGGCGAGATGCTGTCGGCGCCGGATCGGCCGACGGCGATCCTCGCCTCCGACAGCGTCATTGCGCTGGAGATCTTCAAGGTGACCCGCGAGCGCGGCCTGCGGGTTCCCGACGACATTTCGCTCATCACTTTCCATGATGCGGACTGGACGAGCGTCACCACGCCGCCCATCACTGTTATCGACCAGCCCGTCTACGCGCTTGGCAAGAGCGTCGCGGAATTGCTCATCCGGCGATTGAAGGGAGATTCCCGCCCGGCGGAAAGGCTCGTTTTGCCGACCGCCATCATTGCACGCGGATCCGTTGGCCCGCCCTCGGATGGAAAGCCGCAAGTGCGCCAAGCATAGGCCTGGCGGCGGTACGGCCCACATGAATACGTTAGAACAAGGTCGACGCACTCCGCTTTAAGAATGTACGTCGATCAACCCAGCAAACACCCTGATCGCAATGCCGCGTCCACCGTCATCGGGACGGCACGTGCCGGCTCATGGTTTGAAGAGCGTGACGATGAGCCAGATGCCCGGCTACTTCTTGCGCCTGCCTGGCTTCAGGGCCGCCAAAAGACTGCTGATCCTGCCGGCCTTGCGGTTGCGGATCTCGGCCTCGTTCTTGCGGCGCACCGCGGCGCGGACAAGCTTGGCGCCGAGATAACGCAAAGGCTCGGGCGGCAGCGACATGCGCCGCTCGATGCCGACCAGACCACTTTCGCTCCAGCGATCCTTTCGCTCGAGCACCAGGCTCGCCAGAATGCGTCCGGCTATCGGCGTCTGCGCGATGCCGGTGCCGTTAAATCCCATGCCGTAGAAGATATTGGGATGATCGCGCAGGTGGTCGAAGACAGGAACGTGTTCAGGCACGCAGTCGATCGGCCCCGACCAGTCATATTCGATCGCCACACCGCGCAGCGAGGGGTAGACCCGATGCAGCTCTCGCATATTGTCGCGACCGTGCTCCGGGCTGCGGTTGAAGCTGGCGCCGAAATTTCCACTGAAGGCGACGTTGCCGCTGCCACGACCGAAGACCACCCTGCCCCCGATGGTGCGCTGGTAGTAGAGCACCTGGGCCTGGGAATCGCAGATCGAGGCACCGTCGCGCCAACCGATGCTGTCGAGCAGTTCGGGAACGGCGGCAGTGGCAATCACCTCGCTGCCGACGACATAAAGATGTCGCCGCAGTTCCGGCAGCGCGGAAAGCCAGGCGTTGGCGGCAAGCACGATTTTGTCAGCCCGTACCGCGCCATGCGCCGTGCGCACCGTGCATGTCATGCCGGGTTCGATGGCGAGGACCGGGCTGCGCTCATGGATGATGACGCCGCGTGCCAGTGCCAGCTTGCGCAATCCGATGGCAAGTTTGGCGGGATGGACCGTGCCGGCAGTGGTCTCGACGACGCCGACATAGGAGGCCGATGAACCGGTGCGGCGTTGAATGTCCTCGGCTGTCAGCGGGCTGAAACGGTTTTCTCCAACAGCTGCCGTCAAGGCCACGGCGGTCTCCCAGGCGCCTTCCTGCGCAATGGAGCTTGCTGTCCACAACCATCCGTCCAGCCTCAGGTCCATGTCTATGGTGCCGTTTTGCTGCAGCGTCTTCAGCTCCGCGATCGATGCCACCGTGTCGGCGCACAGCAGGCGCGCTTCCTCGAGACCGACGACCGCACTGATCTGGTCGATTTCGGCGAACCATGAATGGACCTGACCGCCGTTGCGCCCCGAGGCCCCCGATCCGCACAGATCGGCTTCAAGGATCACCACCCGCGTTTGCGGCGCAAGTTCAAGGATCCGCAGCGCCGTCCACAGACCGGTATAGCCGCCACCGACGATCACCACGTCGGCGCGCTCGTCGCCTCGCAATGGCTCGGTCGCAGGGGCGGCGGCAATGTCCTGCAGCCAAAACGACCGGTCAGATGCAAGCGCGACCGCAGGCTGCCGCAAACGAATTGTACTCACGCTTGGGCTCCCTGCGCATCGACAATGAAGCTGGCATATTTGGCTGGCAGCCAATCGGGTATCGGACGCGGTCTCTGGGGAAACCCGCCAAGATGGGTGCAGGTCTGCGCCGCCGCGATCGACGCCCTGTGCAATGCCTCCAGGGCGCCGAGGCCGCCGAAATGGAAGCCGGCGAGGAAAGTGGCAATGAAACTGTCGCCGGCGCCACACGTATCCACGACATCGACAAGCGTCGCCGGCGCATGCACGACATTCGTGCCATCGTCGAAGTAGGAGCCGCGTCGACCACAGGTCAAAACTACCTGCCTTGCGCCGGCCGCCCTGAGCGCGCCCAGCGATGGCTCGATGGGAACATCGACATCGTCCGGTCCGGACGCAAACAAAAGCGGGACACCGTCGAGCGGCAGCGCCATATGGGCGGTCGATAGATCGATGCTGAACGGCACATGGTCCGCCACCAATCGTTGAACAAGGTGCTTGTTGGCGTTGGTGCCGAGATGCACCCAGTCGGCCGCGGCGATGACCGCATAATGCGCGGGCGCCGGCATGTAGTTTTCGCCCACACCGAAGGATTCGTGCAGGAACTTCCGGTCGCCGGATTCATCGCGCAGCAAGGTGACGGCCGTATCGCCGGGACGCCGTTCGACGTCGTCCGGAGATAGGCCGGCACCTTGCAGTTCGGCAAGCACCACGTCGCCTTCGGGATCGTTCCCGACGGCGCCGAAATAGCGCGCGGACCAGCCGTTGCGCCGCCATTGCGCCGCGACATTCAAGGCATTGCCGCCCACCGTCATCAAGTTGTTGGTCAAATAGGCATCAAGGCAATTGTCCCCGACCGCGATAAGCTTTTTCGACCTCATGCCGGCACCGTTGCGCGATCGATATACGGCGCGATGGCGCCAAGGCAGCGTGTCCAGGCTTTTACCGGATCGAGCGCGTAGGAGCCGTTGCCGAACGGCTCGAAGGTGAACTTACCGGCATAGCCGAGGCGCGCGAGTTCGCTGACATAGTGGTCGAGCGGCAGCGTGCCCTCCCCCCACACCAGATGCCCGCCTGGCGTGCCGTCGACCAGATGAACATGCGCCAGCCGCGAGCCGAACAGGTCGACATAGCCGGCCACGGTGTCGCCGGCCGTGGCCATGGCGACAGTGTCGAGCACGATATCGATATTGCCGGCGCCCACCTCATCCAGCATTTGGCGCAGGCCTGCCGCATTATTGACGAGGTTGCTCTCGAACCGCTGCAACGGCTCGAGCAGGCAGCGCACCCCGTTTGCGGCGGCGCGCCGGGCGATCTCGCCGATCGAACCGACCGCGCGGTCCCATGCCGGTTGCCGGGGTTCGCTCTCGTAGCCCCGGCCGGGCGTCAGGAAGAGATAGCGGGCGCCAAGCGCCGCGCAGATGTCGGCTGCACGCCAAAACCGCTCGATGCTGTCCTGGCGCAGTGCGGCGTCGCCGGAGGCAATGTTGATTGGATACAACACCTGCTCAGGCGTAAAGCACCAGGCCGACAGCTCGTTGTCGGCGAGTACCCGGCGAACGGATTCGACACGTGCGTCCGTGGCGTGGAACAGGTCCAGATGCTGGGCAATCCCCCACAGCTCGATCTCGCGCAGGCCAAAGCCTCGGATCGTCCTGGCGACCTCATCGAAGGGGAAGTGCTGGAAGCTGAAATTGGCTCCGATCAGCTGATGAGCAGCGAGCTGCGGCATGAAGGCTCCTTTCGGGAATTGTTATTTGCCGATGCCTTCGGCCAAGCCACGGATGAAGTAGCGTTGCGCGCCAAAGAACACGATCACGATAGGCAGCGCCGAGATCGTCATGGCCGCGAACACCACGGCATAGTTGGTCCCGTGGGTTGCCATGATCGACGTCAGTCCGACCGGCAGCGTCTGCACATCCGAGCCGCTCGTGAAGATCATGGCGAAGAGATATTCGTTCCAGGCGAACAGGACGTGCAGGATGACGCAGGAAATGATGATCGGCCGGCACAGCGGCAAGGTGATGCGCCAGAAGATCTGACCCTCGCTGGCGCCATCCATCGTCGCCGCCTCGTCGATGTCTTCAGGCAGATCCAGCATGTAGGCGCGGATGAGGAAGGTGGTGAACGGCACACGCAACGCCGTGTAGAGAATGATCAGCGCCCAGTAGGTGTTGTAGAGACCGAGCGCCTGCAACATCTTCACCAGTGGAATGATCGCCACCGTGGGGCTCAGCATCAAGCCGCCCAGAACGATGGCGATAACCAGCGGCTTTGCCGGCATCTTGGTGCGGGTCAGGCCGAAAGCCGTCCAGGCGCTGATCAGCACGGTGCATATGGCCGAAGCGACGGTCACCAGCACCGAGACTGTCACGTAGCCACGCACGCCCTGGTTCCACGCTTGCACGTAATTGTTCCACGACCAATGGGTGGGCAGGGCGAAGGGATCGCCGAAGATCTGCGCATTGTCCTTGAAGCCGCTCAGCGCCATCCAGATCAGCGGATAGATGACGACGACACCAAGGCAGACCAGGAATGAATAGAGCAACGTCCTGGCGATGACCGACCACACATTGACGTGCCGGCTGCGACCGGCTGCGACCATCGCACTCATAGCTGCACCCGGCGGCGCTTGGTGTACCAGAGCTGTGCCGCACCTGTGAGCATGGTCAACATGAAGATGACGGCGGCGATCGCCGCGCCATAGCCGAAATTGTCCTCGATGAAGGCCTTCTGGTAGAGCCACGTGCCCAGCACCTGGCTGCTGTTGTTGGGCCCGCCTGCGGTCATCACCATGACCTCGTTGAACACCTGGAACGCGCCCGTGATGGTGACGATGATCATCAACCCCGTCATTTCCCGGGTCAGCGGAAAGGTGATGCTCCACAGGCGGCGAAGAGGACCCGCGCCGTCGATCGTTGCGGCATCGTAGAGGTCGCGCGGGATCTTCTGGATGGCGATGGCGAACAGCAGCGTCGAATAGCCAAAACCCTGCCATTGGCTCATGGCGATGATGGCATAGATGGCGGTGTGCTCATTGCCGAGCCAAGGCATGACGAGCTGGCTCAGTCCAACACGGCTGAGCGCGGCATCCAGCAAGCCGATCTGCGGCTGGTAGATGAAATAAAACAGCAGGCCGGTCACCGTGATCGAGATTGCCGACGGCACGAAATAGACGGCGCGCCACAGCCGGCGCCAGCTTTCGCTTTTCAGGTCCTCGATAATGGCCGCCAGCAGGAACGCGCCGAAGACCTGGAAGATGACGGAGATGAGAGCGTAGAGGCAGTTGTTCCACAGCGCCAGCAGCACGACCGGGTCATGCAGCAGCCGGTCGTAGTTGGCGAGGCCGACATTGGTGACCTCGCCGGTGTAGATGTCCTGGTCGGTGGTGCTGACGATGAAATTGTCGACGATCGGATAATAGACGAACCAGCCGATGAGGATGAGCGCGATCGCCGCCCATCGCAACGACAACAGGTTGGCGAAGCAGGCCCGCCGGCTCTTTGGCCGTTGCGGCCTGGCGACGCCGATGTCGGCGCCGCTGTCCACTGTGTCCGAGGCCCTTGCCATGCTCGCCTGCTTTATTTGGCCGCGGATGCGGCTTTGCGCACCTCGTCCATCACTTGCTCGGGCGTCATCGAGCCGCCCGCCAGCGCCTGCAGGCTGGACAGCCAGACGGCGGCGACGCGCGGTGGGTTGGCCGTATCCAGCCAGGGCATGAGGTATGAGGCGGCGTTGATATCCTTGAGGCCATCGACCACAGCCGCGCTCATGTTCGATTCCGAGGCGCCGCCGATGGTGGCGCTCGGCTGGCCATAGGGTGGCGCAGACAAGACCTGCGCATTTTCCTTCGAGGTCACGAACTTCATGAAATCGATCGCCAGCGGGATGTTCTTCGATGCCGCATTGATCATGTAGCCCTCCGGCGCGCCCTCGATCGACCTGGCGTCACCCTTGGCGCCGGCGGGCACCGGCAGCCGGAAGAATCCGAAATCGGCGGGCTTTAACGCCGACTCCGGCGTGGCGGCCTGATCGAACTCGATGATTTCCTGGTAGTACATGGCCGACTGGGCGTTGGTGAAGGCCTGGAGAGCCGAGGCATAGGATGTGCCGTTGACGCCGGCGCCATCGGTGCAGCGCTCGACAAGCTGGCTGAACTGCTTGAGTGCTGCGACATAGCCTGGATCGCTGTATTGGGCGGTGGCCGGATCGAAGTCGCGTTCCAGCGTTCCCTGCGGCACGTTGTAGGCGAGCAGCTGGCCTGCAAAGTGGATCGCCGGCCAAGCCTCCTTGTTGCCGAAGGAGATCGGTGTCACGCCGGATTTGCGGATGGCGTCGCAGCTGGTCAGCAAGTCCTCGAAAGTGGCGGGTGCCTTGAGGCTGAGCTTGGCGAAGATCTGCTTGTTGTAGCCCATGAACTTGGCATCCTGGTAAAGCGGAATGCCATAGAACTTGCCGTTGTACTGGAACGCCTTGACGGCGGCTGGAGACAGCGACTTGCCCCACTCGGTATCGGCAGCAATGACGGGCGTGAGATCAACGGCGCGATTGCCGCGCACGAAATTGCCACCCCAGCTGCCTGTCCAGGAGAAATAGATATCGGGCAGCGAGTTGGAAGCGACCAGCGTCTTGGTCTTGCCCTTCACGCTGTCGTCGCTCTCCTGGATAAGTTCGACCTTCACATCCGGATGGAGCTTCTCATAGGCCTGTGCCAGGTTGACGAAATAGGGCGACAGCTGTTGCAGCCCGAACTTGGTCAGGACCGAAAGCGTGCCGGTGTATTCCACCTTGGCGTTTGGGTCGGCCGTGACAGCCGGCGAAGCGGCGGAACTGCCGCTTATCGACAACCCCAATGATGATACCGCGGCCACCGTGACCGCCACGACTTGCAGCGAACGTTTCATGGATAGCTCCTTCAGAGGTAAGAGGGGATCAATATTCCACGCGTTTGTAGTAGCGACGGGTGGTCAGCGGGTGGTTGCGCAGCACCTCGAGATGGGCGCTCAGCCGCTCGAGCAAGGTGGCGAGCAGAACCGGCGAGATCATGCCGCGGACCTTTGCGGAGATGCCCGGCAACTTGACCGAGGCCGCGTCCAGCGTGCGAACGCGGTCCGTGTAGCGCCTGGCGAAGTTCTCGACCCGGTCGGCCAGGGGCCGAAGGGCATCTTCGCCCTTGAACACGAAAACGCTGACGCCCGGCTCGACCAACTCGAGCGTACCGTGGAAGAAGTCGGCGGCGTGCACCGGGCGGGTGCGAATCCACTGCATCTCTTCGAGGATGCACATGCCGTAATAGTGTGCCTCCGGCCACACCGAGCCGGCGCCGGTGAAGATGTGATAGGTATCGTCCTTGATTGTATGGGCCAGTTCGGCCGCCCTATCCTCAAAGGCAGCCTTGGCGTCGGCAAGCAGATCCGGCAGCAGTTTGAGTTCGGCGACAGTGCCATCAAAATCATCATATTCGCCGCGCTCTTCCAGCAGGGCCAGGACGATCAGCAGCGTCTGCAGGTAGAAGGATTCCGACGAGGTGTCGTCTTCGGCGAAGTTCGTGAAATTGTGGTCAGCCTCCCGTGCGATTGGCGTATCCGAATGGCCGGTGAGCGAAATCGTGCGCACACCACGTTTTTTCAGAAAGGCCATGAGCTCGACGCCTTCCTTGGTCGTGCCCGACAAGGACGGGATGACCACCACGTCCTTGCTGTCGAGACCGGCGGGCGGATCGATCACGACCTGCGCCGGATAGGCACCGCTCACCGGGAAGGTAGAACAGCGCTGCGCCAACTCGATCGCGGGCAAGGTTAGAAGCTGCACGCCGCCGGTGCCCATGAAAAACAGCCGCTCGACGCCATCTGCCAGCAGTGTGCGCATGAGTGAGCGAACCTCACCTGCGACGGCGACGGCCCCGCTTTGGATCTTCACGAAGCGGTCCCTATCGAAGTTCAGCATGACGTTTTCCTTGTATTTCGCATGTGACAGGCCTCTAGCCCGCCTTAGGCGTCGGTGGGCCGTCTAGCTCGTTTTTCCGATGTGAGATCGATCTCACAAGCAATAATGGGCACGCAATTTCGCCAATGGCAAGTCCTTTAGACGAAATTCTCCGAAATCGAGGGGTTTGCTCTTTAGCGCACAGCGCGCCGGGCAACCGATCCGCGTACGATCAAGCGGGTCTGAAATCGGGTACGGCGCGGTGCAACCTTTTTGCCGGCAAGCCGCTCCAGCAGATATCTGGCGGCGAGCGGTCCGATCTCGGAGATGGGTTGCGCCACGACCGTTATCTGCGGATCGGTGAACGTGGCGAGGTTGAAGTCATCGAAGCCAACCACCGACACATCATGCGGAATCGAGAGCCCCATTGAACGCAGGCCAAGAAGCGCGCCTTGCGTCATGAGGCTGTCCACCGTGAACAGTGCGGTCGGGCGATTGCGCCGGCTGAACAGGCGGATCGTGGCTTCGATGGCGTGCTCGACGGTCGAGCGCGATACGCCGATGAGCGCTTCATCGATTGCGATCCCATGCGAGTGGAGCGAGTTTTGGTAGCCAGCCAAGCGTTCCTGTGCCGTAAAGATGCGTGACTCGTCGCGCAAAAGACCGATCCGGTGGTGACCGTTGCCAACCAGATAGTCCACTGCCTCGCGTGCCCCGCCCTCGTTGTCGACGACGACGCTGTCGCATTGCAGGTCCTTTACCACGCGGTCGATGAGCACGATCGGTGCGCCTTCGCGGGCCAGTTGCACGATATGGTGGCTGTCGGTTGCAGACGTTGGGGCAAGGATGAAGCCGCGAATGCTGAGCGAGCGAAGGCTCTCAAGCAGTTCTTTCTCCTGTTCTACATTCTCCTCGCTGCTGGCAATCAGAAGATTGTGGCGGTGCTTGCGCAGTTCCACCTCTATGTCGTGCGCGATTCGGGCGAAGAACGGATTCTGGATATCGCCGGGCACGAAGCCTATGATCGGCAATTGTCCGCTGCGCAGCGCCTGCGCGACGAGGTTGGCCCGATAGCCCAGCCTTTCGGCTGCCTCAACCACGCGGAGCGCCGTCTCGTCGCCAACGTAACCATAGCTGTTGAGCGCCCGGGCGGCCGTGGCGCGCGACACCTTAGCCGCTGCGGCAACGTCCTTTAGTGTGATTCCTTTCTGGGCCACAGGTAACCGTCCTTCTTGGATCTGAACATTGCGTCAGATCATCCTCGGCTCGTCTTGCCGGCATCGTTGTGCGGCATATCGGACGATTCTCAAACTGCGAACATAGCTTTCGCAACTCCTTGCCACCTAATCGAGATACGCGCGCTGTTTGGCTATCTGGAAATTTGATCCACGAATGCACCTACATGTTGTGCAGTCAGTTCATTGCCTTGCACTGCCAGCATACGGCAATGAGTTCACGCCATGGTCCAGGCGGCCTCCCTGGCATCGATCATAACACCGATGGAGACGACTAGCCTTGCCGCCAAACTCGTCCAGCGATTGGAGGCGAGCTTTCAAAAAGGTCGAGCCAGACGCTCAAGGCCCGCTGCACGGAGAGCCATAGGCTGGGAGACTCTGAGCAAATCGGGAATCTGAGTCGCTTGCTCTGAACCGTCGGCATCATGCTGCTAACCGGTTTTGATCCTCCGGGGCTCCGCATTGGCAATAGCGACGAAAATGCTGTCGAGCAGACCCTTGTCGCGGAAGGAACTTGCCAAGCAAGGGCACCTCGGCCAAGTACGCAAACAACGCCCGGAGACGAGGCGCATCCGGCAGCACCCTTTTGGGGCCAGATAGAGACTCAGAAACCCAAAGCTTTCATCTTCCCGCTATTAAAACGGAGGACTCGATCGTGACGCGTGCGCCCGACCATCGCCAACGGTGGGCTCCAAACTGATCGAAACTTCTCGTCGACCTTTGCAAGGTGATTGATCATCGGGGAGACCAAAGCCGAAACACTGGGGTTGGTGTCTCCAGTGACGCTGAACGAAGCTTCACGGAAAATCCCAAATCTGCCGATTTCCCTGGCGCTGTCATTGCAACGATCGAGACAATCAGGGAGACCGGACCGGAGGCACGAGAGGCCGCGTCCTTCCGTGGGGTCGCTCCTCCAAACCGTTTGACGCAATTTAGAGATGTTGCCTTGACCCCGCACTAGCGTCTACTGCATCTGCTAGTAGGAGCGTCACGAATGGCGAGAAAGTCTGTCCGACGCAAGTCAACGATTTATGACATCGCGGTGGCGGCAAAGTTGTCCCCGACAGCGGTTAGTCTCGTCCTCAATGGCTCGTGGCAACAGCACCGGATCAAGGCGGAAACCGCAGCGACCATCCTCGATTGGGCTGAGCGGCTTGGCTATGCTGTCAACCTCAAGGCACGAGGATTGCGGCTTTCCCGATCCGGGCTCGCTGGAATGATCTTGCCACATTACCGCAATCGCTTCTTCGCCGGATTGGCCGAAGCCTTTGAAGCGGAATCCCGCGTCCACCGCTTGTGCCCGATCGTCGTCAGCACCCATCGCAATCCTGATAACGAGTTGAGTGTGACGGAAACCCTGCTGGCCCAGCAGGTGGAATTTCTCTTCCTTGCGGGCGTTCGTGACCCCGATCCGCTGAATGATCTGTGCCGGGCAGCGGGCGTCCGGTGCATCAACATCGATCTGCCAGGCCGCCGGGCTCCCTCAGTTGTTTCTGACAACTACGGGGGCGCCAAGGCGCTCACAGAGATCATTGTTCAGAAATTGAAAGAACGAGGGGGCTCCACCGAAGATCTCTTCTTCTTTGGCGGGGTCAGCGATGATGACGCAACACGTAGCCGTTTGCTGGGTTTTCACGATGCGCTGGCAGCGCATGGGATTGTTACGGGCCCGGGCACGATTGACTGCTGCGGATACGCACCGACCAACGCTGCTCGGTCTCTCGCTGCACGATACGCTCAGCTTGGGCATCTGCCCTCAGGTATGTTCGTCAACGGCGTGACCGCTCTTGAAGGAACGTTGCGGTTCACTTCGACGCTAGCCTCAAGTGAGCTTGGACGGGTTGTTGTCGGAAGCTTCGACTGGGATCCATTCGCGGCGCATTTGCCCTTCGATGTGACCATGGTCCGACAGAATGTCGAGGTGATGATTGCTGAAGGATTTTCGCTTCTGGAGAATTATTCGATAGACCACTTTCCGCTGGTGACCGTACCGACCAGCTTTGGGCGAACCGGAGAGCATGACGGCGCCCAAGAAGATTGGGATTCGGCATCCAAATCGAGCATCGACCACTAGCAATTCTTTGTCACGAGACATCGTTGCAGAAGTTCAACTCCGTTCATCAGCACCTCGGATCTGGGTAGCACCGCCTCCACCCAAGGCTCGCGGGGGATCGCATGTCGTTTCTACGGGTGCAGCCTGAGTGCGAAAGGGCGGATCGTTTACATCAATCGAGAAATGTTTTTAGACGCTGGTGGCGTGACCGCCTTGCTAAATCTATTTAGCACCTTGACCGGCCGGCATTCAAAGTCTTTTATGGCGCGTTCTGGGAGGAATGCGGCGCCGAGTGCGTCAATGCCGTAGGGCCCAAAGGGGTGGGCCAAACAAAGCCGACATGGGCAATAGGCAACCCAAAAACTCGTCAATCAGGGAGGAACTAAATGTTAGCAAAAACTATACTCGCGGCAGCGTTCGGCGCAGCCCTTTCGGTCGCCACAATGGATGCTGCACTGGCGAAGGACATCAAGGTTGGAGTCGTCGTGAAGATCGGCGGCATTCCCTGGTTCAATGCCATGGAAACGGGAATAAAGGAAAAGTCGAAAGAGCTTGGCGACGACGGCTTCATGGTCGGGCCGACCAGCGCCGACCCGGCACTTCAGGTCCGCGCGATCGAAGACCTGATAGCTCAGGGCGTCAGCGTAATTGGCGTCGTGCCGAATGATGCAAACGTTCTCGAGCCGGTTCTAAAAAAGGCGCGCGACACGGGCATCAAGGTCATAACCCATGAATCGCCGGACCAGGTGAACGCTGATTGGGACTTCGAAATGGTCTCGGCCCTTGGTTTCGGTGAGGCCCATGCCAAACTATTTGCCGAGAAAATGGGCGGCAAAGGCAAGTACGTCGTGTATGTGGGTTCTCTTACCGTGCCCGCACACAATGCCTGGGCCGATGCTGCAATCGCCTACCTGAAGAAGAACTTTCCCGACATGCAGATGGTTGGCGACAGATATGGCGTCGCCGAGAGCGCCGATGACAGCCGAAAGACGGCTCTGGATGTGCTTGCCGCCAATCCTGACCTCGGCGGCTTCCTGACGTTCGGCAGTCAGGGACCGATCGGCGCCGGACGCGCGATCGAGGAGCAGAAGCTTGGTGACAAGGTGGTTCTTGTCGGTTCATTCTCGCCTAGCCAAGGCAGCGCAATGCTCAAGTCCGGCATTATTGACGGCGGCTACATGTGGAATCCTCTGGAAGCGGGCAAAGTATTCGTAACAATGGCTGATTTTCTGGCGGGCGGCGGTGAAATCACCGACGGCATGACGATCGAAGGTCTGGGTGTCGTTCACCCTGACTTCAAAACCGGCACCATCATCGTGGACGCTGTGCAGCCTATCACGGTCGAAACGGTCGATGGTCTTGCAGCCCTAGGGCTTTAGATGGCGGACCATGGCTGGCGTGCCGGGGTGGCAGATCAATCCCGGCACGCCCCATCCTTGTCATTTCAGAAGGGCCCGCCGTGAACCTCGTCGCGTCTACGACGCAGGACCTCCCACCGGTTCTGTCGTTTAGCAACATAAGCGTCACATTTGGTGGCGTTAGAGCCCTCCAGGATGTCGCCTTCGAGGTTCTCCCGGGCGAAGTGCAATGCATCGCCGGTGAGAACGGCAGCGGCAAGAGCACCCTGATCAAGGTAATCACCGGCGTTTGTCAGCCGCTAGGCGGCGCAAACATGTCGATCGCCGGAAAGTCTGTCGACATCATGTCGCCGGCTGCGGCGCGCAGCGCCGGGGTGGAAGTCATCTGGCAGGACCTCGCACTGTTTCCTGAAATGACAGTCGCGGAAAATATCGGGATCAGAACTGTCCTCGGCAACATGCCTCGGCTCGTCGATCATTCGCGCATTCGCGAGGTGGCGCGAGGGCTGTTGGCGCGGCTTGGCGCCGACCTCGATGTCGACGCGCCTCTGCGTAGCTTTGCAATCGCCCAACGTCAGATCGTCGCCATCGCCCGGGCGCTCGCCGGCGATGCGAAGGTTATTTTCATGGACGAGCCCACATCGTCGCTTACTCAATCGGAAACAGACCGGTTGCTCGCGATCGTTCGAACACTCTCGAATGAAGGCATGGCCATCGTCTTCGTCAGCCATCGCCTTGCAGAAGTTCTGGAGATCTCAAGTCGCGTCACCGTTCTGCGCGACGGTAAGGTCGTTGGGGTGTTCCCGACCGCCGGAATGACCCAATCACGCCTCACCGAACTAATGACCGGCAAGACTTTCGACCAAACCGTGAGCACGAGAAACCTTAGTGGATCACCCGTCGTGTTGAAGATCGACCGATTGACCCGCGCAGGCGACTATGACGACGTTTCGCTGACAATACGGCGCGGTGAAACGCTTGGCCTGACCGGGCTACTCGGCGCCGGTCGCACAGAACTCGCGCTTTCGATTTTCGGCATGCTGCGCCCAGACCGCGGCAGCATCGCACTCAACGGGACGGTTCTTCATCTGAACTCCAACCGCGACGCAATCCGCGCGGGTATTGGATATCTCTCCGAAGACCGCTTGTCCCTTGGTCTCATACAAGCTCAGTCCATCGCCGACAACGCCGTTATCCCGGTGCTCGACAAGATCCTTGATCGAGGGCTGATCTCCTCGGAGAAGAAGGATGCGCTCGTCAATCATTGGATCGAGGAATTGGCGATAAAAGTCGGGCGGCAGACCGATGCGATTTCCACGCTCTCAGGCGGCAACCAGCAAAGGGTGGCCATCGCCAAATGGCTGGCGGTCGGACTGAAACTGATCATTCTTGATTCGCCGACCGTGGGGGTGGACGTTGGCGCACGGGCCGGCATCTTCGAGATTGTCGCCAAGCTCGCTGCCGAAGGCCTGGCGATTCTGCTGATATCCGATGAAGTGCCGGAGGTCTATTTCAACGCCGATCGCATCCTCCATATGGCCGCGGGCAAGATAGTCGCCGAATACGACCCGCACGCCATCTCGCTCGGTGACCTGGAAGCTGCCGTCTATGCGTAACCGCGGCAAGCTCTTCCGGGCTCATCCCACCGAGACATGGCTCGTTGTGGTTCTTCTCATCATGAGCGCAGGTCTCTCCGTTGCGAGCGACAAATTCTTCACCATTGCCAATCTCTTCAATCTGCTCAACACAAGCTCGACAAATCTGATCTTCGCGGTTGGGCTGCTGGTGGTGTTGATCGCCGGGGGCATCGACATCTCCTTCGCTGTGGCCGCGTCAGTGGTTCAATACGTCGTGGCGCTGGCTCTAGCCCAAATGGGAGGTGGTGATTGGTTCATCGGCCTCACCTTGGCGGCAATTGTCGGGATCGCCCTGGGTGCGGTGAACGCCGGCCTCATCTACTATTTCCAGATCATTTCAATCGTTGTCACCATCGCCACCTTCAATATTTTTTTCGGCCTGCTGATGTTCTTCACGCACGGTGTATCGATCTACAATCTGCCTGCATGGTGGACGCATCGCACTGTGCTTTTCGAGTTCCAACAGGCGAATGGCAATTGGGCCGAGCTAACACTGCCGGTTGCGATCATGGCGGTCTGCGTCGCCGCCACCTGGGGGCTTATCCGGTATACCACCACGGGACGGCAGCTATACGCTTTTGGCGATAACCCGGAGGGCGCCCGTCGCCTCGGTATCAACATCGCGGCGATGCACTTCATTGCCTTCGGCTGGCTTGGTTTGATGGCCGGGATCGCGGGACTTGTGCAGGTGCACTATTCCCAGGAAGTCGTGCCCAACGCATTGGTGGGGCGCGAGCTGGACGTGCTGGCAGCTGTTGTCCTTGGCGGTGCCAGGCTGGGTGGCGGGCGCGGCACCGTGCTCGGTTGCATCCTTGGCGTGTTTCTTGTGTCGGTGACGCAAAACGGGCTGAACCTCCTCGGCATCTCTCCCTATGCTTTCAAGATGATCGTCGGGGCGATCATTCTGATTGCCATCACGCTGTCCAACGCGCCGCTCGGGCATATCCTCGCGGGCTTGCGGCAGAGGATGGGTACATGACGCAGCGCGTGCTCGAAACTGGAGCGCTACGGCACGGATTCTTGCGCCGTCTTGCCGGCACGTTGGGCGCCGAGAATATCGGACTTTTGCTGGCATTGATTTTGGTGATTGCATTCTTCGGATCTCTCTCGCCGCGATTCCTGTCCAAAGCTACCTTTGAATCGGTGGCCTTCCAGTTGCCTGAACTTGGACTGCTTACGCTCGCGATGTTGATGCCGATCATCTCGGGCGGCATCAATCTCGCCGTGACGTTCACGGCCAATCTCTGTGGCCTCACGCTCGCCTGGGTTCTTCAGGCCAACGGAGGACCGGACGCAAGCATCTATGCCTTTCTACTCGGTTCCGTTCTTGCGGTCGGCGTTGGCACGGCAAGCGGCTTGGTCATGGGCCCGGTGATAGCCTATACCGGCGCGCACCCCATCCTCGTTTCGCTCTCGGTGATGATTTTCCTGCGCGGCCTTGGCGAGTTTCTGACCCGCGGCGCCGACATTTCGGGCTTTCCCGAATTCATCCAGCCCTTGGGCCACGGCAGCATCGTCGGCATTCCTGTCCCGCTGCTGATACTGCTCGGCGCAGTCATCGTCTGGCATGTCTTGATGACCCGAACCAGGCTTGGCTTTTCAAACTATATGGTCGGCTCCAACATCGAGGCGACGCGCTATTCCGGCATCTCGACGCGACGCGTGATCATTCTGATCTACGCGCTGTCTGGCGCCATGTGTGCGTTGGCCGGCATTATCATGATGGCACGATTCAATTCCGTCCGTGTCGGCCATGGCGAGTCCTATGTGCTGATTACGGTGCTTGCCTGCTTCTTGGGCGGGGTGAATCCGTTTGGCGGCTTCGGCAAGGTCGTTTCGGTCTTCCTAGCCCTCATCGTTTTGCAGTTGCTTTCTTCGGGACTGAATCTCTTGGGCGCCAGCCAGCACCTGGCCACAGCCATTTGGGGCATCATGCTGATCGGCGTCATGATCTTGCGGTGGGCTGCCGGGCAGCTCAATTTCATGAGGATAACACGATGAAGGGTTTTGGCGTTCATACGAGCATGTGGACGAGTGGTTGGTCCGTAGAGGGCGCCGAGCACACTGTAGCGGCGGTGAAAAAATACGATCTCGATTTCATTGAAATTTCGCTGGCCGATCCATTTTCTTGCGATGCCGATCACACCCGCAAGCTGCTGGCGGCAAATGGCATGCAGGCGGTGTGCTCGCTAGGGTTGCCCGAACATGCGTGGGCATCGCGCCACCCACAGGAGGCGATTGACTTTCTCAAGGTGGCTATCGACAAGACGGCCGACATCGGAGCCCAGGCGCTATGCGGCGTAATCTATGGCGGCATCGGCGAGCGTACTGGCGTGCCACCTACGCAGGACGAACTTGATAACATTGCGAAAGTGATGACGTCCGCCGCCGCGCAAGCCAAGTCTCGCGGCATCGAACTCGGTGTCGAAGCCGTGAACCGCTACGAGAACCACATCATCAACACCGCGGCTCAGGCGGTGGCTTTGATCGAACGAGTGGGCGCCGACAATATGTTCGTGCACCTTGATACCTACCACATGAATATCGAGGAAAAGGGCATGGGCAACGGCATTATCACCGCCCGCGATTACCTCAAATATATCCATCTCTCCGAGTCTGATCGCGGCACCCCAGGCGAGGGCAATTGCAATTGGGATGAGACGTTCGCAACGCTGGCCGCAATCCGCTTCAAGGGCGGGCTCGCGATGGAGAGCTTCATCAACATGGATCCGCGTCTGGCGTTTGGCCTCAGCGTGTGGCGTCCGGTGGCCGAGAGTGAAGCGGTTGTAATGGGCAACGGTCTGCCGTTCTTGCGCAACAAGGCACGGCAGTACGGGCTGATCGCATAAAGTTACATCGCCATGCGAGATCGAAACTCGGCACATCATGAGCCGACTGCATCGACATTGTGGCGACTGCCTTCGAAGCAGGAGCCGCTCGAGAGGCAATATTGCGGCGTTTTAGATCCCGGCCTTCGGCTGCCCCCCGGGCGCAAGCAGCCAACCGGTCGGCGATCGCAACTGCCGTGAACAACCTATTTCACCGGCTTGGGCATCACAGCCTACCTTCGGCGGTTGCGAGCCGGCCCCGCATCAATTCGCGGCGCTTTCGAAACTCTGTGTATTCCTGGTCGGCCAGTACCCCGATCTGGATCACCGATCCACTCACGGCAAAGTTGAGTGAGGAGGGAATGCCTAGAAGATTGACAAGGTTCTGAAGCACCTGCAGCAAGATCGTTCCAAGCACCACACCAATGATTGAGCCTTCCCCGCCCCGCAACGAGAACCCTCCAATGACGGCGGCGGCGATCGCGTAGAGCTCGTAGAAATTGCCGTGCGAGCTTGGCAGGATCGAGCGTGTGTACATTGCGAGAAAGATGGATGACAGCGCCGTCAGCCCGGCGCAGATCACATAGGCGCAGATGATAACCCGGCCGGTACGGATTCCCGAAAACCGCGCGGCCTCTTCATTTTTGCGGACGGCGTAGAGGTATAGTCCGAAGGCGGTACGGTGCAGAACGACCAACATCACCGCCGCCAGGACAAGCAGGAAGACAAAAGAATGAGGAATGGGAATGGAGGTAGGCATTGTTGGTAAGAACCGAAACCAGATCGGTACGACCGGTGGTGAGATATTCCAGATCCTCGAAGCGGGTTTCGAGGGAAAGCCTGCCGTCGCATCTTGCGTGTTGCCCTGCTGCTCGCCGGCATGAAGATCGCCCGCACCATCCTGCGTCAGCCGGCCCTGCAGGCGGTGATCGCCGAGGAGCTGTCGCCGGGCGGGGCCGCCGACCTTTCCGATCAGTCCATAACAGACCACATCCTCGAACACGCCAAGACGGTTTATCACCCCTGCGGCACCTGCCGGATGGGCACCGATGACCAGGCGGTGGTCGACCCGCAATTGCGCGTGCGCGGCGTGCCGCGCCTACGCATCTGCGACGCCTCGATCATGCCGCGTCTCATCAGCGGCAACACCAACGCGCCGGTGATCATGATCGCCGATCGGTGCGCCGATTTCATCCTCGGCAGCGCTTAGCGAGAAACGGGCAGCCCAGAGAAATCCAGGCTGTTTTGAGACGGTGTATCTGTCCAGCGCATGCAGCGACTTTGTCGCGACCGAAACCGGACAGCTTGACGCCGCCGGGCGGCACGGTGATGTCGGCGCCGCCATACATTGCATAGGTCCTATCAAATCGAGACTGGGATAGCGATGCCAACGCGCTGCTGTTGGCCGCCAGAAAGCTGGTGCGGATACGCCTGGAGAAATTCAGGCGATGCAGGCAGCTTCACCAGACGCAGCAGTTCCAGCAGCATCCATGACGGCGCCGAAGTCGCGCCCGGCTTCCAGATCATCGCTGCGCCGGCCACACGCCCGGCCACTCGGTCTACCTCGCAAACTACGGCAAGGAACAGCGCATGATTTCGGCCGACACGATGTATGTGCCAGCGCTGCTGGCGCCGCATCCGGAGTGGCAAGGCAGCTACGACCAGGACGGGCCGATGGCGATCACCACGCGGCACAAGCTGATCGATCGCGTGATCGCCGACAACATCCGGATCTCGGGCGGGGGCTCTCAGAGAGGTTCCTGCTATTGCTGCTGCAGGCCGGTGATCATGGCAATGATCTCGTTCTTATCGGTCTTCGCGGTCTCGCGAATTCCAATCTGCTTGCCACGCCTGAGAACACAGATGCGGTCGGAGAGCTTGAAGACCTGGTCGAGGCTGTGGCTGATGATCAGAATGCCGACATTGCGCTGCTTCAGCGACTGGACGATAGCCTCCACCCGGGCGGTTTCGGCAACGCCCAGCGCCGCCGTCGGCTCATCCAGCAGGATCAGCTTGCTTGCCCAATGCGTGGCGCGCGCGATCGCAACGCCCTGGCGCTGGCCGCCGGAGAGATCGCGGATAGTGGCGTGGGCGGAGGGGATGCGCACGTCCAGTTCCTTCACCAGTTTCTCGGTCTCGTCGATCATGCGGCGGCGGTCGAGCAAACCGAGGCGGTTCAGCGGCTCGCGGCCGAGGAACATGTTCATGTAGACCGTCTGCTGGTCGGCCAGCGCCAGGTCCTGGTAGACGACCTCGATGCCGTGCGCGCGCCCCATGGTGGCATTCGACATCGTCACCGGTTTTCCTTCGATGACGATGGTGCCGGACGAGGGCGGGTGGACGCCCGAGACGATCTTGACCAGCGTCGACTTTCCGGCGCCGTTGTCGCCGACGAGTGCAACGATCTCGCCCGGGAAAACCTCGAGCGAAAAACTCTCGATCGCGGTGATGCCGCCGAAATTCTTGCGAATGTCGTGCAGCTGAAGGATGGGCGCGCTCACCGTCATGTGTTTCTCCTAGACTGGCCAGGCATAGGGTTCACCGAAGCCGTTCTCGATGGTTTCCACTTTCGGATTGTCCGTCGAAATGCCCGACACGCCGACAATATGGGCGCGGGTGACGAAGGCCTGGCCACGGAAGCCGAACACGGCGCTGTCGCCAGGCTTCGGCGCGTTCGCGCCGGCGGCATCGATCATGGCGTAATAGTCGATCGCAGAGGGCGGCGGCACCTCGACGCTGCGCAGTGCCGAGCCTGCCGTCGTCGGTTCAGCCGAGACGATCGCCTTGACGTCGTAGTCGGGGAAGATCGGATCGATGTAGAAGCCGCCGCCAAGGCAATAGGCCTTGCCGCCGGAGAGATGCGAGACCTCGGTGAGATAGAGCACCGCCGGCAGCTCCGGCAAATCTTCCATGACATGCAGCGCGGTGGTGCCATGTAGTCCATTGCCGGGCTCGCACTGCGTCGCGCCGGCCTCGGCGAGTGCCGCCAGCATGACGCTCGACGTGGTGCCCGGCGCGTTGATCTCAATGTCCTTGCGGCCTGCCTTGGCCAACGCTACCGCAGCTTTCGCGAGCGTCGCCAGATTGGGGGTCGGCAGCACTTTTCGCGAAGCATGATCGAACAGCAGAGCAGGGAAAGTGGTGATGCCGGCGAAACGGCCGCCTTCGACGGCATCCAGCCGGTCGGCGACATCGATAATGTCGGCGGCATTGAAACCGCCTTCATGGCCGCGATAGAAGATATCGCCTTCGGCGGCGATGCGGGCCAGCAGGTCCTGCACATAGCCGGCCGCCTTGGCGCCTGTTGCCGCTTCCCCAGCCTTGGTAGCGTTGAACACGGTCCAGTAGTCCGGCTTGAAGGTTTTCGCCGCAGCCGCCGCTTCGAATTTTGCGACCTGCTGGAGATGGCCGAGATGGCCAAGCTTCATGCCTGCCTTGTGGGTGGCGCGGGCGCAAGCCATGTCGACGGCGACCGCGCGGTCAATGCCGCCGCGCATCACAGCCCGGCAGAACGACGAGGAGCGGCCGACCTGCTTGGTCATGGCGAAGATCTTCAGGCCGTTGCGGTTGGCCTCGCTCTTGAGAACCCGCGCATTGGCCTCAACCGTGTCGAGATCGAGCACATAAGCATTGGCCGGCAGCTTACCTTGCTGGTGCAACCGGATAGCTGATTCGATGAAGGCGGGGTTGCGGCGGCGCAAAATGTCGAGAAACATGGATGGCTTCCTTCAGCGGTTCTTTTCGCGCAGCGACACGGCGACTGCGGTCAGGATGATGAGGCCACGCACGATCATCTGGTCGGAGACCGACAGGCCCATCAGGATCAGGCCGTTGTTGAGCATGCCCATCATCAACGAGCCGACCAGCGCGCCGACCACGGAGCCCTTGCCGCCATTGAGCAGCGTGCCGCCGACGATGACGGCGGCGATGACCGTCATCAAGTCGGTTTCGCCGAGAGTATATTTTGCCGCCTGCAGGCGACCGGCATAGAGCAAGCCGGCAAGACCGGCGAGCCCGCCGCTGATGGTCAGCACGGCGAGCCTGATCCTGGGCACGCTGATGCCCGATACGCTTGCGGCGCGGGCATTGTCGCCGGTCGCCAGCACATGCGCGCCGAAACGGGTCTCGCGGAACACCAGGTGGCCGATGGCCACGGCAATCACCGACCACCAGACGAGTGAGGGGACACCGAGCAGCGAGCCGGAACCGAAGAAGCCGGTGAACGCTTCGTTGGTCAGCGAGATCGAGCGAAGGTCTGTCATCGAACGCGAAACGCCGGCGAACAGGCCGAGCGTCGCCAGCGTCACCAGGAAAGAGGGCAGCCTGACATACGCCACCAGCACGCCGTTGATGGCGCCGATCAGCAGGCCGGCGCCGAGGCCGGCGACTATCCCTGCCGGCATGCCGTACGCGTTGATGGTGACGGCGGCTGCAAGGGCCGCCACCGCCACGATCGAGCCGATCGACAAATCTATTTCGCCGGCCGACATGACGAAGACCAGGCCGATGGCCATGATCGTCACCGGCGTCGTCTGCAACACGATGTTCGATAAATTCCGGACGGTGAGGAAGCCGCTGTCCCGCAGCACAATGGCGAAGAACAGAAAGATCGCCAGGAAACCGAGGTAGACGACATATTGCTGCAGATTGAAGCGGCTGGCGAAGCTGCCACCGGCACTGGTGTTGGCACTGGACATTTTATCCCTCCGGTGGTGAGCGCTTCGCCTCGAGCCTATTTCACCGCGTCCGCGATGGCCGCCGGTACGTCCTTGTTGAGGGACTTCTTCCAACCGTCCTTCACCGTGTCCTTGGTGACGGCGATGGAATCTACGGCATAGAATGGTTCGGCCTTCTTGCCGACCAGCGAACCTGCCGAGGCGCGCGCCAGCGTCACGCCAATGCTGTAGGCCTCGTCGGCGACGAGGGCCGCGATGTTGCCGCCCTTGACCATGTCGAGCGCGGCAGGCTCGTTGAGGTCGAGCGTGACAATCTTGGTGTGCATGTTGCCGGCACCGCGCAAGGCCGAAAGCACGCTCAGCGCCGGTTCGGCCCAGGTGACATAGATGCCGTCCAGGTCCGGATGCTGGGTGATCATCGCCTGGGCGATGTCTTCGCTGCGCGCCGGGTCGGCCATGCCGGCCTCGGCCTCGATCTTCATATCGGGATAGTCCTGCTCGATGGTCTTCTTGAAGGCCTGGTCGCGCTGGTTGGTGACGTAGAAGTCGGCATCGTGGAAGATGTAGCCGACCTTGCCCTTCTTGCCGAGCGCCTCGGCCATGGCGATGCCGGCCTTGTTGCCCATCTGAAAGAGATCGTCGGAGACGATGGTGACATAGTCCCTGCCCTGCTTGTAGCCGGCCGGGGAATTGTCGACGAAGCCGAGCTTGACGCCGGCCTGGCGTGCCGGATCGTAGACCGAAGCTGCGGTCGCCGGATCGACGGGGAGCGACAGGATGATCGACGGCTTTTTGGCCATCACCGTCTCGACATCGGCCTTCTGTCGCGCGGCGTCGAAACCGGCATCGGTCTGCGCCACCACCTCGATGCCGAGGCGCTTGAATTCGTCATGGGCGCCGGCGTTGACGGCGTTGGTGTATTCGCTCATCTCGTGCCAGACGAGGGCGGCGGTGAACTTGCCGTCCTTGATCTGCTGCTCTTCGGCTGGCGTCAGCGTAAGACTGCTCGCCGGCACCGGCTTTTCACCATTCGGTCCTGTGGTGACGCCTTCAGCGGCGAAGGCGTGCATGGCTAGCAGGCTCGCCACTGTCGTTATGATTACAGATGCTTTGCGCATGTCCCGGTTCCCTTTTTGTTGTGTCGAAGAAAAGCTCCGGTGCGGCGGGCCGCGCCGGAGCGTGAGCCTTACTTGGCCGCGTCGAGCACCGGCTGCGGCGCGTCGCGGTTGAGCGATTCCTTCCAGCCCTGCGCGACATTCTCCTTGGTGACGGTCAGGGCCGGGGCGACGACGAAGGCTGGTGTCGGCTGGCCAAGCAGCGACTTCATGCCGGAGGCAGCCATGGCGCGGCCGAGTTCATAGGCCTTGTCGGCGACGAGGGCTGCGACATTGCCGCCCTTGACCATGTCGAGCGCGACCGGCTCGGCGAGGTCGAGCGTGACGATCTTGGTCCTGGCGTTGCCGGCGCCGCGTAGCGCCGACAGCACCCCGTCGGCCGGCTCGGCCCAGGTCACGTAGATGCCGTCGAGATCGGGATGCTGCAAAAGCATCGCGTTGGCCAGTTCCTCGGCGCGGGCCGGATCGGATATGCCCTGTTCGGCGACGATCTTGATCTCGGGATAGACCTTCTCGATGGTGGTCTTGAAGGCTTGGTCGCGCTGGTTGGTGACATAGTAGGCAGCGTCGTGGAAAATGTAGCCGACCTTGCCCTTGCCGCCGATCGCCTTGGCCATCGCGTCCGCAGCCTGCTTACCCATCTGGAATAGATCGTCAGTCACGATCGAAGCGTAATCGGTGCCCTGCTTGTAGCCCTTGGGCAAGTTGGACAGGAACACCAGCTTGGTGCCGTCCTTGACCGCCTGGCGGAAGGCTTCTGCCGAGGTGACCGGGTCGAGCGGCAGGGCCAAGATGACGTTGGGCTTGGCGGCCAACGCCGTCTCGATGTCGCTGCGCTGGCGGGCGGAGTCGAACTGGGCATCCGTTTTGACCGCAATGGTGATGCCGGCGCGGGCGAATTCGTCGGTGGCGCCGGCGGTTACCGCATTGGTGAAATCGGACGAGGTGTGCCAGAGCAAGGCAGCCTTGTAGCCCTTGTCCTTGAGCGCGGCGATGTCGGCATCGCTTAGGATCACGTCGGCACTTGGCGTGGCGCTCTCGCCCTGCGGGCCGACCGTCTGTGCGAAAGCTGGGTCGGCGGCAAGCATCAATCCGCCGGCAAAGGCGGCGGCGATCAGTGTCTTCATCGACATGTCAGTTCTCCCATTTTGCTTCGTTGGTGGTTCAGTCGGCCACGCCGCAGTAGCGGGCCATGAAGGCGGCGAAGCCGACTATGCCGGCGAAATATTCCTCGACATCCACGTGCTCCTCGAATGTGTGGCAATTCCTGATGTCGCCGGGCGCGCAATAGACGGCAGGAATACCGAGCTGATTGATGATGAAGGGGGACTCCGACCAGAACGGTGCGCCCTCGATGACGCCGCGTCCGCTCATTGCGCCAGCCATCGCGTCGGACAGCATGGCGACTTCCGCCCGCGTTTCGCCGATCTCGGCAGCGGTGCCGCCCAGCCTGTGGTCGCGGCCGGCGGGGTAGGCGAACTCTACCGAAATATCCGGATCGGCGATCGCGCCGCGCACGGCAGCCTCGATCTCGGCGGCGGCGGTGTCGAGGTCTTCGCCAGGCAACAGCTTGCGGATCAGCGAGAGCGTGCAGCGCTCGGGAACGGCAATGTAGCCGCCGCCGGCAAGCCCGGTGATAAGCAGGAAGCCGCGCCCGACCAGTTTGTGCTCGGCGCGCGCGGCGACCTCATCCGAATGCTTCCAAAGCGCCGTCATCGCGGCATGGCTTGCACGGAGCGCATCCTTGCCGAGTTCTGGCACACCGAAATAGGCGGATTTGCCGGTAATCGAGATATCGGTGATGAAGAAGCCGATCTGCGCCGCATAGACGGCCAGGCGGGTCGGCTCGACATAGACGCTGAAATCGGGTGCTGTGACCTCGCCGGCCTTGATGCGTCCGACGAAGTGCTTGATCCCGGCGGAAATGCCGGTGCCGGGCTGGCCGCTCTCCTCGTCGCCGATGAAAGCAAAGGCGACGTCGCCCTTGAGGCGAACGCCGGCCTTGTCGAGTAGCGCGAGTGCCGCAAGCGAAGCAGTGATGCCGGCCTTGAGGTCGCCGGAGCCTCGGCCCCAGACAGCACCATCAATGATCGGGGCGGCGAACGGATCCTCACGCTCGGTGCCTGCCCAATGCTCGCGCCAGCCGTCGACATGGACGGTGTCGGTATGGCCGATGAACAGCAGGCGCTTTCCCTGGTCGGCCCCCTTGCGCTCGCCCCAGATGTTGGGCCGCCCGGGAAGGAATTCCGTCCTGGTCAGGCCGCTGAGGTCAAGGTCGCGCATCCTGGCTTCTAGGAAGTCGACGAAGTTGGCTTCGTTGCCGGTGATGCTCTCTCGGCCGATGGCGCGGCGAAACAGCGTTAGTGCGTCGTCGCGGTCGAGCGCTGCCTGCAGGCGGGCGGTAATATTGCGAGTCATATCGCGGCCTCCTTCAGGGCGGCGGCCTGGGCAGGCGGCAGCGAAATCCGGCCATCAGGCGCGTCGACGCCGAACAGCGTGTTGTGCAACTGGCCAAGGCCGATTGCCGCCGCGCCGATGAGGGCTGCGCGTGCGCCGAGTTCGCTCGCCTCGACCCTGACCGGATAGGGGAAGCATAGCGGCAGAAGCGCCTGCACCCTGGACAGGATTTCGGGCCGCAACCCAATCGAGCCGCCGAGGATAAACTTTTCTGGATTGGCGATTGCCGCGATTGCCGCAACGCCTTGCGCCAGATGGCGGGCAGTTTCGTCGAGCACGGTGAGCGCGTCCTTGTCGCCACGCGCGGCATTCTCGAATATTTCCGGCACGGAGATTTGCCTGCCGGTGAGGGCGTGGTAGCGATCGGTCATGGCGTGGGTGGCCACCGCGCGTTCGAATGCGCCGGTGCGCAGTGATTCCTCGGTGAAGGGATCGGCCCCGATCGGCATGAAACCGATCTCGCCGGCGGCGTGCCCAGCACCCCGCACCAGATGGCCGCCCAGCATCAGCCCGCTGCCGATGCCGGTGCCGAGCGCGATGTAGGCGAGATTGTCGATGCCCTGGCCTTGGCCGAGCCAGTTCTCGCCAAGCACCGCGAGATTGACGTCGTTCTCGATCATCACCGCGACGCCGAGCGCTTCTTCGAAGGCATCCAGCACATTCATTGTGTCGAAGCCGGCAATGTTCGGCGCCATTAAAATGCGGCCGGTGGCCGGGTCAGGAGCGCCAGGCGCGCCGATGACGGCCAGGCGTATCTTCTTGCGCGCGACGTGCTGTCTGGCCGCGGCATCGAAGGCCAGCGCTGCAATCTGATCGACGACGAACTGGCCGCCGCGCGGGTCGGTCGGTGTGGCGGCTTCGGCAAAGATCTGGCAGGCAAGGTCCGTCAGCGCGACCCGCACCTTGGTGCCGCCAAGGTCGACGGCGATGATATAGGCTGCGTCGTGGACCAGTTCGTAGGTGACGGCGGTGCGCCCGACATGGCCGCTGGTGCGGCCGGTTTCCTGGACCCAGCCCTCCTGCTCGAGCCCGCGCATGATTTCGGAGATGGTCTGCTTCGACAGGCCCGTCAGCTTGGCGATCGAGGCGCGGGAGATCGGCCCGCCCTGGACGATCGCTTCCATCACGGAGCGCTGTGAGAACTGACGGGATATGCGCGGCAGGTCAGTCACATTGAACTCCCGTTAATTCGTTCTATGAGCGAACTTATTATTCGGAACTGGACCTGTCAATGTATGTTCGCGAGCGGCCGTTTTTGCGCACGCGAACATTGATCCGGAGGCAGGATTCAGGCGCGGTGCTGCCGTTCGGCAGAAGATAAATGCGGTCAGGGAGTGGCTGGATCAGCTTCTTGAATCAATTGGGCGAACAGCTTCGCAGCGCATTGACAAATAACGATCATGCTAGTCTCTGAGGGGCACTGTTTTCTACAGGAGATCAATACAGCGGATGGTTCGCCGGTCCATATCTCTCGTATTCTCTCGTATGGGTCTGTCGAACCATGGGACGATGAACGAGACCAACTATTGGCTTCGAGAATATCGGTGATGTACCGCGGGTCTGCGTCCCAGTGAATGGCTCAAATGGGGCCGGCAGCGGAACGTCCGTTTGCAGTTTGCAAACGTGGATAACTACCATACCGCCTTAACTCGCAAAGACCCGTTTGACGCCAACTGGGCTGGCCCGAAGCCGACCTCTCCGTCCAGCATAGTCCGATCATATTCGGCGCAAGCTGCTCGCTTGAACCGTGGGATAGAATTCCGCCAATCTCGACCCGCCTATGCCTGGGTGGCCCCTGCTCACAATCACGAGCGTAGCGCCATCTTTCCGAATGGCCGGGTGAGGCTGGAGAAATCGCCGCTGAACCTTCTCGACCAGCCATTCTTCGGCTTTGGCAAAAAGCCGGTTCGAAGGCTTTTCCGCCATGTGCCGTTGCCTTTCGCAACGAACGGTCAACCGACTGTGAATAGCACTTGCAGGCACGTGGTTGTCAGGCGCCCACCGAACTTGACAAGCAGTCTTGCAGGAACTGCGTCGAGCACTGAACGTTTGACCAAGCGCGGGCATCTCCGCCTTGGCTAAGGACCATCAATGTTCACGTTCATGTTTGCCACCGGCATCGAGAACAGCACCCCCACCATTCGACAAGGCCGGGAGCGCGTCGACGAAATGGAAAAATGCCGCTTCTACGAACGATGGCGCACCGACTTCGAACTGGTCCAGGATCTCGGGGTGCATTTCCTCCGCTACGGACCTCCCATCCACAAAACATGGCTGGGTGACGGACGTTATGATTGGGCATTCGCCGATGAGACCTTCGCGGACCTGAAGGCGAAAGACATTCTTCCGATCGTCGACCTTTGCCATTTTGGCGTGCCGGACTGGATTGGCAACTTCCAGAACCCGGACTTTCCGACACTATTCGAGCACTACGCCAGGGATTTCGCGATGCGCTATCCGTGGATCCAGCTCTTCACCCCAATAAATGAGATGTTCATCTGCGCCACCTTTTCGGCCCGCTGGGGATGGTGGAACGAACAACTGAGCAGCGACACTGCTTTCGTCACCGCCCTCAAGCACATCGTGAAGGCGAACGTGCTTGCCATGCGGGCGATTCTCGAGGTGCGGCCGGACGCCATCTTCATTCAGAGCGAATCCTCGGAATACTTCCACGCCGATTCTCCCGAGGCGGTCGGCAGAGCGGAACGGTTCAACAGCGAGCGTTTCCTGTCGCTTGACCTCAACTACGGTCATGACGTCGACGCGCACACCTATCGCTATCTTCTCGAAAACGGGATGACGGCCGAAGAATACAGTTTCTTCCTGGAAAGCCATCTGCGCAGGCATTGCGTGATGGGCACCGACTATTACCAGACCAACGAACATCGGGTTTGGGCAGACGGAACGACGTCCGGGTCCGGCGAGGTGTTTGGCTATGACGAGATCACGCGGCAGTACTTCAACCGCTACCGGCTTCCCGTAATGCATACGGAGACCAACATCAGCGAAGGCCCCAATGGAGACGAGGCCGTCTATTGGCTGTGGAAAGAGTGGGCCAACGTGCTGCGGATCCGCAACGATGGCATCCCCATCGTAGGCTTCACCTGGTACTCGCTGACGGATCAGGTGGACTGGGACAGTGCGCTTCGGGAGAACAACGGACGGATCAATCCGCTCGGCCTCTATGACCTCGACCGAAATCCGAGGGCGGTGGGGCGCGCTTTCAAGGCGCTGATCGCGAACTGGAACAAGCTGTTGGCCACACAAAGTGTCTGCCTTGCTTTGCCGGTCTTTCTTCCCTCACAGCAAGACGATGCCATTGTTCGCGCGCAACAGGATTATGCGCGCAGCCTGCTGAGCGTGGATCGGGTCGCTGAAGGCTGGACTGAACCACTTGCTGCTCCCCAGAAAGAGGTCGAACCCGATGCGCCTGGATAACAAGACTGCATTGTAACCGGTGCTGCAAGCGGCATTGGACTGGCCATCGCCATGCGGTTGGGCACCGAAGGTGCACGGGTGAGCCGACGTGGGTGGAGGCAAGGTCGAGAAGGCGCGCATCGGTTCGACAAGGGGCGCGCCGGGGAGGCCGCTATCACGGTGCTGTCGACTTGCGCTCACGCGTTCGGCAGGTTGGTAATAATCGTCAACAACGCGCCGGCCTGATAATCTTTAACCATTGAGGCATTCACTAGAGCGGGCTGGCTGAAGGTGCTGAGCGTCGACCTGCTGGGAGCAATTTATTTCGCCGGAAAGGCATTCGCTCATATGACATCTGGGGGGCGTCATCGTAAAACATATTGAGTGTGCGCGGTCGAGACGAGCTCCGCATGTCGAGCTATACGCCGCGGCAAAGGCCACCCTCCTGTCTCTAACCGAGACCCGACGCAGTTCGCACCTTGGCCGACTGGGCATGAATCCGGACGATTACCGAACCAAATGGAACCTGCCTCGCAATTACCCGATGGTGGCACCCAACTATTCGGGAAGCGTTCCGCATATCGCCTCTAACACCCAGTAGCGGACAGCTCTCGCCTGAGGCGTCAGTCGTCGTTGAAGCGCTCCGGCATCGCATTCGAGGCCAAGGCTGGTGCACAAGGATCATGACATCGAATTCCACTCTTTACAGGAACAAGTGCCTTTCCTCGGGATTAGGATTCGACGCCGCAACGGCGTCGAACCCCAAAGGAGACTCACATGAAACGTAAGATTTTGACAGCTACAGCGATCTCTCTCTGTCTCGCCACCGCGGCCTTGGCGCAGTCGTCGGGAACATCCAGCGGCACGAACGGAACGTCCGGCTCATCGGCCGGGTCGGGTATGAGTTCTACGTCCGGCTCCGGCCAAAGCGGTATCCCGAGCGGCTGGGACAGCAAGCTCTCCGGCTCATTCTTCAGCGACGCCAATTCGGGAAGACTTCTGTCGCAGGATGAGATCCGCAAGAACTGGTCGTCCCTGAGCTCTGAACAGCAGGCACAGGTTCGCTCCGACTGCTCGAGGATGACGGCCAGTAACGGCACTGGCTCTGGCACAATGACCGGCACGTCAGGTAGCTCGGCTTCGACCGGCAGTGATACAACGGCGAGTATCGGCACCGGCTCTGGCACAGCCACCGGCACTTCAGGCAGCTCTGGTTCGACCGGCAGTAACACCACGGCCAGCAACAGCACTGGTTCGGGTACAACCACCGGCACGTCGGGATCCTCGAATACAGCTGGCGATACGACCGCCAGAACCAGCACGGGTTCGGGCGCAAACTCGGCTGCTCAAATGGCTTCGATGCAGCAGCTCTGCACTCAGGTTCAAGGGATGTGAGTGAATGCGGCGCTCCGGGCCGGCTTGGCCGGAATAAGAAGAGGCCTTGGAGGCCCGGGCATCGCTTTGGTTTGGTAGCCATTTCGGCGCTGAAGTCGGCCGGAGACCGGGGTGACAACTCGGCGCTTGTCGCGCTGCTTTTCTATCGCCGGCGACCGTCACTCGCCAATAGCGCGCTTCGCGTCGAGACACTTCTCCCGGCTGAGGCAAGCGAGATTCCGTCCCGTCCATACCTGCCAAGATAGACCGTCTCGCGGCCTCCGTTGAGCCTGTAATCCAGCCGAAAGGAGATCGCGCCACTGGGCATGACGCGAACATACATGCCGTCGCAATCTTGTAGATGTTCTCTTTTGGTTCAGGGCTTTAAGGGCGACGTCCGTCAGCATTCCCCGCTACCTCCTGAAAAGTACCGTCAGTACAATTTCGAGGCTCTTCGGCAGAAATTTTGTTTTATCTTCAATTCCTTAAGGCATAAAAAAATACCGTCAGAGCCTCATTGGATCTGACGGTACTTCGAAAAATCTGAGCTACCAATATGCGGAAGGTCCCTCAGCCGGTCCGTCAATCCAATCTCTGCGCACCGATTGTCGCCGAATAGGTTTATATGTGTTGTCAAATAGTTATGGCGTACAATGGCGTGTTTTCGGCGGCGTTTGAGTGGGCCTGAATCACTCCCACTCGATTGTTTCCAACCAGGCTAGGTCATTGATCTAAAGAGGTTTTTTCTTGTTTTCCGCTCGAAAATCCGACACATGGGCCGTCAAAAAGTTACGCTTTTGATTTTGAAGGGAAAATCGTCGCAAAAAATATTCTGAGGTTTCACAAACTATCGGGGCCAATCGGGCGATTTCTCACACTTTGCGGCGTTCGACGTCTTGCCTCCGCCGCCTTGAAAAGTACCGTCACTGCTCGCCAAGTAGCGTATTTTTTTGTTCAGAATCAATCGCCATGGAAGGCCCGTCGGAAGTAGCGAGAACGTTGATTTCATTGGATTCTTCGTGAGTCAAAAATCGAGGATCTTCCCGCATCGCCGCCCCGCGTTGGGCGGCACGGTTCCCCGAAAGTTCTTCGTCCTTGCCGGCTTGCCGCAAGTTTCTCGTTGGCAGTGACCCCAGACCGTACGCATTCGGCCCACATAGCGGTGTGACGCCGTCGACGATCACCGCGATGTCGTGACACCCCCACGCGTTGATGGGTGCTGAGCCCAAGGCGTGCAGCCGCAACCAGGTCGCTCTATGAGCTCGTCGTCACGCATTTCTCCTCCGTTGCTCTGGGGCCACCGCCACCGGCTTGCGGTCGCTTCGCATATGTTGGCGCGAGTCTTGCCAGCCCACGATTTTCGTCGGTCGAAATATCCTTGCTGTTTCCAGGACCGGTTCATATTCATCGATCAGGAGTGCCGTTGTGTTGGCCATGAAAAAAGTGATGGATCCGCCAACGGCTGTGTGACGCTGTCAGAGTGGCTAGGCTTGCGCTGACAGCATCTGGCACTCTTCCAACAGGTTGATCGCGGTGTCGAGCCGGTCCGGCGTCGCCTCGGGTGGATTACCGAGAGTCGTGCCGGGCGTTTGAGTCCACCCTCCTTCGTCCATGACGATGCGCAGCCGAAGTATCGTCTTACCGCGGCCGCGTGCATCCGACAGCCCGCGATTGACGCACCAATAGGTATGCTGCGCCATGATCCATGTCTCAAGAACGCGTACGAAGAAGTCCCGTGGAGAAAGACCACGCCAGCTTTCGGCTTCCTTGCGGGCGCGCGCTAGCGGTAGACGGTCGAAGGTCTCGAAGTCGAGCGCTTCGCCGGGGGCTTCGTGAAGGCTGTGGCGCAGCCCGTCGACAATTGCTGCCGCTAATTTAGTGCGCGAGTGCAAGGCGCGTTTGATCGTGGCGAGAACGTTGACTGGATTTTCTTTGGTGGCATTGTCAAGCAGCCATGCGCCTGCCGTTCTTGGTAGGCGTTTCTTTCCCAACTCTCCGATAAACTCGTTGGCGACGGCAGAGCTATGCATCGGCCCATCGCCCAGCCTCTCCACGAACCAGAAGAAGAGCCCTTCGAGTGCAAGACGGAAAACCTGTCGTACCTGGACCGCACGCCAATCTTCAGTGATCGACGGACAGTTGCCAGGATCGTCCCAGGCATGTGGCGGATCTGACATGCGCGCTCGAACTTCGTCCAACTCCCATTCTTGGCTGGCGAGGTCGTTGAAACCAGCGCGAGCGAGCGCTATGCCCTGCTGGCGGATGAGAGCCGCTAGTGGCCCGCCCAGTCGCTCAAACAACGCTTTACGTTCGATCGCGAGAGGTTTCCCCATCGACCATAGCTTACCCCATCGCTCGGCGTCCTCGCGCTTGACCCTCACCGATCCGAGACGGTTGAACGCGGGGTGATCGAGTTCCCCTTTGATCTTCTGCTCGAATGCATCGAGGACAGAATCCAATTCCGGCGGCGTCCGGAAAATGCCAGTGCCTTCATCTGCTCGCACGAGCCATCCCATGGTCTGCAGGCTCGGACCGTAGTTCAGCGGCGAGACCAGGCCGGTCGAATACCGGCGCATGTCGCGCCGACGCTCCCATTCCTCCCCTCCAAAAACATAGCTTTTGACTTCGAATAGCTTCCGCATCGCTACCGCGCCTGGCAGGTCAGCACCAGGATCAATGAGAAACTGTGACCATGCGTAGAGCGCTTCGATGCGGTCGACAAAATCGCGTATTTCGGAATCGAGCGCGCCATCCTTCTTGCCACGTTCGAGCAGGCGACGGACCCGGCGCCATGCCCACGCCATTAGGACATAAGGCCGAATGTGCCGCGCGACGTTGTTGAGGTTGGGCAGCACTCGATCCATTAATCCGAAATTGATCTGACGGAGCCCAAGCGGATCAACGCCGCCCTGGCGGATGCCGATCTCGTCCAGTATCTGTGGCTCTCGAGTGGACGAGGCACTCTCGAGGAGTTCGCTGAGCGTCGCCGGCATTAGAGGGCCTTGCTCAATATCAGGCGGCCGCAACATGTCGTAACACCGAGTTGGCGGAGGTCACCGGATCTACCTCGCGGGAAAGTCATGTGGCAGCGCGGACAGGCCGGCGGCGGCGTTTCGACAATATAAAATTTTTCGAGTAGCGCTCGGTCGGTGAGGGCCTTGTGGAGCTGCGGCCAATACTCCGACTTCGCTAAGAAGAGGGAATCGATCAAGGCTGCTCCCGCGTTGGCGGCCGTAAGATAGGCGCGCACTTCTTCCCCTGCGGTCTTGGCGCTGCAGATTGCCGCTATGAACCCCGTGACGCCGAACCCTTTCCCGAGCAGATCTATGAAGGCCGGGATCGTCTCAAAACTGAGGGGATCAAGCGTGATCGGATCAACTCCGTGCTTCAAGAGGGTGCGCCTTACTCGCGAGGCGCCGTTCGGTGCACCATCGGTGCCATAGTAGACGAGGAGCGACGCCAACGCTTGGTTTTCCGTCGGCCCGCTGTAGGAGGAGATCGCGGGCATTATCTTTCCGAGCCACTGCCGCACGTTGGCGGGTGACGGCCGGATGCGATCGACGATAAAATGCGTCAGAGCGAGAGCCAGCAAGGGATCGGCGCTCGCGCTTGTAGGGTCGAGCATTTTCGGTAAGAGCGCTTCAAAGTTCTCAAGCGATTTTGTATTCTGCTGATCTTGCTTACGCGCGCGTTTTTCGCGTGCGTCGTGGTCGTCATCGTCATCGTCGTCGGTTTCGCCGCCGGCATTCCAGGGTCCGCGAGGGGTCGAAAATGCTGCGCGCAGGAGCGCCATCGCATGCCGCCACGCGACCGAACCGCCCTCTACAAACCCTTGGTGGGTATTGCTTGGTGCCGCACCTTGAAGGGCGCCAAGGTGCACAAATGTAGCAGTTTCATCAAGGTCCTCGCCCGCAGATGTTCCTGAAATCTTGGTGGCACGGGGCAGCCTGTCCGGATCTTCGCGAAACCAGGCGAGCATGGCTGAAACGTCGGCCGGGGTCTCATTGCCGGCAAGGATGGCGAAAATGCGGGTCGCCATTGGACCCACACGCCGGACAAGCTCCGAAGCGGCTGGAATGGCGACAAAACCTTCGAGCACTTTCTCGCCTTGCTCAATCCGAAGAACGAGGCGTCCGCTCTCCCAAGCCTCCTGTTCAAGCCCGGGCGCACCTATGATGAGGCGACCCTCACCATTTATGTCTCCTTGCCCCAACTCACGGGTCTTTCGGACACTCCGTACGTAGACTGTCACGCTACCCCGAATCGCTGGAGTGATGACGGTCGCCTCCACCATGCCGCCCTCAAGCGAAGCCCGAAGGACACCCACGCTGTCGTGTGTCTCCTCCTCTTCGTCAGTGGTTTCCACCTCGGACCGCTGGGGCGGCGATGCACGTGACGGCTTCCAGCCTAGTTGTGCATTGCGCTGGATTCGAAGCACCGACGCCTCGACATTGGCCCCAAAAAGCCCAGCGTGCGTGCTGTTGGCACTGCCAGAGATCAGCAACCTACCCCGTCGGCAGAGAACCTCGATCGCCTTTGCGTGAAGCGGGCGGTCGTCGGCCGCGAACGGCGTCGCGACATTCACAGCCTTGCGCTTGCGCGTTCCGTTGAACGGCCAACAGGCTGCGCCTAACCCGCGCACGGTCCCATCTGGATGAGCATGCAACCGCACATTGTCGCACGACAAAGCGTCAGACAAAGCGTCGACCCCGCGCCCGTCGAGGTCGTGATAGGGCGATACGACCGTGATCTGCAGAGCGCCGCCGAGTTCGTCGGCGAAGCGCTGAATCTCCGCGGCGATAGAGCCACCCACGCTGTGAACCAGCCGAACATCCCCTGTCTTTGTCGCGGCACGGTTTGCGGCGCGAAGGGACTCTGCAACCCGGATGCAAGCCGGGCCGGCCTCGGTGCGAATGTAGTCGGAGATGCTGAGTAGCTCGAACAGATCCGCCGCGTCGTCGACCGCATCAGCTGCGAAACTCGGATGGAGGTGTTCGACCAGTTCGAGATTGCCACCCCAACCGCCGAATGTCAGATTTCCCGAGCCAACCAGCAGATGAGCGTCCTCTGCGGTCGCGAAGACGCTTATCTTCGGATGGAACACACCGGTAGTACAGGCGATTGGCTCAATATCATAATCGCGGCCGGCACGGCGGGCACCTTCCTCGCTCAGACCTGATCGTACACCTTCAGGATCGGCGAGAATGAGAGCCGATTGACCGCCGCCTCGGATAAGACGATCTAGAACGACAGCTTCAAAAAAAGACAGGCTCAACGCATAGGTCGTGAACGTAACGCTCCGCCATGGCGCTGCAGATACCAAATCTAGCGGATCCAATCTCTACTCCCCGCCAAAAACTCGACGCGTTTGGCATCCCGGCAATCAGCATATCAACAGTTCGTCTTTAATCTCTAACCTAGACTGCTCGCACCGGTCGCTGACCGCTTGTCCGGGAACCGCAATCCGCTATACGCGTGCGGCAAGCCGATATCGGCCCCTGCTCCAGGAACTCCTCAATTTCACTAGGAACGCCCTACGCTTGAGACTTAGCACAGCCAGACACGGCGCAAGCTCTCCCCACCCAAAATCGCCTTCATGAAACTGGCAAGGCAGACGGGGCCCGGTGGGATCCGAGGAGCGACGCGAGATCACTGTTGTGAAGGTTCTCCAATACTCGGCTTTTCCGAGTCTGGAACCACTAACCTCGTTTCAAAGCCCGACGTCTCGCCGTCTTGCGGAAAAGGATCTTTGAGCCCAGCCGCGACGCCAAGCTCGCATGCCGCATACCCTCCAGGAGGGGTGGTCGGTTCGTCCTTCTTTGCACGCATCTCTGCCCCAAGCGACTTTTTGAGATCGTATATGGCAGCAAAGGCCAGCGATTTCAGGTCTTTTAAGAGCCGCGCAGCCTTGCTCGCCCCGATCGCAACCTCTGATCGACACATTACATAGTAAGATGCATCCCTTAACAATAGAAGCTTCTCATAGTTCTTTTCACTCAGAGCACACGACGATTCTGGTCTTTTTTCACTTATCGGCAGATATTTCAGTCTTACATGATCTCTTCTAATCTGTACCATTTCCCCATAATATTTATTTAAGGCAACTGCGATGTGTGATTTACTGTTTCTTTTCTTCGCGTTTGCGACTGCCGAATTAATCTCGGCAGAGCGCTTCTTTGCATACGCATCTGACGTCAGATCGGGCTGTGTACATACACTCCAATCGATTACCATCTCCTGCGCAAAGGCACTTGCGGTCCAAGTCGCCATAATTAGCATTATACCGATCTTAAAAAAGTATATTTTTGCCATCTTTGCGAGAATTCTGTTATTTGACATGATTATCTCCCTTATCTTTGTTCTTTTCTACTATCCAACACGCCTTCACGGTCTCCACACGATTTTCTTATGCAGTTTTCATGTTGGCTTTCACTTTGTACCTGGCCCCAGTTTTGGAACATCTATGCTGCAAGCGTAGAGTTCCTTGTGACTCATGAATTTGGACTCTGTTGAGCCAGGTTGAAAATAGGCCTCAGGATAGCTTGTCGGCGGCCGGTAGGCACGTTCGGCAACGTGAACCGTCAGGTGAAGATTCGGGTCGAGTAGGGCTTGGCGTGGCAGAGTGAATGTCCCGCGCCACGTGTCTCCTAAACCGGACGCCCGGACCTCAAGCCCGGACGCCAGTCGGCGAAGGTTGGTCCCGTGAACAAGCCCTTGCAGATCAAATCGCATGCGGGTTTCTACCCTTGCGTCGGCACCGTCGGGTACATCGCTCGCACTGTCGGGTGATGCTGGCCCTTGCACGGTCACGGTCAATCGCACCCGTGCCTGGTCTCCGGGATCAGGCACAAGCTCCAGACTCGTCTGGCGACGGGTCTGGATCTGCAATTGGAAGGGATCGCCCGGAAACGACACTTGCAGGTCAGCAGGTGCATGCTCCTGGTAGCGGACCACGCCCAGGCGCAGGAACGGCATGACCATTTCGCCGGGGTCGAGCGCAAGATCGATGTACCACTGCTCACGGTCGACGTCGAAGCGGGGCTCATAGGTTAGTAGATCCACATTCAGATATCGCTTGCGCCGTTGCGTCTTGGTCTCCGTCTGCTTACCTTCTTGCTTGTCTACCTCGGGGATTGGCATCGCCACCTTTGCAACAAAGGCGGCGTCGGAACGCCGGTGAGTCGCGGTCCCGGCCTTGGAATCAAACTCGAAGTCGCAAAACACGTCGTTAGGAACGACCCAGTCGCGCCAGCCCCTCTTGGGAAACGCCTCGGTGGGGTCAGAACCCCAGCGCGTGATGTAGTCCGCGGCGCCGGTGAGGAACCGGTCCTCAAAGCGGTAGAGTGACATGTAGTCGGCCAATCCCTCAGACGGTGGTGAAGCATCCAGCGAAGGACGTTCGTACAGGCTTTGGGTACCCAGCAACCCTCGCTTGAAACTGCGAATGCGCACCCGCGATAGCCGCGGCCACAGAACGATGCCGAGCTTTTCACCTTCGCCGGAAGAGAACCAGGGCCGCGCAAGCCAAAGCCGAACCTTGGTCACACGCTTGCGGATGATCTTTGGCAGGTCCGGGGAACCAGCAATGGTTGTTTCCTCGTCAATGACGGGATGAGCCTGCGCCGCGGCCACTGGAACGGCGGGTGCCGCGGAAGCGGGCAGCCAAATACTTTGCGTGAACTCGTTTGGCCCTTGCTGGGGCGCCAGCATCGTATCGGCCGAAGGCAGGGGGATGCCAGCGACATGCTCTCCGGACAGAATGCGAGACCGCCTCACAAATGCATTTGCGTGGCGCGAGATAGCTGTGAACTTAAGTCTGACTTGGCGGGCGCGGGTATCGCCGAAAAGCGGATGGATGTCAGTGACAATGTCGCGCGGTTCCCCCCCAAAAAGAGCGTGCAGCGAAACCCAGGAGGCCTTGTTGGGCTGGAGTCCTTCAATGCTCGGCGGCAAGTTGGAGAACCGCGCCCACAACTGCTTACTGGTTGGTAGCTCGACGCGGCCGTGTGGCGAGATCGAAAAGCCATAAACGTCCAAATCCTTCGCTTTGCGCTGAAGCCCCGTCGTGCGATCAAAAATCGGGTTCACAATGCCCCTGTTGACGGCATCCCTGGAGCGGCTTCGCGTAACGTCGTCGAAATCGGTGCCGAAAGGGGCGATCGCCTGGGCAGTGATTTCGATACCGCTGGTCGAGGCAAGGTCAACACCGAGGAACCCGCCGAGATCAACCTCGTTGGCGTTTTCTTCCTGAGCCTGGGCGCTCCAGGCCGGAGGCAAAGCCGCCGGGAGATCGAGCAAGATGGACGGGCCAAGGTCCGCCGCCGCACCGCTGACTGCGCGGCGCATGGCCAGCATCGGTCCGTCCGCGGTCCTCGCCACATCGAGGGGGCGCGTTGGCCGCGTGGTGGCGTGAGCGATGATGATGCTTCTGGTTTCGGCCAACTCCGGAAGTGGATGGGTTGAAAGCTCTTTGTGCAATCGCTCCGCAACGGCCAATAACCGCGAGGGGTGGGGCGCATCCATGCCCATGATGCCGCAACCACAAAGTCTGTCCAGAAGAGGCGCATTGGCAAGACCGGGCAGGCAGTCGATGGAAGCCGTGGTGTCGACGAGTTCGCTCCACTGTTCCAGTTGGATTGGCGATGGCACCGACCACAAATCCAATGTGCCGCTGAGGCCTGGCCGGATGTTGACCACGACGCGCCGGCATTGCCGTCCCGAAACGCTCACACGCACATTGTCTTTGTACTCTATGACCGGCCGATTGGCATCCTCGCGGCGGGTTATTTCCAGCGCCACCGGGACGACGTCGGGCCAGATTTTCGGATCGACGAACGGCACCGAGAGGCACTGGACGCTTTCGCGGCTCATCGGTTCGGCACCGGTGCGGAATCTGATGACCAGGGTTGCGGCCATCGGATCAGGATAGAATGGGATCATTCGACCTTGATCGACCGTCTTGTCTCCAATCGAGGCGAAAACTGCGTCCCCGGAGGGTGACGCCGGCACTGGATTCTCCAGTGTCGGATCGGCCTCGGCAACGCGAGCCCAGGTCCTTGCCTTCGCAAGCCACTCCTGCCCATCGTCAAAGGCCGCATCGATCGTTGCGGTTCTGTCGGAAGCGGACCCGATCACCTGGCGCAATAACGGGTAGCCGCCGAAGCCAGCGTCGCAGTGGACGTCTCGAAGACCGTCTCGCGGACGAAGCGCTTGGCCCGGACGATTATAGGCACCGGGAAACAACGGCACATTAGTCACGCGCGCTACAGGAAAGGTTCCTGCGGAGCCCGGAAAGCACCGAGGGCGCACATCGTCAAAAGCGCCATGCTTCTCGGCGGTTTCAAGACTGACCAGAGGAGGCAGAACGATCCGGGTGATGACATCGGATCCGAGCCTTGCAGCAACTTTACCCGACTCATCGAGCCGACTGCGGAGTAGGACCTGCCCTGTCGTTTGCGGTCCGAAATCGGGACCGCCCGGCTTCCGATAAGATGCCACCACGGCATCGGCTTCCGCTTTTGGAAGCAGCACCTGAGGAGAAGCCACCGGCTCGCTGCGCAAGTAGCGCCGTCCTTCAGGGGGCGTATCGCCGACCCTGCGGGGCACGGTGGCCTCAGCTATCGCGGCGAACCGCTCGGCGGCCTCCGCCGGCGTCAGCGTCCCGCCGCCCAGATAGACCGCCGAAAACCCGGCGGTTATCGGCATGCCAAATCGTAGTGGTAGGACACCGGCATTGGCCTGTTCGGGGCTGCCCAGTTCCAGAAGGGATATGTCTCGGTCGAGAAGAAAATCGTTGGACGTTTCGTCAAGCGTCTGAACATTTTCAGCCAATCCAGTCTCGACGCCCATCGGGTCGCCGAGGAAGGTCAGTTCGGCGGCGTCGACGGCCGCGACCAGCACGCGCTCGCCTTCACTGGTCAGGTCGAAAATGCGTGGCGAAGTGCGGTCGACGCTTGCCTGCGCCAGTCGTCGGGGGGAGTCGGCGCTATCAGGCCCATCCCTATGCCCGGGGTAAAGTTTCGCTATCAGTTGGTCGACATCGATCTTGCCCCCACGCTGGTCACGGCGGGGCAGATAGGTTACGCGTTTGCGCGTCTGGATGTGCCATTGATGGAGGATCGGCCCCTGCTCGCCCGATTTTGCGCGGACAGCGAGCATTGGTAGGCGACCCATCGACAGGTCTTCGGCATCGAGGAACGTCAGGCCGCAGGTCAGTTGTAAAGCTGCGTCTGATGTTCCGATCAACTGGGACAGACGTGGGGCAGCGCTGAATCCCACGACCGACAAGCCGCCGGACCTCAGGCCAGACTTAGCCCGCTGGACAATACTAGACGGCGGAGCATCGCCTGAGAGAGCCGCAGCCGACAACAGTCGGTCTGCGCGACTATCCACCTCTCGCGCCGCAGCGCGAAGGTCAGCTGAAACCAGTTCATAGGCCGGAAAAACAAGAGCCGCCATACCGGCATCCGGGGTCGGATCGCCTCCGACCGGCGAACCACCCAGGAGATAAATGCCGTCCTGCTGATGCAGCACCGAGCGGGCCTGATCCATACCGTATTTTGACTGCTCCAGGATGAGTTCGTCGCGGCTTGCCGGTAGAAACGACAGAACCTTGGTACGGTCCTTGTCGAGGCGTATCTTCGTCAGCGTCCAGCGTGAAAATTCATCTGCACGCTGGCAGGTCGAAAGATCGCAGCCAGCTATCCGCACGAAGGCAAAGATGCCACCGTCAGCACCGACTTGCCGTCCTTTCAGGCGCTTCAATAGCTCACCTGCAGGCAGCTTGAAGTCGACGAAGAAACGGAAAAGCCTGCCAAGATCAGGCGATTCCTCAAGCGCTGCGATCCGCTTCATCGCGGACGCCGTTTGCAAATCCAGATTGCCCTCGTCGGTTGCGGCTCGCCCCTTGGCTTTGCTCAGATCCAGGTCCGGCGGCGGATCGTTGGGGTTGTCACGCGCGTCTTTCTCATTTTTTTCGAGGGCATCGAGGGTTCCGGAATCGAGCGCCGCGGCAAACAGGAAGAACTGCCGAAGTTCAAATAGCCTTTGGTAAAGCGCTTTTATCTTGTCATCAGCCACGACCTCTTTGCCGACGAGAACGCACGTCAATCCATCGATAAGTTTGTTCAGCGTGGATTTGAGCAGCGCTTCAGCGGCAGCCGTGGCGGCGGCCTCCACTTTCAGGGTTCCGACCTTGCGTGACTCGGCGCACGCGGCCTTCATGCGTTCGAGGACCTTGAGCGCATAATCTCGCTTCAATTTGGTCTGGGTAATGTTCAGCTTTGGATCGGCCGACTTACCGTCATCCTGCGGTTGATCTGTGGGATAGATTGCCGCAAGATCAACTTTATGGGAGGCTTGCAGAAATTTCTTTGCAGCCTCCCACGCGACAAGCGCCAGTTCGTGGCTGCGCTTGTGAGGTGCCCCGGCCAACGCCAGTTGAGCTGTCTCAATCGCCCGTAGCATCTTTGTGAGCAGGACCATTTCTCCCTGCCGGCCGGAAACGCAGATGGCTGAAGGCACCTCACCCGGCTTCTCGGTGTCTTCCAAAGACTTGAGATCTGTGTGTAGTTTTTCCCAGCCGATGCCGGGTGAGACCATGAGTTCTTGCCATAGCTCTCGCGCGGATGCCGGATCCGACCGCCCGGGCCATGTGGCGAGCGCAACCTGCTCGCCGGGCTCACAGGTCGCTGGCGCCGAGGGATGAGCGTCAGGAACCGGTGGAGGAAATCGAAGCTCGAGCCGCGGGGGCCGCCTGACAAGGCTCTGTTCAATGTCCGAGGGCCAGGTGTCGAGGCGTGCGGAGCCCTCTTTGTCGGTTTTGATCGGCCGCAGCGCCACGGTGACGCGCAGATCCTCGCCCAGCAAACCAGACGGAATCGTACGAGCGAGGATATCTACAGGATAATTGCCAGTGTCTGGTTCGGTATTGGAGACCATCTTAGTATCCTTCCGGCCGCAGCGGGCTGAAATAGCGCTGCCAGACGCGATAGTTGAGATCCTGGCGGACAGTCGAAACTGAAATGCGCGCCGTGCGTCCGGTCGCGGATGTGGTCAGTAGAGCGCCGCTTGCATCGGCGACATCGTAGGGGAGTTGGTCGGTCAGCATGGCCTGCTGCTTGCCAAAGCCCTTGGACTCCTTCTTGAACACCGTGACGGCAAAGCTGACCTTGGCAAAGCCGATCGAGAAGGAGTAGCGAAAGACCGCCGAGCCAAACATGTCACCCGCACCCGTCATGCCGGTCACCACCGTGAGACTGGCCGAGATGCCGAAGATGGCCACCCTGCCAGAGCCACCAGCGAAGAAGTCACCAGCGATCTCTGTGAAGTGACCGACCTTGCGAATGAAGACACCTACGGTTACTCGCCCGACCATGGTCAAAGGACCGTAGGTTACGCCGCCGCCGCCGCCGAAGACGAAAGACGCATCGAAGCCGGTGATGCTGCGGCCGTCGGAGGTCAGCTGGAAATGTCCGCCCCCGCCCCACACTCCCGCAATGATGACGAAGGGATCATCGCGCGATGACAACGCCGCCACGAACTGGGCTGGACGTTTGTCGAACGGCAGCACGGCGCCAGCCGACAGGCCGACATTGAGGAACGTGACCCCGCCCAGCGTGAAGGCCGGTATGCTAATTCTGTATCCAGCTTCGATGCCCGCAAAGCCTTCCGCCAATCGAACGTAGGCACCGCCAGATGACTGACCCAACGCGGCAGCGAGTTTGTCGACGAAAGACAACGCCGGCCCTATGCGATAGTCGACAAAGTCGATGGCGAAGTGGGCTTCGCCTCCCAGCTTCCATGTCAGGCGCGCTGCGGAAAAGATGAGGGTGATGGCGTCGAAGCTACCGAGCAGCTTGATTTCAAAGGGTGAGAGCAGCGCCTCGGCCGAGGCATCAAAGCGAGGATTTTCAGGATCGGAGAAATCGATCGAGTTGACGGATCGCATCGTGAACCGTCCGTCGCCAATCGGGTTGAAGATGGCCGCGCTTGCCGGAAACTTCTGCAATGGTACGGAATAGTCCAACTGCGTGGTGATACGTGTTGGCAGAAGCTTGCGTAGCTCGTCCTCGATAATCTTGTGGACATTTTGGAAATCCACCAGAGCCGCGAAGTTGGCATGAAGGACCTGGTCGATTGTGGTGCGCAAGTTGCCTACGATCTGCACCGCTGCCAGGTTGTCGCCGCGGCCGGCGCTTGCCAGCCTTTGCAGGGCCGCAAGTCGCTGCGCGGAAGAAAGCCTTGTGCCATCCTTATCCTTGCCAGCAAGCGCCGTTGCCAGTTCCAGCTCGTTTTCGAGCTGGTCATGGGGCATCGTGTAACTTGCCCGAAGCAACCCGATCTTGTGGTCGAGCCGGTTCTTGGCGGTCCCTTGCGTCTCTCCTACGGCTGTCAGCAGCAGAGCAGGTAGAAGTGTCGTGTCGTTGACCTCGCCCGGATCAAGCTTGAGGAACTTGAGCATGTCGCCGATCGTTTTCGCGATGCGCCTGTTGTCGGCGTTGAGGGTCCCAAGCAATTTGTTGCGCTGGTCACGCATCGTCTTTGCGACCTTCTGCAGGCCGATCATCGCATCGGTCACCGGCCGTGCAGAGAAGACTTGATCCAGGAGCCAGGACTCTGCTTGGTCTGCTGCTTGATCGACTTCCGCTTCAAGCGCAGCAATCACCCCGGCTGCTTGGGCTACCGCCTCGTCGCGCAGCCTGTTTCCGGCTTGAGAGCCGACCGACAAAAGGGTGGCGCGCAAGGTGGCAAGGTAGGCGTCGCCCGCATCGAGCTCGAGAGCCGTACGAAAATCAGCCGCTACCTTGCTCATCTGGCCGATGGATTTCGCGCCGTCAAACTGATTTGCGGCCGAGGACACTGACGCCAGGAATTTGTCGATAGGGAGAGTGTCCGGCAGATTGGTCAGATCGTCGGCCATGCGGGCAACTGAGTCGGCGACCGGCGCGAGGAAGGGATATCGCGCTGCGGTTTCAGCGATCTGCTGCCGGGCGTCCATCACCCTCCTGATCATCCGGGGTGCAGCCGCCGCGACTTGTCCTGCTGCGGCAGCAGCGACATCCTTGCCAGTTGCAAAGACACGGGTTTTGGCCTCGATGAATTCTTCCTGGACAAACTTGCCGAAGGCAGTTTCCATTGCCTTCACCGCATCCACGGCAATCGGCTCGGCGTCGCTTGAGTCCTGTTGCAGACCGAGCGCCAGCTTGGGGAGCGCTTGTGCGTCGGCGGCCCATTTGGCGGCAAGGTCCTGGAGAGCGTCGACGCTTTGCACGATCGCCTTTGGCCATGCCTCCAGCAAGGCGGACAGTTCGCCCCGCGGAAAGGTTTGAACCACCTGGTGATAGTTGTCGACGCTCGGCTGCCGGCGGGCAAGTTCTATTGCACGTCGTGCGGTAGCGGCCGCTTGCCCTGGCTTCGGCAAAGGGGCGGGCGTCGCCGGCTCGCGCCAGCCGGTCATTGTCATTCTGGCCTGGGTAATTGCTGTGGCGGCACGCACCAAAGACCGGTGCGCCTCCTCCACTGCCTCGCCATAGACATCGAACAACACCGGGGCCCATCTGCGGGCAGCCTGGTTCTGCTTGCGGCCGAATTTCCTTGCCGCCTCGGCCATCGCGGTTGTCAGTTCGACAACCAGTCGCCTGATCCGGCCGAATGGCTGGCTCAGCCGATCGGCGCTGGCAACATTCAATGCCTTGACGATCCGGTCCAGCCGCCCTTGCAAATCGGCGGTCAGTGCATCGATTTCGGAGTCAATATTGCTGGTTGATGCGGCCAAGCCCGCAACGAGCTTTCGCATCTTGTCAGCCGTTCCGCCTTCTCCAATCGTGACCGTCAGATCATCCAAGGCGGCTCCCGCAGAGGTTACCGCCTCGGCAAGCGCGGCCGGCGGATCAAGGCCCACGGACTGCTCAACGAACATATCGGCCAAGTCGAGCACGGCGCTATAGCCGTCAAGTATCGTATCCAGGACCGGCTTCAACTGATCCGCCGCAGCAGCGGCAAGCTCCGCCATCGCCTTCTCGGCCGCGCTACCGAACCTTCCTTGCAGAAAAACCCGATCGATTTGGCGTAGCAGCTCGATTGCAAGCGGAATTTTGCGGCTGAAATCATGCTCTGCGTTTATCTGCTGCAGGCTTTGTTGCAGTTGGTCCTTTGATGCCAACAGTGCCTTGGCATCGCAGCCGAACAGCGCTCTTGCCGCCTTGTCGGCCAGACGCGCGACTTCGTCCTTCGCGTTTTTGATGATGGGGGTCAGCCTGCCTTCTTCTTCCTTTGCAAGAAGGCGCGCTTCGTCGGAGTTCGCATTGTCGGTGAGTTGTTTGAGCGCTTTCGTGGCCGTCTCGGCTTCAGCGAGACGATCCTTGATCTGATCCCGGAGCATCAGCACCTGAGCCCAATAGGCGCACGCCTCGGCGTCCATGGCATTGAGATAGGATTCCAGGCTACCGCGAATCTCGGCCAGGGTCGGCGATGCCTCCAGAGCCTTGCCAAGTATCTGCAAGCCCTGCAGCCGCTTAAGCCGCTCCAAGAAGCCCGCGAGATCGGTCGGCGGCGCCGGGCGGAACATCGCATCGAGGAAGCCTGTGTAGACCACATCCACGACTTCCGAAACAGCCTTGTCCAGTGTCGCGGCACCCGAACCAGGATCAGGCAGCGTCATGACCGCGGCGATCGCGGCGACAATCTGTGAGCGCGTGTCGGGTTCCTCAAGCTTTTTGGAAAGCTCCATCAGCGCAGCCTGCTGCGCGGCAGCAAGAGGCCTGTCTAGATCAGGCGGGTTCTTGAGAAGGCTGCTTAAGGATTTCTCTATGTCGTCGATGCCCTGCAGGTCGGCCAGGATAACGCGCTGCAGTTCGAGCTTCAGCGGCGAAACCGGATCGCGGCCGGCTTTCTCGAACGCTTTGACGAGCGACTTGCCCGCGGTAACGATGGCAGTAAGCCGGGAGGCCGCTGTCGCAATATCGCGGGCTTGCTCAAATTCACGCAGGGAATTGTCCAGTGAACCGATCGCGCTGCCGATATCAGGATAGACGCGCCGCAGTTCCAAAGCCCCGTTACCAGCTTTGATCGCTGCAGCGTTGAATGCCCGCTCGACCTCCCCCAATGCCTTGCGGATCGCCGGGATAACTTCGTTCCTCACCGCAGCGATCAACGTCTCCGCGGCGCCGCCGACATAGTCCTTCACCTCACGCACGCTTGGCACGGCATCGGCAAGACCGGTCAGGGAGTCGTTGATCAACTCCCTTAGCTTGTATGACCCGAACACAGTCATGTCGGCGTCACCAAGCACTTGGTCCAGGAGCTTGCCGACTGACATGGGAGAAGTATCGGCGTCAACGGCCTGAGACGCGTTAGGCTGCTGCGAGACAACGCCTGATGCGCGCGAAGTGGAAGACGTGGACTGATCGACACCAAAGTCTGGCGGTGTGTTGCGATACATGTCTGAATCGGTTCCGGGCAGCTCCTTATCGCGGCTGGTGGTAAGTGGCCCCTCCTTGCGCGCCACCAGAAGCAAGCGGCCAGCCGGGCGCCCGATCGCGCCAACACGGTCGCCCCTTGCGCCCACATCGAGAATGACCTGATTAAGAATACCGAGAAACGGCTCGGGACCGTTCGCCGGGCGCGTCGGGGCCGCGAACCCTTTCCTCAAATAGTTTGCCTCAAACGCCACTAGGCATTCGCGGCCCTGCCGCTCGCCCAGCAATCGACCGAGCCGGTCGAGGCGGATTTCCGCAAACTGAACCAGGGGATAGAAAGGCGGCTGGTCGCTCGCAAGCAGAAGGGGGGAGAAGCCGTAGTTAGACCTTGCCCGCAACGTGGAACCGCGGGCAAGTGTCAGCGGATCTTTGGCCCCTGCTTTTCGCGGCTCTCCAGGCCGCCCTTCCACGCCGACAGCCCAGGCCTGGGTCTCGTAGCTTGTTTCTCCTTCCTCCAACGGTTGCCCGTAGCGCCGTGAAGCCCCGCCTTGATCGAATACCCTGAGGCTCCTGCGGTCGAGCTTGCTATCGAAGAACCGGTGATCCTGGCCCGACGGTTTCGGCCCCTTCAAGGTCACAACCGTGTCGGAGTCGAGTTGATTGTAGTAAGTGATAAGGGAAGCTAGGGTCTGCTCGTCGTTTGCGGCCTCGTTGTCGACAAAGATCATTGGCAGCCGATGGGCCTGCGCCAGCCCGTCAATCTGAAATTCAAAAGGAACCTCGGCGCCTTGGAACGGGGCCGTGCGCGGCCAGAAGACTAATCCGCGGCCTCCATCAAGTGAGACGCGTCCATTGGGAAGGACTTTCGCGGCTTCGTTCGAAGGCACCGATGGCGATCCTGGCAACGGGTCGACGAGGTCGGGCGTCTGGCCAGTAAGGATGCGCATTTCGTCGACGGGCCAGGCGCGGCCGGCATCTGGCTGATCATACCAATCTGTCTTTGAAGGCTCAGAGCATCTGATGAACAGTCTCTGCACAAGATAGGCGGTCGGTCCGCGTTTGTTGCCGGCCGGCTGTAGGTAACGCCGCTCTGTCAATTTCACGAGCGATGCATGGTGACCAAACGGGAACAGATACCCCTTGTAAACCAGTTCGACGACGCGGTCGCGCCCAAGCACGGCGAGGTGGCGCCAGCTTTCAAGCGTAAATGCGGGATAGAGATTGCCGCCGTCCAACAGATCGGCCGACACCGGTGGCTTGAACTTCGTGTGAAGATCAAGCGTTCCCCCTAGGCCGGTCAAACGGAGTTCACGGAAGCTGAGGGATCTTGGAGCGTAGATCGCACTGCTATCCAGCCGTGCAACCTGCTGACCGTCATCCCCCAGAACGGCCTCAAGCGCAACGTCGTTGAACCCATATCCGTCAGGCGGCGAATAGGAATCGCCGCCTTCGATTACCTGGTTGGTCTTCGGGTCGATGCCACGCTTTACCAGAATGCCGGGGACGGAGGATTCAGCTACGATCTGGTCCCGATCATAGGAATCCATCGAGGCACGGAACTGACGCTCCTCCTCCGACACTGTCACCGGAACCGCGTCGATGATCTCTCCCGCACGGCGACGCAGACGAGGCGCATACCATGGCGCGGCCGCTCCTCGCGTCGGCGGTCCATTCTGGGCATTGAGCAGTTCAGCCGCGCGTTTGTCCCGGATATCGATCGGCTTGGCCGAATCCACCCTGTCTCGGCCATTGAGGAAGCGCTCGGGCCAAAAATCCTCTGACCAAACGGCCCTGAGCAAGGGATCCGGGTTCGCAGGTTCAAGCGCGACCGACCAAAGCGGAAGGCCCTTGGAAGGATCACTTGGGTCTGGGGGAAGGGATAGGTCCAGGTCAATCTGATGTGGAAGAATCCAGACCGCATCCTGGGCCGGTGACAACTGCAAGCGGAATGGCAACTCGATCGCTGTCTCGTAGTCTAGCGGTGAGCGGGCGGAGGCAGCATAAACCTTGTCCATCCAGCTCAGTGCCGACAGATCAAGCCCCGGCTGAAAGCCCTGCAAACGCAATTGCTGGCCGCGATCGACGCTACGAACTATATTGCCGCGGCTGTCGGCTTCGCGAACCGTCTGGGCACGCAGGGGCACCACTTGGTCGCGGCGATACCAATCCAGCAGCTCGGCCAGGGCAAATTGGGCTTCTGGTGCCTCGTCTCCGCTTGCATCGTGGCGCCTCGACCACTGGAAAACGAGCCTGCTCGGACCCGAAAGGCGGGCGCGGCTGCGCTGCGTGTAGGGCTCATCGACCTCTCCCGTGAGGTCGACCATGCTGTTGATCACGCGGCTCAACAAATCCGACACCGGGTCATTGGGACTGCGGCCGAGAGCCCAGCGAATCGAGGCGAAATCGGAAATTTCCGCGAAGCCCGCCTCCGAAAGGCGGCTGCGAAACCGTTCGGCCTGCCGCCTCCAGCGCGTGCGGAACTCGGCGTAATCAGGTGCGATCTTCTCCTTGGCTAGACTTGCATCGCGTTGCGCCTTTACGTCGGCCCATTTGCCTTCAAGCAGCGCTGTAATCGCCCTATCGGGAGGCGCCGGGGCGAACCAGATCGTCCCGGCAATGTTGCTGCCCCTGCCCCCCACGACGTCCACTATCGTTCCATCAATCGTCGGCAACAGGCCGGGGGAAATGGCATTGCCATAGCTGCCGTCGACCGAGATCAGTCGCTCGACCAGCTTGGCTCTCAGGATGACCTGAAGGTCCGACTTGCGGAGATCCCAGGCAAGGCTTGCCGCATCGGGATCCAAGTCGTCGGGTCCCACATAGATTTTCTGGTCCTCGGGAAGACGGCCGACAACAGGCGGCCAGCTCGATTTGGCATGTTTGTCGTAGGTTTCGGCAAAAGTCTGGAAATCCTTGACGCGGTCTACCAGCCGAGGATCGTAATGCTCTAGTTTTGCTTTCAGGTCCTCGTCGACCTTTGAGCCGAGTATGCGAGCGACCTCTGCCGCCAACTTGCGGAGAGCACCCGAACGCACCTCGCGCTTTTCGGAACGCGAACCAGTTCGAAGAGTGGCAAAGGCATCGTGCACCTTTGCGGGCCACTCGCCTGCCAGAAAACCCGCGAGTTTCTGGAAGTCGATCGACGGCAGCCCGCCGGCAATCGCATCGCGGCGCGCGAAGGCCTGTTCGGCCATATGTTGCGGACCGAAATCGGCTCGCAACACGGCTTCCTTCGGATACTCTATGGGCATGAGGTCCGATGGCTTCGCCACCGGGTCAGGGTAGACGACAAAACCGCCGCCGACGGTATCCGAGCGCAACCTAAGATTGGCCAGCCGGAAGTCCAGCATCAGCATGTCGCTTGCGCGGCGAACCTGGACCAGTGCCGAATCGAGCGGAACATCGAGGCCCGGCAGCCCGTCTGCTCCCGCGGCGGGAGCGTCCAGGAAGATATGGCCAGCGCGGCCCGCCTCGGCCTCATCCAACCCGCTCGGCAACCCGATGTTGCGAAGGCGCAGAACGGGGGACAAACCTGGATCCACGACGGTGACACGGCTGAACATGTCCAATCCTGGCTCAGGCGCCAAGGAGACGGGTAGGTCGGCCAGCGACGCTCGCAACGCCAAACTCTCGACCTTTGCGCGAGACAAAGTTGCGTTCAGAGAGATGCCCGGAAGCCGCCTCGTCTCGATCGGCTTGTCAGCAGTTTGGACCTCAAGCGCCAACCAGCCGAAGGCTAAACTAAACACCTGTCTTGACTGATCGTCAGCGGCGACACGCTCCTCGGATTCGGTGGTGACACGAAGTTCGTCGAGATCCAGCATTCGGCTGGCCGGCGTCGGCGGGATGTCGGCATCAAGAAGCCAGTGCCCATCCTTAGCGGAGCGCAGCCTAAGCGCGCCCTCGCCTGGATCGAACGTATAGTCCATACCGCAAAGGAGCCTGCCGGCGCTTGTGACGCTAACTGCAAATGTGCCCGACAAAACCAAATCGGCCGGTCCTGGGTCATCCCCAAATCCACCGCTGCGTTTACCCAAGGTGTCCCAAGTAGCTCGGGCGTCGTCCCCTGTGATTGATAGGTAAGAATTCTTCTCGCCCCGGATCGAAAAGCGGGCCTGCGGCAATCCGACCCGGCCGTTCGGCATGGCAAGCAAGGAGGACTCTGGAAACGTACCTTTCGGGGACGGCTCATCAGATCCGACCTCTATGAAAAACTGAGACTTTGTAGGTTCATCGGCGCTCTTTGCCGGGATCTTGCTTTCCTCAGCCACCGCCCGCCCCCAGCCAAAGCGAAGGCTGCGGAACACGATCATCGCATCATAGGCGGTAAGCCGGGAACTCGCATAGATCGGGCGCACACTCCAGCGCCATTCGCGGGCCTGGTTCGACCTATCTTGCGGGTCGCGCGGAACGACGCTCAGGACGGCAATATGATTGCCGGTCGCCTGTATTCTAGCACCTGTGATGCGGCTCAGCGTCTCGGCGACCCAGCCCGCCCCAAGGTCAAGCTTGAAACCGGCTTGTCCATCCATCACCTGTCCGAGTTCCACGCTGCCCTCGTTGCCAAAGCGGGCGGGTGGGAACTCAAGCCAATGAACCAAGTCGCGATGTACCCAAGCGTTGGTGCGAAGGCCAATCTGCCAAACCACTGTCTTGTGGTCGCCCGTGCCTTGCACATTCGCGCTGATTGAAAATGCGTAGGTGCACGGACCACCGACATCACCATTCCGATGATTGAACAGATCAACGCCGGAAACGGTGAGGGTCAACCGTGTATCGCTCGGAACCGGTTCGGACGGATCGCGCGACAGAATTGTGAGGCCAGACAATCTTACCTTTGGAGGTTCCGCGCCGGAAGCCACAAAGTCCGAACCACGGATAGTCAGGCTCTTCTCGCCCTTCTCATCGTCAATGGCCCGGCGCAGCCGCAAGCGGATCCCAGCCAAGTATTCGGGGCCATTTTGTCTTTGAACGTACAAGGTCTCTATGAAGAGAAAGGGATATGCGGCGGTCTGTGACTGCGCGAGAGCCGCCGCGCCCAGGACGGCACCGGCTGAGCAAAGAAAGCCACGCCGTGTCAGCCGCAGGATATCTCCGCCTTCAGCCATCGGTGCGCTCCGCAGAAGGGATCTGGGGGCGATTCAATGCTGCGAAAAAGGACGCTCCGGACGGAAGAGGGGCCCTACCAGGCCCGGCGCTTCGGCGTTCCAGGGGGTCTGTCCGCAATCCAGCGGAACCAGGCCAGGGTGGGGAAGGACTTTCTTCATGGCACCGGGGTGCGCCCTTGCGCGACGACTTTGCTCGACAACTGTCTTCGGCCATGTCTTCGATCCCCCGTAAAGGCTCGCCTGAACACGCATCGAAGCTCGAACGGAGTAAGCGATTTCGGCGCAATGGTATGTCGCGCGCCTTCTGCTTTCCTTGCTGACGATCGCAGTCTGGGAAAATGCCCGCGCTTGGCGAAATCAACGCAATCGTAGATCTCGCCGAACACCAATATCTACGCGACGGTCGGCCGGTTCTTACCGCCTATGACGGGTAAATACTTGCGATCTCTGCGCAATCAAGCATTGAATCGGTTCACCAGTGCCGCAATTTTTCTCCAAACCAAGCCGATTTGTACTCAGAGGTTACCCCCCAAGGATTGATCGTCTGCGATCCTTCAGCTTCGCAAACCCCCTCTAGCATTATTCCCAGCTAATGCTACACAGGTCAGTATTGGGAGTCGAGTCTGTTTGTCTGTTCAACAGGTAGCGCGTCTTTGATCGTGATGAACGGTGAAATGGTTTCTCCGAGCTATTCGGTTGGAGCAAACGTCAGATGGCCCCGCAGTCGATGCACGAAGACGACGGTTCATCCGTGGGGTGGGGCGTCGCAATTGGGACCTATGCGGGCGCGATAACGCCGGCGGTCGCCCGTCTGAAGGTCACGGCCGATGGCGCCATCTATATCGGTGTCGGAGGCCACGAAATGGGCAGGGCATCCGAACCGCACTTGCGGCGGCGGTCGCCAGCAGACTCGACGTTCCAGCGGAAAGCGTGACGACAATCATCGATGATACGGGAATTACGCCTTAACATTATGAGCTTTGCGCGGTGCGGGTATACGTTCGAACGTCTGCTTCTGCGAGCCAATCCTTCGATGCCGAGTTCGACGACTGCGCCGCCCTGGAAGCTCTGTCGGTCGGTGATTCCAGAACTGATTCGCACTCAATTGTTTTCAACGCAGCTAGGCCTTTGATTTAGCTGGTTTTTTCTTGCCTGCCGCACCGAAAGCCGACCCGTGGCCCGTACGACCGCCTCGTAAACTATTGGCGAATAACGATAATGGTGGGCGCTAAGGGACAGGATTTTCAGCGGAAACTCAGAGGATTTAGCGGCTGGTTCGCCGGCCCCTATCCGTCGTATGTTCTCCTATGGTCCGGCGGCCCCACAAACCAAGAGAAGGGATGAACCCTCCTCCCGGAGGAAATACAGCTCGTGCTCGTTGCTACGGCAACCCGCTCATTCTGAACGACTCCGGCGAGGCCGTTAAGCTAACGCGAGGCTAGACCACGCTCGGCGAGAAAATCCCGTCTCGCCGCGTCTCGCGCCAGCGCCTCAACGATTCGCTTCACCAGCTCATCCTTGTGAGGGCCGGCCAGATCGAGGATGGTTTCCACCTCGACCCCATCGGCCGTAAAGAATCGAACTTGGGTTGCTTTTTTCGCTCGCGCCAAAGTGGGCCCACCGACTGCGTTTGGGATAAAAGCAGCCTCGTACAAAGGCAATATGAAATCGAAAAAGGACGCGGCAGATCTCTAAGGCATTCGCACGAATCTCCGCTACCCTGCCGCTGCTTATTCAGCCCTATCCGGCAATCGTCGGCACCCACCTGATCCCTGAGCAAACTGTCCTTTTGGCACGCCGCTGCACGCCTTCGCCGCACGCGTGCGTCGCAGGCATTCCGGCGTTGAGTTCGATGGGCTAAGTATCGTTGCAAGCGAGCTAACCATTCGTCACGCGCAAGATGCCGGTGCGTTGGCCGAAAAGCCGGGATAAAATGGAGATGTTGCGACGCAGTAGCCAGGAGACCTTCGACGCCACGGGGTGGCCCCTCGCCGGGATAGTGGCGCGCGAAGTTGGGGTGAAGCCGCGTAGGCTAAATCTCGAATGGACAGGGTTTGGTAGCGCCCTCCCGCTACCACCATTCCCCCCGCTCGTTTGACGCCGTGGGGGAAGGCACCCTCGCCCAAGAGTGCCGTTAACCGCCCAGCGATTTCGACTTCGACTCCGCCGATCCTCGATGGATCTCGAAACACCGTGACGGTTTCGACCAAGTCGCGCATTGCCTCTGCACATTCGGAATCGCCAAAAGCAATGCCCTTAGCAAGCCCGGTCCGAAGTTGGTTTAGTTGTTCCTCGTAGCGAGCGAGCACCGCAGGGTGCAGCGCGATCACTCCCGTAGCGGCGGGCACCCGATCCAACTCGGCTAGAATGCCCTTACGCTCTTCATTCAGCGTTGTTGATTGCGGTCCCAGCACGGCTGGGTCGCCATAGCCCTTGGCAATGGCGTTGACCAGGCGCTCGATCTCCCGAGTTAGTTCTTCAAGCCGTCGCTCCAAACGGCTGCGCCTGGCATCGGTGTCGGCTGCCAAGCGCTTCCGTTCTTCGTGGTAGGTCTGGACGTACTGGGCAATCACTTCGGGATGGCGCAACTCGGCGGAAAGGCCGTTCAGAACTGCAGCTTCGACCGTATCCAAATAGAAGGTCTTGGGATCGGCGCATGTTCCGCTTTCAGTCGCGGCGGAACAGCGGATGCGAATGCGCTTGGACTTGTCCACGCCTTTCGACGACATTCCCGCACCACAGGCACCACACCTCAGGAGCCCCGTCAACATGTGCCGTGGTCGGCGCTGGTGGCTTGGATGAGTGGTTGCACGCGCCTTCTTGCGTGCTTGTGCTGCGTCGAACAGGTCGGACGGAACAATAGCGAGGTCGGGCACTGCGACTACTCGCCAGTCACCCTTGGGATTTGGGCGCGAGACACGTTTCCCCGTGTCAGGATCCTTGATCATTCTGACCCTGTTCCAGATCAGGCGGCCAGCATAAAGCTCATTGTGAAGCAGCCCCGTCCCTCTCTGCACATTTCCATTGATGGTGGAGGCATTCCAGGCACGACCGCGAGGCGGCGGTATGCGGTCTGTGTTTAGATCGTGAGCGATATCGCGCGGGGTTTGCCCTGCGACATACTCTCGAAAGACACGACGCACGATTTCCGCTTCATCCTCTGCGATCATCCGCTTCCCGGGATCGCCTAGTACGTACGAATAGCCATAGGTCAGACCGCCGGCGTGAAGCCCTTTGTTGACTCGGCCGGCTTGACCCCTGCGGACTTTGTGAGCGATGTCCTCTCGGTATAGCTGGCCAACGAGACCGCGCAGGCCGACCAAGACCGTGTTCACCACGCCTTCGTGAACGGCACGAATTTCGATGCCGAGAAATGAAAGGCGTTTGTGAATGCCCGCAAGGTCTTCCATGTCGCGCGAGAGCCGATCAAGTGCCTCTACGACGAGCACGTCGAATTCGTGCTCACGCGCTTTGTCCATGAGCTGAAGTAATCCGTCACGGCCCAGGACGGAGCCACCGGAGCGTGCTCGGTCGTCAAACGTTGCGACAACGTTCAACCCCTCACGTTCTGCATATGCTCGGCACAAAGCGAGTTGATCGTCGATTGATCGCTCATTTTGAAGGTCGGTTGAGAAGCGTGCGTAGATCGCGGTTCGAGTCATGATAAGTTTTCTCGGCCTGTTCACGCTCGTGGTCTTCGCGAGCCGCTTGGCGCGCAAGTGCTTTTGCAAGGCGCAGAATCGCTCTATCAGGCGCTCGGAACAAGGCCCTTTTTTGGTGCCTCACAACCATTGCGAGTAGCGCTCGCTACGGATCGGCTGGGCTTCTGCTGAAAATAAGAATGCGCGGCTTGGTTCGATCCTGCCGAGATCATGATCTTGGTCCATGTCTCCCAGATGCGCGCATGCAGGAGATGAGAAAAGCCATCAAATTGATTAGTCGCAGAATTGGATAGCAAGGCGTGCTTTTCGGAAATCCGTAAGTCCCAACCTCAAGCCGCAAGCTATTCCGGGCGGCTCTGGAGAAGCTCTCAGGCATGTCTGGCGGGATCGCCTGACTACACCCACCGCCGTCTTTCCGAGGTTGTAGGCAACAAGTGGCGCGGGCCCTCACGACCTCCTCAACCTCGTTTCTAATACTCGTCTGGGCATTGCACAGGATCGATTTCCTTTCCCAATTCAAAGAGCAGAGACGACACGCGGTTGCGCACACGCGGGGGGAGTCGCATCAGCCTTTCGATCAAGCGTCTGCCTTCCGCGCTGGCGATGAATCCCAGGCGTTCGTCTACGGTCAGGAGCGGAGCGGTTGCCTCGCCATTGCCCGGCAGACCATCGAAGAAGCGGCTGACAGGAACATCCAGCGAGCGGGCGATTTCGTAGAGCGTGGAAGCGCTGACGCGGTTGCGCGCGCTTTCGTATTTCTGGAGCTGTTGAAAGCTGATGCGGATCGCACGGGCCAGTTGCGCCTGCGAGACGTCCGACTGGACTCGCAGAGTCGCGATCTGCCTGCCGACGTGACGGTCGGCCGGATGGGGACCGACCTCACCGTTAGGTGCCACACCGCTTTGAAAACGATCCAAGATTTTCATCAAGGCTTCACCTGCTCTGTGAGTTTTGCTGCTTTTCTGAGCTTGGGTTCGTCGCAACGTCTAAACGGTGAAGACGGACGAGGTCATTCAGTACCGATCGGATGTGCGGCCAGGGAAAATCGTCTGGATGTTCCCAGTGCTCACCGTCACGCAGGATGACCTTGAGCTTGGCCAAAATGCCATCGATGGACGTGGCCGCTGTCTGCGGTAGATCATCCAGAAGTGCCCCTTCGACTGTTTCCGATTTTCGGATCAGTTCGTCTGTTCTCGAATAGCCGATCTCAGCATCAGCAGCGTCCCAGCGCGCCTGGTGTGCCACGAAATCCGCAAGCGCCCTGCCCCATTCGACTTCATTTTCAGGAGAGTGGGCATCGTTCAGGCTCTCGATGGAATGGAGCGTCACGTCCGTACCATCGGCAAGCCGCACCTTGGCGCAGGGAAAGCCAACTATCCTGGCGAGGTGTGTCTCCAACCGCTGCTGTTCGCGGCACAGCGCCAGTGTCTCATCATGGATTCTTTGCCAGCTCCCACACAGACGAAGAGCAGGATCGGCCGCGCTGCCGTCCGTCAGTTCGCCAGCCAGCGATTTTGCCTGGAAGGGCCATGCCGCCGCGCCCGTGGCCGTTCCCGTCAGCAAGCGCCGCCGGGTGATGAAAAACAAATTTATGCTATCGTCGGAATCATCCATGATCCGAGCTCCAAACAGCTTTGCATGGAGTGATACAGCCAAACGCTTTGGCGGCCTCAGTTAAATATCTGAATTTAAGATAACTGAAAATCAGATATAAAGGAAGCCCCCATCTGAGTTCAGATGAGGTGATAAGTGGTCGATACACTCGGTACGAATCGGCACAAAGCTTTGATCGCGCTGCTGATCAAAAACCGTGAAGCGGCAGGCCTTACGCAAGTTGAGTTGGCAACCAGGCTCGGCCAATACCAATCGTTCGTAGCTCGACTAGAAAGCGGACAGAGACGTGTTGATGTCGTGGAGTTTATAAACCTCGCCGAGATTCTCGGTTTTAGCGCTCCGTCAGCCATCAAGAAGCTATCGGAAGTAACAGGTTGAGCGATGGGAGCGTGTGACCGCGCTAGTGCAAATTGACAATTTGCAGAACCGGCAAGGAAGCCCCCAGGTTGTTGCACCTACCCGTTCAATCGGACCTCTTCACCTCAGCCTTCGACCCCCATCGAATGGGATCCTCAACCCAGCGGTTGATCTCGGATTCATGCCACCCGGCGCCATTGGTGCTGATCCTCAGTTGAGCCGGGAACGTGCCGTCGGCGATCTTGCGATAGATTGTCGAGCGGGACAGGCCGGTCCTGGCGAGGACTGTTTTGAGACGAACGATACGATCCGGCTCGGACATAGCTTGCGTCCACCTGAATGGTTGTAGCTGATTTCTGTTGGGACAGACAGGACGAACCCATGCCGGAGGCAATCCGATTTTTCGCTTCATCCGCCTGTAGCGTGAAAACGGTGGCAAATCGGAGGGGTGTCAGAGCCCAAGGCCCCGCCCCTTTCCGATGCCATGGCTGAATGCCAGTTCCACACCCAGACGCCGGCCGGATTCGACCTCGATGCCAAGCGCCTTCTTATGATTGGCAAGCATGGATTCAAGCTGCGGATCGCGTTCAAGGCTCTTGGCCATATCGGACATGGCCGAGCGCGTTGACTTGTAGCCGGACATGTCGCCGGCCTGATATTGCTCCCGTCCCGTCCGATCGAGCTTTTGCCAGCGTTCGACGAAACGGTCGGCGCGGCGGCCTGGATCGATGTCCATCCCGGTGCGGATTTCCGTCTCAAGCTGGAGAGCAAGCACGATGCGGCGGACACGGCCAGCCCCCGCCTCGTGGACAAGTTCGGGATTTTTCACATAAGCCGCTTCGGCATCGCGCCAGCCAAAGGGCCGCACCTTCTCGAAGGCCCTACGGGCATCCCTCAACTCGCGCATCTGCTCGGGACTGCCCAGCCCATCCGCATCTCCGTTGTGCGATATCGCGTCGATAGCGCGCGCGTGACGAATAAGCGCCTTCGTACGAGCGCTGCGCAACGCCGCTTCCGCGTCCACCGGCACATTCGCGCCGCGTGGCACTCCGGTGGCGAGATTTTCTCTGCCGGGCGTCGGGTCCGCATCTCCGATCCGTACCTCTACACTCTCCCTTCCCGGCCCAGGTCCACGTTCCTGCATGGGCACGGCGTCTGCGGGCGAGCGCAACCCGTCGAGCAGTCCGCCTATCCTGTCGCGCAGCTTCTCCGGAACGATCCGGCGCACGATCTCGACCGCGCGCTCGCGGAACGTGATACCGCGCCGTTCGGCATAGTGTTGCGCCGAGTCGACCTGCTCGTAATCCGACGCCATGTCTTTGGCGCGGTCCCGTGACAGCGTCCGGACGAGGCGTTCGCGGGTCGTGAAGTCATCGCTGCCGTAGTGCAGGTCCATTCCGTCTCGATGCCGCGACAGTGCGACGTAGCTGCCATGCGCATCCATGCCCGGTGTGGCGAGCACATGCGTCCGGTCGACGGTCATGCCCTGGGCCTTGTGAATGGTCGCGGCATAGCCGTGGTCGATGTGGGCATAGTCTTTCAGATCGAAGCGCACGGATCGGCCGTCGTCGATTTGAACCGTCATCCTCTGATGCTGACCTCTTCGATCACGCCGAGCGTGCCGTTCTTGACGCCAAGCGCGCGCTCGTTGCGCAGGAACATGACACGGTCGCCGCCGGCGAAGGCCCTTGCACCGCGTTCCACATCCACCTGAACCTCGTCGCCGAGATCGCCGGCAGCGCGCATGCGCTCGCGCGCTGCCTGGTTGAGCGCGCTCAACTCGTTGTTTGTGTGGGTGAGGATGATCCGGCTTGCCTCTGGATGCGCCTGCCTGTCGCGATCCCAGCGCTCGACGAGTTCAGCTCGCGCCTCGTCGCGCGTTGCAGCCTGATGCACCATGCCTTGCGCATCGTAGGCGCCGATCGCGGCGCCGATCCTGCCGGTTGCCAGATCGCGCGTGGCATCGCGCTGCCAGTCCTCACGCTGCCGGCGGACCTGACCGATTTCGACGCCGCCATGACGCTCGTGGATGGAACGGAACGCGGCGCCGGCCTCGATCGCCTGCAACTGCTGCGGATCGCCGACGAGTACGACTTTTGCGCCAACGTCGGCGGCATGGGAAAGCACGCGCTCCAACTGGCGCGTGCCGACCATGCCGGCCTCATCAATCACCAGGACATCGCGAGCTGTGAGCAGATCGCGGCCCTGTCCCCAGCTATGCTCCATACTGGCGATGGTGCGTGATGAGATGCCTGATCCGCCTTCCAGATTCTCGGCGGCAATGCCGGAGAGTGCGGCGCCTCGAACCTCGTAGCCCGCCGCTGCCCATGCCTGGCGCGCAACGCCCAGCATGGCGCTCTTGCCCGTTCCGGCAAAGCCGACGACGACACCAAGACCGTTTCTATCGGTGATATGCGCCAGCGCATCGGTCTGCTCGCTCGAAAGGACAAGCCCGCGTTGCGCTGCGCGCGCCAGTGCCGCCTCGCGATGTGCCTTACTCACCGCGTGTCTCTCGTCCAAATCGATACGCTCCGCAGCGCGGTGAAGGCGCTGTTCGGTGTCGATCATCTGCCGAGTGGTGAAGCGATCTTCGCCACGTCCGTCCTTGCCGAGTTCAATCAGATCGGGTGCGTTGCTGATGGCTGCCACGACCGCGTTGAACTGCTCCACTCCGTCGCTGTGCCGATGCGAGAACTTCGCAATGTCCTTTCGGGTGAAAGTCGATTGCTGATGCGTGATGGCATCGAGCGCCACGGATGGATCGGCAATGATGCGCGCACCATTGTTGCGCGCGATGTCGCGATGCAGTTCGGCGCGATCTGCTTCAATGTCGCTAGCAGCAAGGCCACTGCCCTCAATGCGCTGTGCTGGCGCACCAATCTGGGTTTGCGGCTCCAGTGAAATGCCCTGCGCTTCCAGACTGCGATGATCGATGTGCGCGTCGATGTCGAGTTCGGCCAGGCGTTCATTGGCCAGCTCCGCCCATCGCTCGCGCCAGCGCTCAACCAGCTGGGTAGCATTCCAGTCTCGAACCTTGGCGCCAAAACCATTCTCGTCCACGGCCCGCATGGTCAGCATGACATGAGCATGCGGCTTGGGGCTTCCATCCTCTGCGCGGTCCCAGTGCACATTGAGATCGGCGACCATGCCCCGGCTTACGAACTCAGCCTGAACGAAGTCGCGCGCCAACTCGATGCCTTGCGCCTGGCTGAGTTCACGCGGGAGCGCAAACTCGACCTCGCGGGCAAGTTGCGCATCCTTCCTCACCTCGAACGCCTCGACATCGTTCCAAAGCCGTTCGCGGTCGCGCCAGGCCTCCGGTGCATCCTCCGGCAGCATCACCTCGGAATGAACGACACCGCGCTTGGCGGAGAAGTCGTGGCTGCGTTCTATCCGCTCGTCACTCAGCCGCGAGGCCGAGCGGTAGGCGGCGGACGCCACAGCGCTTGAGCCTGCCTTGCGGCCAATGACCTTGACGTGAAGATGATAGATCGCCATCGCGACCAGATCATTTGCACGTCAAAGCCCACGTCGGCACGACGTATAAGCGCGCCCTCCCTCGAAAAAATCTCGGGATGGACCAGCCCGTCCCGGGCTGTCTCGGCGACCCTGAAGCCTTCCGGCAGCCGCTCCCCTATCATCCTCCGACCGATAACCGATGGAGACAGCCATGCGCAAACCGCGGGACTTCGACGCAGAACTTCAAGCCCTGGAAGAAAAAGCGCGAGAGCTCAAAACCAGAAAGGTGCAGCAGCTTGGCGAGCTGGTGATCGCCACCGGCGCCGATCAGCTCAGCGCCGACGAACTGGCGGGCGCACTGGTCGCAATCACTGAGACGAAAGACACGGCAAAGCGTGAGGCATGGGCTAAGCGTGGGGTGATGTTTTTCGAGAGCAGGTGCCGGCGAACTGCTTCGGCATCTCAGCGCAACCCTCGCGGCGCTCCAGCGCAATCGGGCAGCGCGCAATCGCCGGCAGGCGGCACAGGCTCGCAATGACATGAGAACATGGCAGGTGGAGCGTCGCAAACGCACCCGACAGCTGATCGAGCTTGGCGGTCTCGTCCTCAAGGCAGGCATTGTCGAGCTCACCAATGACGATCGCGCAATCATCTACGGCGCGATGCTCTGGATCGCCGCGAAGCTGCAGGGCCATGACGGTAAGCATGCCCGGGAGCTTTTGGCCGCGAAGGGAAAGCAGGCATTCGATGGTGAACGGCGTGAAGAGCAGATGGACTGGCGAACATAGCCACAGTTGGCGCGAGCAGCGGCCAATCCAAAGTCGGAACAGCAAACTTCCGCCGGTGTGCCAGCGCCGCAGTCAAGCGCTTGCGCAGGAAGCTTTCGCGATCTCCTCGCGACCGCCGACAATCTTCTCTCGCGAGCCTTGATCCTGATCATATAGAGCGCAAGGCTCGCGTTGGCGACGCTCGTCAAAGCGGGCGCTGCCCTATGAGCGAACTTCAAAATCCAGATCGTGCCCTCGAAACCTCCCACGCCCTCCAGATTCGATCATGCACACTGCGCATTGATACAAACTCTATAGCCAGGGTGAGAGCCAGCGGCATTGCTCTGCACAGCTGGAACGGGCGGAAAAGTGAAGGAAGCTCCTCGCTTTAGATGAGATAGGCAAAAGCATCCCAGCCGATGGGACAACAGAAGCGAAACTTACTCTTGTCATGTTGCGCAAGAGAGGTGGATTTTACGAAGAAACGTACTATTTGCGCCGTGGGCAGGCTAGAAAAATCAAACGTCGCTCAATTCATCCGATACAAAAAAGGGAAATCATATGACCACTGCTCTCGAGCAAGGCAACAAACTGGATACCGTGTCGATAACGGCTGACATTGTCGCCGCCTATGTATCGAACAATCCAGTACCGGTTGGCGAGTTGCCAAAACTCATCGGCGACATCCATGCCGCCCTGAATGGCATCGGCACGCCGGCGGTAGAACCTGTGGTAAAACAGGACCCGGCAGTTTCGATCAAGAAATCGGTGACACCTGACTTCATCATCTGTCTGGAAGACGGAAGGAAATTCAAATCGCTCAAGCGGCACCTTCAGCACTTCAACCTGACCCCCGACGAATACCGGCAGAAATGGAACCTGCCGTCCGACTATCCGATGGTGGCGCCGAACTACGCGGCTACCCGGTCGGCTCTGGCGAAATCAATAGGGCTCGGGCGCAAGGCGGCGACGCCCACGTCTGCCGCGGCGGAAAAAACAAAACGGGCTACTCGTGCGGCGGCAGCGGCGACGACTGCGGCGGCCATGAAGTCGCCGCTGAAGAAGGTCCGCAAGGCGCCGGCCAAAGCGTAACGCGCTGCACCTAGCGGACGTGCCAAGTTGTATAGGACCTGAACATGGCAAAGCCCCGCCTTGCGGCGGGGCTTTGTGTTTTGTCGGGTCACTCTGCGGCGCGGCGTGACCAGATGAGCGAGAACTCACCCTCGGTGTCGGTCTCGACCAGGCTCGCATAGATCGGAGCGGGGAAGCTGGGATCGTCGAGCTTGACCGAGTGGTAGTCGCGTCCCTCGCGCGAGGTCTTCTTCCATGCCGCCCCGAACTCGGTGGCGCCAGCGAAGATGCGGAAGTCGGGACCCTTTTCATTTTCGCCATCCGTCGGAGCGAACGTTACCGTCTTGACGTTGAGATTGAGGGTCTTGACCGAGCCGGAGAAGCCGTTCGCGGTGCGGGAGAAAGTGCCGATCGTAGCCATGGTGATGTTCCTTTGTGTTTTCTCGGGCCGCGCCCATCGCGGCCTCGATGGTGGACGTGAGACCGGAAACGATCGGTCTGCATCCCGAAGGGGCTGAAACGAAGTGGAAGACGGCGACGCGAGGCTTTCTTGGACCGTGAGGAATGGACGCGCAGCGGACAGGGGAAGAAAACGCAGCGCCGACGTTGCGAGAAGACGATCGAGACGGAGTGAAACGAAGACGGTCTTCGGTCAGACCCAATCCATTCGAGGACGCCTTGGGCGTGGCCTGGAAAGAATACCCGGAAGGAACGCCACATTGGCTAAGATCCAGTCAGGGCCATTGTAGCTTGCGCCCTGCGCTTCTGAATTTCGGTCACAGACCTTCCTCACGCGCCAGGGCGGTGTTGGTCCTACTCCTAACCGGTGAAGAAGGGACGTCCGATTTCCCTAATCTTTGGGCTGAATCGTCATCGCGTTCGGGGCGGCTCCGAAGGCGACCAATTGATTGCTGAGGGCAGCACTTCTAAGCCGACAGATGCCGACGATTTCCTATAGATGCGTCACACCTGATCCTCCACCGCATGGCCGAATGTTCCCGCTGCGGTCACGCCGACGCGCGGTGAGGCATTGCTGGAAGGTCGGATTCACGCCGGGCGTCTGACGCCGAGGTGATGCGCTGCGTGACTTTCCCGATAAGAGTGGTGGAAATTCCCGGTTCGACCATTGGTTTGGAGGTGCACCCCGAGCATCTGCCGAAGCGCTTGATGATCCACAAGCCGATGAAGATCGACGGCAAGGTCGTCTGGCACACAGAGATTTCGAGGGTAGGACATGGCCAGGTCGAAAGGTTCGCAGCAATTATCACAGGCTGAAATTGAGCGCTTTGTGACGGCAGCGGAGGCACTGCACTTAAGTATCATCAAGCCGTTTATATCGCCCGATAGCGACCACTTACCGGCAGACGCGCGTCCTGCATGAGGTGCTGTTGAAAGCCGTGCGGGAAGTCACCGGGAAGGAAGTGGCGTTCATCCAGTGGAACGGGACAGGGCCGTGCAAGCCGTAGCGTGGCTCTAGCCGTTTTCGCAGCCGATCCCATCGCCGTGGCGGTCCAGATCATAGATATCCCTGCCGACAACAGTGACCGGGCCGCGTACATAGGCGGACCATTGCCCTTTCCGGAGGAGCAATCGACGTCGCTGGCGATTGGAACGCAGGCTCCCGCGTAGTTTGGGGCGCACGCGTCTTCGGCATGAGCGCAGCCGATGAAAGATGCCACACCAAAAGCGACTGCGCCTACACGACGGGAAGCCGCCGGCTGGATCCTTATCCGAATCAGCGCTGTATCTCAGTCGTCTATCTCTTCGCCTTCATCGTCTTCGTTCGAACCGCGAGACGAGTCTTCGACGAAGGTTTGGCAGCCCTCATTAAATGGTTGGCTGTTTGAGCTGCAGTCGCTGTTGTTGGAAATCTGATTTTGCTCAGCCCAGTCGTAGCCAGCTTTATGCCCGGAACAATCTTCGGTGCAGTCATTTCCTCCGAAAGTCCCCTGCGCATGACATGGCGTGGCTGATGCCGCCGCAAGCATCAATGTGCCCAAGTGGAACAGCCTTCGAATTCTCATCTGCGCCCCCCCATGGTGAGCAACGCTGCTATCTAGGCGCCGCGAATATGCCTACTCGCACGAACCCAAATCACGCAATTTGGTCCTGATATCAGTGGCAGTGATACTCGCCAGTCTTGTGGTTGGTATGGCATCCATTGGCATCGGTGCCGCCGCCGTGTGCGAAGGTATCCATCGAAAATGCGAACATGGTCAAAGCCGCCATGGCGGCAAGGAAGCCCTCCCAAGATAATTTGGACAGAAGAGCACTATCGTGGAGTAGCACAACTGGCTGAATGCAAATTACCTACTTGTTAAGTGGCGATCTTCAATATCCAATATTGCCCCCCGCATCAAGATCGGCCGATGAAATGGCGAGCGACGGGCTTAGACGCCCAATTGCGCGGCCATCATTTGCGTGGCCGCCGTCGTCCGGTCAATGCCGCTGGTGATCGACAGCAGATGTCGTTTCGTCGAAAGAAATTCGGAGTCGCTGCAATCGGCCACAGCGCGCTTGAACAGGGCTCGCATGGCGAATCAGCGCGACCTCGCCGCTACCAGATCACAGACCAGCGAGGCATCTGTCGGCGCAAGTTGATTTGCGACGGCCTTTCGGATCGCAAAGCTTCGCGAACTCGGCTTTCTCAAAGCGGGTCAACGGCGCGGCGGCGGAAAATCAGGGGATTTCGGATTGGTCTTGGCCATGACTTCTGTACACGATTCAAAAATCATTCTTCGCCGCAAAAAATTGCCGCATGCCGCATCTGTGGTCGCTCGTCGACACGCAACCGACATGTCCCTCCGTCGCGCAGTCGCTGTGGTAATGGGGGTGCCACCGCCACGGCGCCACAACGGCCTGTGGCGAGTGTCGATCAGCCTGGCTGACTCATAGCAGCCCGAATGCCATTGCGGTGAGAAAGGCCACCACTAGCACCACCAGGACCCCAATAATCAGCCAGACGGCGCTCTTGGCGTCCATTTAGACCCTCAACTGTCGGTTCCATTGATCACATAGCGCGACGCGAAGACGCTCACCAGTCACTGTGACTCCAGCGGATACGCGTCCTGGGCGAACTGACGGGCGTTTGTGGATAGGGACTACTGTGGGAGCGTGGGTTCGAAAAGTGGGAATATTCGCGCGCAAAAGGCCGGCCGGCTTACCGGCCTGTCGCGCGGTCAGTCTCAACTGGTTGCCGGCTTGGATGTAGGCGGCTCACGGCGAGCGAGCAGCTTGTCGATCCGCCTTCCATCCATATCGAGGATCTCGAAGCGCCAGCCCTCGTGGTCAAAGTGCTCACCGGCTTCCGGCAAGTGCCCAAGGCTGGACAAGGCGAACCCAGCGATCGTGTGAAAATCCCCTTCGGCAGACCCCGATCGGAATCCTAGGCGAGCGAACGCATCGTGCGCCAGCATCATTCCGTCGATGAGCAAGGACCCGTCATCGCGCTCGATGACATCAGGGTCCTCATTGTCCAGGTCAGGAAGGTCCCCTGCGATGGCTTCGAGCAGATCGGTCTGGGTGACGATCCCCTCCAGAGCGCCATATTCGTCGATGACGATCGCCAGACGCACCGGCGTCCGCTTGAACTGATCGAGTACACGGAAAATCGGCGTTGCCTCGTGAACGATCAAAGGTTCTCGGATGACCGCCATCGGGTCAAGCGTTTTGCCGTCGAGCACCTGGTCGAGAAGGTCCTTCTTCAGAATCATGCCAAGCGGTTCGTCTATCCCCCCACGGCCGACCAGAAGCTGCTCATGGCGACATTGCCGGATGGTGCGCAGAATCTCGTCAGGGATGTCGTCGGTATCGATCCAGTCGATATCGCGTCGCGGTGTCATGATGTCGGCAATGCGCCGATCGCCGATGTTGAAGACACGCTCGACCAGTTCCTGTTGCGTCTGATGAAGGAGCCCTGCCTCCTGGCTTGCCGCCACGAGCAGCTTCAGCTCTTCGGGCGAATGCAAGGACTCCTCGCCTGTGCCCGGACGCAGACCGCACAGACGCAGCACCAGATTGCCGAGACCGTTGAGAACAAGAATCGCCGGCCTGAGCAGGAGCAGGAACAGACCGAGAGGGCGGACGACCCGAAGTGCCGTGCTCTCGCTGCGCTGGAGCGCCAGACTTTTCGGCGCTAGTTCACCCAGGACAATGTGTAGCGCGGTTATGATGATGAAGGCGATTGCGACGGCAATGGTGTGCGAAGCTGCCGTGGCCAGCGACCCCATCACTCCCAAGAGGAGTGGCTCGATCAAATGAGCGAGTGCAGGCTCGCCGACCCAACCGAGCGCCAGCGATGAGATGGTGATGCCGAGCTGAGTTGCTGCAAGGTTCGCATCGAGATTCACCAAAGCCCGTTGAAGGAGGCTGGCGTTCGAGCGTCCAGCTGTAGCCAATTCGTCGACGCGGCTTCGTCTAACCGCGACCAGCGCAAATTCGGCGGCGACAAAGAAACCGTTGGCGCCTACGAGTAGGAGAACCAACAGAATTCCAAGAATGTCGCGTAGACTACCATCGTCCGCAGGCATGATATCCTCTTTATGAAACAGCCACTCTCATCTCTCAAGCGCGTATGCCGCCGTCGTGGAACCGCCGTTGGCCATCATTGCGGAGCGATCACCGCAGCTCCGCCTCTGACAATCAGGGGCAAGATAGCCAAATCCGCGCTGAGTATCCTACCCCCGCAAAAAATCCGCCGGCGCGAACCGGCGGGCCAGAAATCGGATAGAAAAAGAACCGGTCATGCCGGCCGAACTAAATGTGGCGTCTGGGTAGTCGAAGTCAATGGACCCGCCGCGTAGAGATCGCCTTTGATCCAGTGATTTAGCAATATCACCCCGATGCCGGCGAGGATCGCCAGCGCTATCATCCAAATGATCTTCTGACGGTCGCTCAATGTTCTAAACCCAAACCCGAACCGCGCGTGCCGGCACTTAATGGCACGACGTCGTTAATTGCAATGTGATCCCTATGAGAATCGCTGTGGCCTTGGCGGTCGGTCAAACTTTCTCATTTCGACGAGATTTGCCAGACAGCCACGCCAGTAAGAATAAGGCCGGCGGTACCTTCGATAGTTCGCGATATCACATCGAACAGGCGCGGCCGACGGTCGAAGAAATGCACCAGCCGTTCCCGAAACAGGATCGACAGAACTGCCACGCAAGACAACGTCAGTGCCACGCCGGCCATCATGGTGATTGCAAAGAGTATGCCCGCGACCGGAACACCTCTTGAGATCGCGAAGGTCATCGCGAAGAGCGTCAATGGACATGGGATCAGGCCGGCCATGACGCCCACAACCTCGCCTTCATGCTGATGGTGATGACCGTGGCTGAGCGCCCGCCAAAGCATCCACAGACCAATTAACCCGAGCAGGCCACGACTGACATCCTCCAAAAGCGGCGCCCGGCCGACGCTGCCCAGCGCAATCGAGACCAATGGCAACGAGAGGGCTGCAATCACAACGGCAATCGTGACATGGGTGAAGGAGAGTGTCAGCGACACCAGTAGGCCGCGACGGATGCTGGCATCCGATCCGGCCAAATAGGTAGCCAGCACGGCTTTGCTGTGTCCGGGTGTCAAAGCATGCGCAGCTCCGAACAGGACACCCATCGGCAGGAAGGCAGTGAACGCCAGCCAGTCGCCCCCGGCTGACAGCAATTTGATCTGTTCGGCGAGCGCCAAGTATATCGTGCGTTGAAACTCGACCAGGGTTTGGAAAAACACGTTCTATCCGTTCCGCCGCTTCAACTGCACGTCAATTCAAGGCGTGTCGCGAATATCTTGCCGAGATCGGTTCCGGTCGGATCGCTGAAGAAGGCATCCGTCAATTTCGTCTGATTCTGTGCGATTGCGGTATTCGGATCGGGGCGGACGACGGCCCTCGTGCAATCTTTCGGTAGGCCAGCCACGGCGATCTTATCGTCATCGGTGAAATCGATCGCGGTGTAGAAGGTCGGATCGTAGACGCCGATGCTCACCTTGCCGGCGAGCGCCAACGTGTCTTTCGGCTGCGTCTCGAATTGGATGATGAGTTGATTGTTCTCGTAGCTAGTGACCAGCCTCGCCGGCGGCGTCATCGCCACGTCCTTGCCTTCCACAGTGACCATTTGGAAATAATTGTATTCTTCCAGTGAGGCATGGATGGTGAGGGCGGCGGCGTCGAGTTCTTCGGCGTCGAGAGTAAAGTCGGAATTCTTGTCGAACTCCATCAGCACCGTCGAGGAGAAGAGCTCGTCGAACCGCCAGAGATGCTTGAGCGACTTGACCGACTTGTCAGCGCCAACCGTTAGGTCCAAACGGGCTTCCGCGAAGACATGAGGATGAGCGCCGACCGCGACGGTGGAGGCGAGCAGGAGCGCCATGCCGAAAATCGTGCTGGTCAGTCGCATTTGCGCTCGCTTTCTCGTCATTGCGCGCCAACCGAGTGATCTGGCAGCGCAAGCAGGCTAAATTGGGACGCGGCCCGCGAAGCCTTTTCAATCATCGACTATCGAACTTGCTATGATGGCGTTCGCTGTGCCCCGAACGGCTGGCGACGTCAAATGCACGAGCTGCTTGCGATTGCCCGCGATCAGTATGAACAGCCGGGAAACCTGCCTGCCCTTCCTCTCCTCGCCGATTTTTTCGGCGTCGGTGCGGTGGAAGAACCGTTTTTCAAACTCGGCGCGGTCGACATCGAAAAGCTTGAGCGAGCAGGTCTGGACGGACCTGCCGTCCATGGTCGCCCTGGTCACCGCGACCATCGTTCCGGCCGGAAGGTCGTCGCCGGTGACCTGCCATCCGCGGAACGCCTTCATGGCATCCACAGGAGCAAGTGCCGCGCCGTCGACGAGCGGCGTCCATCCGCGCGTCTTTGCCAATGTCGCGGTTCGCTCGAAGTCGGGGCCGTGCGCCAGGCATGTCGCGTGGAAGGCATCCAGCGCCCGGTCGACGCCATCGGCATGCGCAAGCGGTGATGCCAACCATGCGGCCGCAAGCGTCAAGGACAAGTAGGTCTTGGGCATTCGGTAGACTCGCGTATCGAAGCAGGCCGGGATAGCCAATCGGCAAGATAGCGCCGCGGCGGCTACGCACGCAATGCAGCGCGGCCCGCGACTACCGGCCCGCGCGTCTTCCTGGCGGCGGCGCGCCCGGTCCGGTCGCCGCGGCATGCGGCGCTCAGGCAGGCAGGATCTTGTCCGTGGTCGCGCGCACATAATCGAGGTTCATGGTCCCGACGGCGCCGGTATCGTCGACCCTGAAGCCTGTCTCGACCAGTAGAGTTCCGACCGCATTCATGTCGATATGCCCGTGCCGATGGAGCCTCGGCAATCTGGATTCGTGCAGCGGCCTTCCGAAGTCGATCAGCAGCAGTCGGCCTCCCGGCTTCAGAACCCGCTCCGCTTCACGGAAGAAGGTCGATCGGTCGGGTTTCGGCAGGTGATGCAGCATGAGCGTACCGATCACGATGTCGAATTGGCCATCCTCGAAGGGAAGTTCCTGGGCCGTCGCCTGGACGAAGGTAAGATCAACGCCGGCTCGCGTAGCCTTGACGCGCGCCCTCTCGACCATTTCGACCGATGCGTCGACGCCCGTGACGCGTCCGACCGCTCCGACCAACCGTCTCGCGGCTATGGCAAGCGTGCCCGTACCGCAGGCGACATCGAGCATCGCCTCGCCGGGCTGGAGCCTTGCCAGACGCAGCATGAATTCACGGAACCGGTCCTCGCGGCCCCAAGTCAGGACGCGCGCAAGCAGGTCATAGCCGACCGCCCTATGCAGGACGATGCCGATGCCCCTTTCGCCGGCGCCATGCGCGCCGGCAGTCCGCATGTGATGGAAGCCGCCCCAGAGTGCGAATGCCGCGACCGCAGCGAGGATGAGGCCGTGGACTGCAGCCGTCCAAGCACCGGCATTGAGATAGCCGTCCCCGAAATGAAGCATTAGCAGAAAACCGGCGACCAGCGACAGTTTGACGAGCACAGCAAGCATAATAACACCCTTTCGCGAATGCTGTCCGTTTCCAGCCCGATGACCAAATTGGTGCATTTCCTTTTGCCTCCTCGTCCGTTTCCGGAGTGCTCAAGGCATTCTTGAGCTTCTGGACTCGGCGTATCATACTGGACAGATTGTCCATTAGCGCTGTTGCTGGACAACGGACCGCTGAACGTCCCAAACCGCACGGTGGAAAGAGCAATGACCATTAAAATCGAGCGGCCCGACGACAGGGGTACGATCGACCGTCGTGTCGCGCGCACGCGCGCCATGCTGCAGGACGCGCTGATTGCTCTGATCCCAGAGTGCGGCTATGCGGCTCTCACCGTGGAAGACATCTGCCAGAAAGCTGATGTCGGCAGGTCGACCTTCTATACGCACTATGCCGGCAAGGACGAATTGCGCAGCGCGGCCCTTGAGGCGCATCTGCTGTCGCTGAGCAGGCGCGTGTCGGCAGACGAAAAGACAGGCAATCGCCTGTTCGAATTCAGCCTGCCGATGTTCGAGCACGCGCGGGCGTTCCGGTCGCTTCACAAAGCGCTACTTGCGAGCAGCGGCGACACGATCCACGATCAATTGCGTGAACGCATACGGCGCGCAGTGCGAACCGAACTGTCTGGCAAGCGGATCGGCGACGCGGGCGTGCCGCTGGAATTCGTCGTCCAGTTCATATCGGGAGCCTTTCTCTCGGTGCTTGCCTGGTGGATCGCCGAGGACTCCAGCCTATCGCCGGCCCAGGTCGACGACCTGTTCCAGCGGATGGCGGGTTCAGCTCTTCCGGGGCGGTCACCCTAGCAAGACCTTCCAAATCCAGATCTCGCGCCGGTTGAGGCTAACGTTCCTCGGGCGGCCGAATCTTGCGAAACGTCATGAGCAAAGGATTTCGTAGATGGTGTTCAAGCCACCGGCGACGAGAATTGGTCAGCCGAAACCGGAAACGGCAAGCAGGGGTCCGGCGACCATCGGACTGACCGCCGAACCGCGTTCGGCCAGAGCCCCACTCGGACCGCCAATCTTCGTCGATTCAAAATCGCATGGCAACGAGTCGAGCTATTTCGGCCGGCGCTTGATCGGGGATGGCAAAGACCGAGCTGACGTTGATCTCACAAAGCGCATACGTGTCTTCACCTGACACAGTCCGTGGTCCGTAGAGAAAATCGGCATCCCAAATGATCGGCAGCGACCTGGCATCGACGCCTAGCACAGCCATCATTTGCGGCGTCCACCCGGTTTCCATATTGGTCCGCAGCGACTGAAACGGTTCGGCCGTGGCGGGATGCATTATCCGCGGCCCTGGTTGCGCAGCCTCGGAATCTGGCCCTTCAGGAGGTGGTGGGATTAGGGCCTTGATGAACTGGTGGCCAAAGCCGACCACCTTGTCGGCGCCCATGTAACAGCGGATCATCCCGTCGGGTAAACGCGGTTGGAATGGCTGATCCACGATGCAGCCATCGGGTGTCAAATACACCTGGCAGCGCGCCATGAAATCCGGCAGTGCGAGTTCTTCCGGCATACTGCCGCGTCGCGCGTGCAGCACCCGAACCGCCGGCTCTCCGCCAGGAAGCGAACCGATCAGCTCGACCTTCCATACTCCCTGGCCGCCATTGCCGCGGTTCTGCTTCAGCACCCGTGGACCGGCCGTCCGAAGCCGCTCCGGAAACGCCTCGCGAAAAGCCTCGGCGGAGCCGTAGAGGTAAGTATCGGTTCCCCATCCGAGATGCTTCGTACGGTGCAGAACTTCCTTCACGCCCATTTTCAGGATCACGTCTGGATGTGCACTCACCCAGGGGCCGCGTGCCGCCACGTCGCGCAGCAGCGGGTCGAGCACCGCACGGGTTTTTCCCTCGTGCAAGGGATCGACCCAGACCAGCACGCCGTCCGTCGCCAGGAGCTGGGTCCGAACCTCCTCGGCAAACTCTTCGTCATAAACGGCGGGTTCGGCGTGAACACCGATCGCAGCGAGTTCCTCGAACACGCGATGAAACCGGTTGTTCTGCGGTGTCGCCGTGCGACGCGCCTCCCGGTCACCGCGCCAGACCACAGCCACTCGCCTCGTGCCCATTATACCTCGCCTCCTACTTGCTCGCCCATCAGGCAGCCCCGATATGAAATAGACTGCGATGCTCGCATCCGAGCAGAAAGATCGCCCTAGACCGAGCCCGCCGCGACGCCGAAAAGCACGCCCAGGATCGAACATGCCGCTAGCACCGGGATCACGCCGACCTTGAAGCGGAATACCGCCAGCATCGCACCGAGGGTCAGTACGAGAGACGGAATGTTGAGGGAACCGAGGACTGGCACGTCGAGCCTCATGCCCAGCAAGCCGATCTCATGCAAATCGCGAAACAGGACATGAAGCGCGAACCACACCGCGAGGTTCAGGATCACTCCAACCACCGCTGCCGTGATGGTCGACAGTGCGGCTGACAGGGCCTTGTTGCTGCGCATCGTCTCTATGTACGGCGCGCCGAGAAATATCCACAGGAAGCACGGGACGAAGGTCACCCACGTCGTCAGAAGGCCGCCGAGCGTTCCAGCGACCAACGCGTTAAGAACCCCCGGCTCCCGGAATGCTCCCATGAAACCAACGAATTGAGTGACCATGATCAGCGGACCCGGCGTCGTTTCGGCCATGCCGAGGCCATCCAGCATTTCTCCAGGCTTCAGCCAGCCATAGTGCTCGACTCCTTGCTGGGCGACATAGGCAAGCACCGCATAGGCCCCGCCGAACGTCACCACCGCCATCTTGGAAAAGAAGATGGCGATGTCGGTGAAGACATTGCCTTGCCCAAGAAACAGCAACAAGAAAAGGACCGGAACGAACCATAGCAGCAGAAACACCGCCGCAATCTTCAGCGACCATTCGATGGATGGCCGGGCATGCGCCGGCATCCCTTCGCCAAGCGCCGAGTCGACATCATCGACCTGCTTGCCACCAAGCTTGCCATGTCCATTGCCTGGCTGGAATGCGGCCCAACCCATCTTGCCCCCGACGTAGCCGATCACGGCCGCAACCAGGATGACCAGCGGGAACGGTGCATGGAAGAAGAACAGGGCGATGAAGGCTGCCGCAGCGAGGCCGACCATCACATTGTTCCTGAGCGCCCTCCTGCCGATCCGCAGGACCGCTTCGAGCACGATGGCCAGAACCGCCGCCTTCAGGCCGAAGAAGAGCGCCTGGATAGCGCCAACGTTGCCGAAGATGGCGTAGATCCAGCTCAGGACCATGATGGCGACCGCGCCTGGCAGCACGAACAGGATTCCCGCGACGAGGCCGCCTTTGGTCTTGTGCATGAGCCAGCCAATATAGATGGCCAATTGCTGCGCCTCCGGACCTGGCAGCAGCGTGCAGTAGTTGAGCGCATGCAGGAATCTCGTCTCGCCGATCCAGCGCTTTTCCTCAACGACGATCCGATGCATCATGGCGATCTGGCCGGCCGGGCCGCCGAAGCTGAGCATTGCAACGCGGGCCCATACTCGCATGGCGTCCGCAAACGAAATGTCATGGTCGTGGGTTTCGGCCAGAGATGGCGGCGTCGTGACGGACTGCTCCAGATTGGCCATAGTTTGAGTCCCTGCGGTCATCCGCGTTTCTTGCGGAAATACTGATAGAGGTTGTCGAAGACAGGAGCGCCCTGCGCGATCCGCTGTTCGTCGCTCTCGTTCGCCATGGCGATGCCTGCAATCAGACTGGCAATCCCAGTCGCCTCCTCGCGACCGAACTTGTTGTCCTTGAGGTCGATGTCATGGACGATCTCGGCGATGGCCTGGAGTGCCGGATCATTGATGCCGGCGCGGGTAAGCAGAACTTCGAAGCTGCAGCGATCGCCCTCATGGGTGATTTCGCCTTCGAACATGTCGAAGCGCAATTCCCCCTCCTTTGGCACGTATCCCTTGCCCGCTACGAAGCGGATGATCGCGTCAGCATCGATGAACCGGCGGATCAGCCAACTGCAGGCGATGCGGTCGACATGCACGTCCCGGCGCGTGACCCAGATTCGGCCCTTGAGCTCGCTCGGCTCGGCGGCCTTCTTCGGTTCCTTGGTCATGGCCTTGTCCTCTGTAAGCTGTGTTTCAAGTTCGGCGATCAGTCCCTCGATCGTGAGGCGACCGCTGGCACCAAAAAAGTCGATCATCACCACTTCAGTGAGCCGCTTGCGCAAGCGACCAAGTTGCGGACGCGCTTCTGCGTGTTTTTCCGATGTCGCGTCGGCCCCAATCGCTGCAGCCAGCTCGCGCGCTTCCCCAGCGATCTCCGCATAGTCGGCATCACGGGCCGCGTCGAACATCGCCCGCACCTGCGCGTCCGACAGACCGTCGACAAGGCGCGCCTCGCAAATCATGGCCTCGCCGCCGCCGGCGACGATCTCCTTCAGAAGCCATTCGAAATCCTCCTGCATCTCGGCATTGGCCGGCAGGGCGTAAACGGTGCTTTTGACTGCGACCGCGCCGATGCCTTGCAACCGTCGCCAGATCTTCACCCGGAAATAGGCGGGCTTGCTTGGCAGCTGATAAATCAGGAGCAGCCAGCGCTGCTCCTGCGATTGCCCCTCACTCATAAGTGAACCGTATCATGGACTGAATTAGATGCAACACTTGTATCATGGCTCATGCGCAAACCATACTAAATGGCCAAGATCCGCAGAGACACCATACTTCAATGCGGGCGAAGCTCATCGTCGGTTGTCGAAGCGCCCCAGCGCACTTCCGGGCGAAGAAAGAAAGCTCATGTGGCGCCCCTCGAACGTCGTCCGGCAGGAATGGAGGCCCCGGAAGTAATGGCGACGGCACCTTCGTGTACACAGTCACGGACAATCGCATCACACGCCTCGCCATCAAGGCTGGTGTCACCGAGAACGGTCGCGTCGAGGTGACGGCGGGCCTTTCGGAAGCGACATCGGTGGTGGCAACCACCCAAGGCGTGCCGCCCCTGAGGACTGCGGTTCAGCCGCAGATGGTTCGCTCCTCGTCCTTGGTGGAATACCCGGCGCAGCTGGGATCGATTCCCTCTCGCCCATAAGTGACCCGTATCAAACGCCTGAGCAAGATGCAACACTTGTATCATTTCTCGTTTGGGCATAACGTGCGCCTGCTCACGGATGGGCCGTGCCGCCGAGCGAGGAAATCCAATGCCGCACCAGATCATGCCGCTGCCGTTCAAGCCGCCCAGGCTCGTCGGACTGTCCGAACGCCTGCTGGCCAGCCATTATGAAAACAATTACGGCGGTGCGGTTCGCCGCCTCAACGCTATCGAACAGCGGCTCGATGAACTCGACTGGGGCGCAGCACCCGTCTTCGACATCAACGGGTTGAAGCGCGAAGAGCTGGTCGCGGCAAATTCGGCGATCCTGCACGAGATCTATTTCGATGGGCTCGGTGGTTCCGGCGATGCCGGAGGCGATCTTGCCGCAGCACTGGAGCGCGACTTCGGCAGCGTGGCGGCATGGCGCGCCAAGTTCATGGCTTGTGCTAAGGCGCAGGCCGGAGGCTCGGGATGGACGCTGCTGACCTGGTCGGAGCGCCGCGATCGGCTGACGATTCAATGGGCGGCGGATCACACCAATTGTCTCGCCGGCGGCATGCCGATCCTCGCGCTCGACATGTACGAACATGCCTACCACCTCGATTTTGGCGCCAAGGCTGGCGCCTATGTCGACGCGTTCATGAAGAACATCCATTGGGAGCGGGTTGCCGCCCGCCACCGGCGGGCTGTCGCGCAGCGCGATCCTTCAACAGGACCTGCATCGGACAATAAGGTTCCAACTGTTGCGCCAGAGGAACTGCGGGCCCGACTCGACCAGGGCGAAGATCTGGTCGTGCTCGACGTCTGCCTGGCCGACGATCTGGCAAAACGCAGCGATATGCTGCCGGGCGCCAAGCTCCGCGCTCCCGAGACCATTGCCGATTGGGCCGATGAACTGCCGAGGGACAGGCCTGTCATCGTCTATTGCGTGTACGGCTTCCAGGTCAGCGGCGACGCAGTCGCCGAACTGCGTCGCCGCGGCGTCGATGCAACGGCGCTCTCAGGCGGCATCGCCGCCTGGCACGCCATCGGCGCGCCAACCGTCCCTCTGGTGATGAGCGAAGAAAGGATTCCGTCATGAAATGGGTTACCCGTGAACGCCCGGTCATCGACCGCATCGCCTGCCCCTGGCTGATTGCACGCTTCATCGACAAGGAACCTGATTTCCTGTTCGCGGCACCTGATCAGGTGATCCGTGTTGCCCAGGAAGCGGGCGCGACACCCTACGACGTGCCCGGCGTCGAATTCACCCATGTCGGCGACGGTTGCAGCTTCGACACCTTCGTCTCGAAATTCGGCCTCGATCGCGACCCGGCGATCGTGACCATTGCCGCGATCGTGCGCGGCGCCGACACGGATCGGCACGATCTCACGCCACAGTCTGCAGGACTGCTCGCGATCTCCATGGGGCTGCGGGACGTGACGCCCGACGACCACGAGATCCTGAAGCACGGCTTCGTCATTTACGATGCGCTTTATGCCTGGGCCTCACGACGCAAGGCGGAGACCCATAGCTGGCCACCCGTCACGAAGCCGGCGGCGGCCTGAAGTAGCGGGCAACGAGGGCAGATCAAGTCGGCACTCAAATCACCGGCCGCCGCTCGCCGTCGGCAAGGTGGCAGGCCGCGACCCCGCCATGCGGCACCGAGCGCAACATCGGCTCCTCGGTCCGGCAGACATCGATCGCCACAGGACAGCGGGTGTTGAAGCGGCATCCCGGTGGCGGCGCGCTGGGGCTTGGAGGGTCGCCCGCGAGGATGATTCGGCGACGGCCGGCCTCGATACGAGGATCCGGCGAAGGAACCGCCGAAAGCAGTGCCTGGCTGTAGGGATGGGCCGGCTCGCGAAACAGCGGCCGCGTCACGCCGGCTTCCGCGATGCGGCCAAGATACATCACCGTCACGTTTGAGCAGACCTCGCGCACGATCGCCAGGTCATGCGCAACGATGACGATGGTAAGGCCAAGCTGTTTCTGCAATGATGTGAACAGGTTGACGATCTGCGCCCGGATCGAAACGTCAAGCGCGCTGAGCGGTTCGTCGCAAACCAGGATCGATGGCTTCAGCGCAAGCGCGCGAGCGATCGAAACGCGCTGGCGCTGGCCGCCGGAAAGCGAACGCGGCAGGCGGTCGAGCACGGTCGCTGGCAGCGCCACCAGATCCAGCAGCTCGCCGATACGGCGCCGGCGCTCGGCCGGAGATCCGAGGCGATGGATCTGCAGCGGCTCTTCCAGCGTCTGGTAGACGGTCTGGCGACGGCTCATCGAGCCCAGCGGATCCTGGAAGACGAACTGGACCTCGCGGCTGAACGATTTGCGGTCCGACTTCAGCCACTGGGCGCGATCCCGCCCCGAGATCAGCACCGTACCCTCAGTCTCCTTCTGCAGGCCGACGACGCTGCGAGCCAGCGTGGTCTTGCCACAACCGGATTCGCCAACGATGCCATGGAAGGCACCACGCGGAATGGTCAGGTCGATGCCGTCGACCGCCCGCACGGCGCCTGTGCCGGAGCGGTTGGCGAAATGGACCTTCAGGCCCTTAACCTCAATCGCCGCAATGTCAGCCATGGATTGCTATCCCTTCCCGCCTCAGCACCACCGGGCATCCCACCTTGTGCGGCGTCCCGCCCGTCGAGATCGTCTGGAGCGGCGGCCGATGCACGCGGCATTCGGGCTCAACCAGTTCGCAGCGGGCAGCGAAACGGCAGCCCGGCTCCAGCCTGATCTGGTTCGGCGGCAAACCTGGTATTTCCTTGGTCGCGGCGCGTTCGTCGGCGCGGAAATCCGGTACAGAGGCAAGCAGCCCGCGTGTATAGGGATGCGTCGGCCGCGTCAGCACATCCATCGCGATCCCCTCCTCCGCCACCTGCCCGGCATAGAGCACCATGACCCGGTCCGCGACCGAGGCGACGACGCCGATGTCGTGCGTGATCAGCACGACCGCGATGCCTTCCTCGCGCTGGATCTGGCGGATGAGCTCCAGGATCTGCGCCTGCACCGTGGCGTCGAGCGCAGTGGTCGGCTCGTCGGCGATCAGCACGCGCGGCCGGCTTGCCAGGGCCAGTGCGATCATGGCGCGCTGCAGCATGCCGCCAGACATTTCATGCGGATAGCGATCGTAGCGGTCTTCCGGGTCAGGGATGCGGGTGCGGGCGAGCAGCGAGACCGCTTCCTTGCGGGCATCCGCATACGAGAGATTGGCAAAGCGGCGCGCCTGGCGCGCCAGTTGCGGTCCGATCTTCAGCATCGGGTTCAGCGCGCTCATCGGGTCCTGGAAAATGACGCCGAAATAGCGGCCGCGAAGGTCAGACAAGCGCCTGGACTCCATTCCGACCAGTTCGCTCGCTTCGGCTCGGGCCGATCCCTTGATGTCGACGGTGACGCCCTCGGGCAGCAGGCCGAGCGGCCCAAGCGTCATGACGGTCTTGCCCGAACCGCTCTCGCCGACGACGGCGACTGTCTCGCCGGGACGGACGTTGAACGACACCCCATCGACCGCGCGCACGGAAACGGTCGTGGCGTAGAGATCAATGACCATGTTTTCTATGGAGTAGATCGGCTCGTCGCTCATGGCGCGGCTGTTCCCGTTTCGACGGCGTTCCGCTCCGCTTCCTCAACGGCGCGCGCCTTGCGACGCTTGCGCAGCAAACCGCCGCGCACCGGCCTCGGCACCTTTTGCAACGCGAAGGTCTCGCCCAGCAGATTGAAGCTGACCACCACCAAAGTGAGCGCAAGGCCCGGAAGGACGACAAGCCTCGGGTATTCCTCAATGTAGCTCATGCCGTCGACCAGCATCTGGCCCCATTCCGGCGCCGGCGGCGCGACGCCCAGGCCGAGGAAGCTCAGCGTCGCGATGGCCAGGACAAGGGCGCCAGCATCGGCGCTGGCATAGACCACGACGAGGGCCAGGACATGCGGCAGGATATGGCGCACAAAGATCCACAGATGGCTGGCGCCCATCACCCTTGCCGCTTCGATATAGGGCTGTTGCAATTCGGCGGTGACCACGGCGCGGCTCATGCGGGCATAGTTCGCCCACCACGCCAGCGTCAGCGCCGTGATCATCGACCAGTAGCCGGTGCCGAGAATGCCGATCAGCGCCAGCGCGATCACCAGGCTTGGCAGCGCCAGCGCGATGTCGATGAGGCTGATCAACACCAGCTCGACGCGCCCGCCGACATAACCGGCGAACGAACCGATGCTGACGCCGATGGCAAGTGCGGCCACCAGCACGATCACCATCGCCACCAGCGATATGCGGGCGCCGCCGATGATGCGGCTCAGAATATCGCGGCCGAGATAGTCGGTGCCCAGCCAGTGAGCCCAGCTCGGTCCCGCAAGCGTGACGTCGTAGTCTTGCGCGCCGGGATCGTAAGGCATGATCGAGGGACCGAGCACACCGACCGCGACAAAGAAGACGACTGGCAGCAGCACCAGCCAGGGCCAGTCCTTCATGCTCCTGAACAAGGACGTGTTCATCGGATCAAGCTCCTCTCGCCCTACGCATGCGCGGGTCGACAAACATGCAGATCACGTCAACCATCAGGTTGACGACAACGAAGAACACCACGAACAGCAACAGAACCGACTGCATGCCGACGAAGTCGCGGAAGCGGATTGCATCGATAAAGAAGGCGCCGACGCCGCGCAGCGCAAACACGGTTTCAACCACGATCGAACCGATGATCATCAGCGTGAACTGGGCGCCGAAGGTGGTCAGGAACGGGATGGCGATGTTGGGCAGAGCCTCGCGCATCAGCACCTGTGTCCTCGTGTAGCCCTTCGCGAAGCCCGTCGTGGCGAAGGGTCGCGACATGGCCTCCTGGAGGTTGACGCGGACGACGCGGCTCAGCACCGATGCCGGAAACAGGGCGATTGTCACCCACGGCAAGAGCCACGAGGTGAAGCCGCTGACGCCGAAGCTGGGCAGCCAGCCCAGCATCACCGAAAAGACGATGACCAGCAGCGCCGCCACGAAGAAGTTCGGCGTCGAGGCGCCGACCAGCGAGAAGGCGTGGAGGAACCAGTCCAACGCGCCACCATTGCTGACCGCACCGGCAACGCCGAGCGCCAGCGACAGGAAAAAGGCGAGAATGCCGCCGCCCGCAAGCAGCGCCGCCGTCATCGGGATTCTGGCGGCGAATTCCTGCGCGATCGGCTTGCCGGTGCGCAGCGAGACGCCGAGATCGCCTGTGATGGCGCTGAAAAGCCATCGGCCGTAGCGGACCGGCAGCGGATCATAGAGCCCGAGGTCCTCGCCGATCTTCTTGATCATTTCGGCATCCGCGCCCGGGCCTGCCGCACGCTCGGCCATGAGCGCGGCGACGTTGCCCGGCGCCGCGGCAACCAGGGTAAAGGTCAATGCCGATGCCGCCACGACAAGCAGACAGGCAAGCAACATCCTTCGCAGAATCGTGCGTCTCATCGGAACTCCCCCAGGAGGTTCGAGGCGTTCAGGCCTTCAGCGTGATCGCCTTGAACGGCAGGTCGTAGTCCGTCGCGGGAAGCGCGAAGTTCTCGACGCGAGGATTGTGCGCCCACAGCCGCTGGCTGACAACGAGCGGGCAGATCGCCCGGTTGTCGTGCAGCCAGTCGTAGAGCGCCTGCATCTTGGCTTCGCGTTCGTCGCCGCTCGCTTCGAGCGCGGCCTTGACCACGCCATCAAGCTCCGGGGAAACATAGATCTTGCCGTCCGGCCCGCTGTCGGCGGTGGATACGAACGCGTTGCCGAGCGTGCCGTGCGGATCATAGGGCGCGCCATAGGTGGTGAAGAAGGCAAGATCATATTCGAACGCCGGGCGACGGTCGTGCATGGTGGCGTTGTCGACTGACGAGACCTGAACCTGGAAGCCGACCTCGGACAGCTGACCCTGGATCATCTCGGCGATGCGGCGCGAACCCGGCAGCGATTCCTCCGATACGAGGAAATCGATCGCCAGCGGCGCGCTCTCCTTGCTCCAGGCGCCTCCGCTTTCGCTCCAACCGCCATCGGCAAGGATTTTCCTGGCCGCGGCGACGTCGCGTACCGGCACGTCATGCCGCTTGCCCGACGAAGGCACGTTGGCCGGGAAGAGATCCGCCGCCGGATCTGCGTAGCCTTCGAACAACACCTTGGCGATCGCGGCGCGGTCGACCGAGACATAGATGGCCTCGCGCACGGCCTTGTCGGCCATCATCTTGGCCTTCGGCGAATAACCGAGCAGCATGGTTGCGGTGCCGGCCTCGGCCACCACTTTCATACCGTCCTTTTCAAGCGCGCGGGCGCGGCGTGGCGACAGCGTCGCCACCCAGTCGCCGCCGATCACGTCGAGATCGCCGGAACGCAGGGCGTTGGCGCGGGCGAGTTCGTCGGGAACCACCTTCAGCTCCATGCGAGCAAACAGTGGCTTCTCGCCCCAGTATTTGTCGTTGCGCACCAGCACGGTGCCGGAGGAATCGTAGCTTTCGACGATCCACGGTCCGGTGCCGACCGGAGCGGTCTGCTTGCCGCCGGCGTCGACAGCCTTCGGCGACAGGAAGCGCACCGGACGCACGATGGTGAGCTCCAGCAAGGCGGCGGGCACCGGACGCTTCAGCTTGATCGTCAACTTGCTGGGTCCATCGGTGACGATGCTGTCGAATCCGTCGGACACACCGATCCATGAGAAATCCGCGACGCCCAGCCAGCGTTTGAGATTCCATTCGGCGGCGGTCGAATCGAAGGGTGTGCCGTCACTGAAGGCAACACCTTCGCGCAGGTCGAAGGCGATCGAAAGCTGGTCGTCGGCGACAGCCCACTTGGTGGCGAGCCCGGGCTCGAGCGCGCCGTCCTGGCCATAGTGTATGAGGGCGTCGAACACGACCGTGTAGGAACTCAGCGTGGAGACGTTTTGCAGCAGGTCGAGATCGCCGGTTTCGGCGGCAATGGCGACCTTCAACGTTTCATGCCCCTCCGAGTACGCGGCGCGCGGAAACGCGGCAATGAAGGCCAGGCCGGCTGTGGAGGCCAGGAAATTGCGGCGGTCGAGAGTCATCATGTTAGTTCCCCTTTTTGTTTGATTGGCAACGATCATGTGCACGCTTGCTAATTTGTATAGACATAAGACATAAAGTCGGAAAACCGTTTGAGAGTTTTACCCCAGCGACCCACTTGGTCGCGGTTGCGGCCTACAGCCAGTTCAGCACCGCCGCCGAGAGCGCGAGATAGCGGCCGGCTTTCGCCATCGTGACGATCGCAACGAAGCTCCAGAGCGGCTCGCGCAGAACACCGGCCATCATCGTCAGCGGATCGCCGATGACGGGAACCCAGCTCAGCAACAGGCTCCATCGTCCGTAACGGCGGTAGCGCGCCGCGGCGCGATCGAGCGCAGTGGGCTTGACCGGAAACCATTTGCGGTCGCGAAAGCGGTCGATGCAGCGGCCGAGCAGCCAGTTGACAACCGAACCAAGCACGTTGCCGATCGTCGCGACCAGGATCAGCGCCGCCGGTGACTGGCTTCCGGTCAGCAGCAGGCCGGCCAGCACCGCCTCTGACTGCAGCGGCAGAATTGTCGCTGCGGCGAACGCGGTGAGGAACAGCGCGCCGAAGGCACCAACATCTCCCAGCATTGGGGCCGCTCAGCTCGCTTTCGGCCATTTTGGGTGCCTATCGTTAACGACATAACCATGCGCATGCTCGAAGCCTGCTTCGGTCCAGACGGCGTCCTCGAGGTGCGAATGCCCGTCAGACAGATCGTCATGGGCGTGGCTGAGAACGTCGGGATCGTGACGCGGCCACAACCACATCGCGGCAAAGAGTGCCGCGGCGCCAATGACGCCAAGCAGGATAAAGGTGAAGGGCAGGCCCATCGCCGCGCCGACGAGTCCGGCGATCGGATAGGTGATGAGCCAGCAGGCGTGCGAAAGCGCGAATTGCGCGGCAAACAATGCCGGCCGGTCGACGGGATCGGCCGAGCGCTTGATCAGCCGCCCAGACGGGGTCTGCGCCAGCGAATAGCCCAGCCCGAGCACGAACCAGAGCGGCAAGAGCAGCTGATAGCTGATGGCGAACGGCCCTGCGAACACGCCGGCAACCAGCAGGCCGGCGCCTGACAACATCGCAACCCGATCCGGGATGCTGTCCAGCAGCCGCGGCAGGACCAGCGCCGCGATCATCGAGCCGCCACCGAAGGTGGCAAGGGCAAGTGCCGTGTCGCTCTGGGAAAGGCCGAATTTTGCCTGAACCAGCACGACCGTGTTGACGATCACCATGGCACTGGCGGCGGCGACAGCGAGGTTGAGCGCCAGCAGGCCGCGCAATCTCGGCGTCGCCAGATAGATACGGATGCCGCGTGTGGTGCGCTCGTAAATGCCGCGCGGCTCAGAGGGTTTCGGGCTCGGCAGAACCACCGACACCACCAGCGCGGCCGACGCCAGGAAGCCGATGACCGTGCCTGCGAACAGGCTATGGAAGCTGATGACGGAAAGCAGTGCCGCCGCCAGTATCGGACTGACCACGCTCTCCAGATCGTAGGCAAGCCGCGACAGCGACAGCGCCCGCGTGTAGTCCTTCTCTTCGGGCAGCACGTCAGGGATCGAAGCCTGGAAGGTCGGGGTGAAGCCGGCTGACGCCGACTGCAGGATGAAGATGAGAAGATATATCTGCCAGACTTCGGTGACGAAGGGCAGGAATACGGCAACCCCTGCCCTGATGAGGTCGAGCGAAACCAGCATGGTACGGCGTGGTAGGCGCTCGGCGAACGCGGCGGAAACGGGCGCCACGCCGACATAGGCGATCATCTTGATGGCAAGCGCCGTGCCGAGCACCGCGCCGGCATCGGCGCCGGCAAGGTCATAGGCCAGCAGCCCGAGCGCCACGGTGGCAAGGCCAGTGCCAATCAGGGCGATGACCTGGGCCAGGAAAAGATGGCGATAAGTGCGATTGGCAAGGACTTGCAGCATATGTCTGTCTTCTTGGAGGAGCGATGGGTCGTTGATCCGTGGCGATTGAATGGCGGGCCTGATCTCAGTGATGGTGGCCTTCCGGCTCGACCATTTTGAACGGCAGCACCTGCTCGCGACCCTTCGCGGCCAAGACCAGCCTCGCCTGGAACTCATGCGGCTCAGCAGGAGCCACGGTGCTCTCAAGGCGATGATGGTTGTCGGCGACGGGTTCGAGGCGAAGCGTCTCCGGCCCGCCAGGCCTATCGATGATCACCGTTGCCATCAGATCGTCGGCATGCCGGTCGATGGTCAGCCGCATCCGCTCGCCAGCCGGCGTGTCGACGATTTCCAATGTCCCGGCAGCCAGATCGCAGTCGACCTTGAAGGGCTCCGGCGCATGATGACCATGTGAGTGAGAGGGTTCCGTGCCCGTCGCGGCAGACCCGGCCGAACTCTCCAGACGAACATTCGCTTCAGCCAACGCCGGCAAGTGGGCGAACAGTTCCTCCTTGAGGGCTTCGGTGACGCCCATCACGTCCTTGGCCGTCGCCGCGTCGGCGACACTGATGGCGACGTCGGCATGCAGGCGATGGCCGATCCAGCGCGCCTGCACGCTTTGGACACGTTCGATACCGGACACATGCTCGGCGGCATGATGGATTTCATCGACGATGCCGGGCTCGACACCGTCGAGCATGCGCGTGAGGACTGCCTTCGAAGACTGCCAGACGATCGCGAAGATGGCCACCGTGATCAAGAGCCCGATGATCGGATCGGCCAGCGGAAACCCCAGCCATACGCCGATAGCACCCAGCACAACCGCCAGACTGGTAAAGCCGTCGGTGCGCGCATGGTAGCCGTCGGCGATCAGCGCCGCGCTGTTGATCTCGCGGCCGACCCGGATACGGAACACTGCAACGGCCTCGTTGCCTAAGAAACCTATAATGCCGGCTATGGCGACCCAGCCAAGAAATGCGATCGGCTGCGGATTGATCAACCGGTCGATCGCCTCGTAGCCGGCAACGATGGCGCTGAACAAGATGATGAGGACAATCAGAATGCCGGCCAGATCTTCGACGCGGCCCAGCCCGTAGGTGAACGTCTTGCTCGGTTTGCGACGGGCCAGCATGAAGGCGACCCACAATGGGATGGCGGTGACCGCGTCGCCGACATTGTGGATCGTGTCGGCCAGCAGCGCCACGCTGCCGGAGAGGAACACGACCACCAACTGCAGCGCCGCCGTGATGGCCAGAACGACGAATGACCATTTGATCGCCCAGATGCCGCGCGTCGTCGTGGCGATCGTCGGGTCGATGACGCCATGCGTGTGGCCATGGCCGCCCTCGCCGTGATCATGTCCGTGGCCGCCCATGCCTTGCGTCATCGGGCCGAACCCGAACCAATCGCGAACTTTGTCCATCATGGCGCTTCTCACAGGTACTTGGTGATATCCTTGAACTCGTCGATCGAGCGGCGCTGCTCGAGCGCCAGCGGTCCGACGACGTCCTCAAGGCAGTGGTTGAGGTGGTCCTGGATCAGCGTCTTCTTGGCCTGGGCGATGGCCTTCTCCACGGCATGAAGTTGCTGGGCGATGTCGAGGCACGGTCGCCCGGCCTCGATCATCTCGACGATCCCGCGCAGATGGCCGTCGGCGCGCTTCAGCCGCTTGATGATGGCAGGATGGGTTTCGTGGACGTGGGGACGCTCATTCATGCCCTTGATGCTATCCCCCCAGAGAGGATATTCCAAGCCTCAAAGTGGCCTCGATTCTGGTGCATGCCACCATTCGTTAGGATTTTAGAGAATAATCGTTAAGCATGCCGAATTGGATCCCTAGCACAGCCTTTCGTCTCATCGTCGCGTTCGCGATGACTCTCGGCGTGCTGCTCTCCCCAGTGGGTAGTTCGGCCTCGCATAGCCCGATTGCGCTCGCTGCCGCCGAGGCAGCGCGTCACGCAGAGCTGACAGCACAGATCGAAAAACACGGCCACAGCCATGACGATGGCGAAGCCGATGAGCAGAGCTTTGGTCATACCCACGGCCACAATCCGGCCGACCACACCCATGAAACGGCGAGCACGCTTCCGGGCTTCGCGCAGCCAGCACCGCCGATAGGCCGGAGCTGGCTGGTTTACCCGCCTTCGTTTGCCGACCTCGAAATCCGTTTCCGGCTTGAGCGCCCTCCCAGGCAGATCGTCATCGCATGATCGCGGCCGCACGCGCGGCCATCCTCAACGACGACGATTGGAATTCTCATGCAAGGATCCTTCTACAAGGGTCCGCCACGCACGCCTTGCGCGCGCTGGCGGTTGGCCCTTCCTGTGCTCATTGCTCTCCTGACCCTCCCATTGCTTGGGGGGACTGCCCTCGCCCATGCCGTTGCCGAAGGCGACAAGGGCTATATCCAGGAGATCACGGGCATCAATCTGCTGCCCTTCATCTATCTCGGCGCCAAGCACATGGTGACGGGATACGACCACGTCCTGTTCCTGTTCGGCGTGATCTTCTTCCTCTACCGGATGAAGCACATTGGCATCTATGTGAGCCTGTTCGCGCTCGGCCATTCCACGACCATGCTGCTTGGCGTCTATTTCAACGTTGGCATCAACAGCTACATCATCGACGCGATCATCGGCCTGTCGGTCGTCTACAAGGCGCTCGACAATATGGGTGCCTTCCAGAGGTGGCTCGGCTTCCAGCCGAACACCAAGATCGCGACGCTGATCTTCGGCTTTTTCCACGGCTTCGGCCTGTCGACGAAGATCATCGAATACAACATCTCGCCCGACGGGCTCGTGCCCAACCTACTTGCCTTCAACGTCGGCGTTGAGGTCGGTCAGCTTCTCGCGCTCGCTGCTATCCTTATCGTTATGGGCTACTGGCGCCGGACCGACAGTTTCTGGCGCCACGCATACACCGCCAACACCATCATGATGACCGCCGGGTTTGTGCTGATCGGCTATCAGCTCACCGGCTGGGTCGTCTCCTGAACCTCCAAGTAAAGATCAAAAAAGGAATTCTCCCATGTACAACACAGACATCCCGACCCGCGCTGAACTGCCGACATCCATGCAGCTCCTCCGATCTACCCTCATCGCCATTGTCGCGGCAGCGGCCATCCTTGTGACCATCGTGCTGCCGGCCGAATACGCCATCGATCCCACCGGCGTTGGGCGAGCGCTCGAGCTCACCGAGATGGGCGAGATCAAGACACAACTCGCCGAAGAGGCCGAGCAAGACCGCCTTCGCGAATTGCAAAACGGCACGCCGACCGCAGTGCCAGGCCAAGATCAGCAGTCGAGTCTTCTGGAGCGCGTCTTCGCTGAACTGGTGATTGGTTCCGCCTCTGCCCAGGAACTGCGGACGGACGAAATGTCGGTCACCCTCAAGCCCGGCGAAGGAGCTGAGATCAAGCTCGTCATGGCCAAGGGCGCAAAGGCAAACTACTCTTGGACAGCCAATGGCGCGGCGGTGAACTTCGACACCCATGGTGACGGCGGCGGCGAAAGCATCTCATACGAGAAGGGACGCGGTGCTGCAGAGGACGAGGGCGTACTTGAGGCAGCCTTTGACGGCAATCACGGTTGGTTCTGGCGCAACCGCACCGGTGCCGACGTCACCGTGACGCTGAAGACGAATGGCGCGTACACCGACATCAAACGCATGATGTGATCGATACGGCACGTCTTATCCGGCGCCGTTTGGCGCCGGGGGAGATCAAGCAGGTGAAATAGCCAACTCGGACCAACACAGTTTGATAATATCCAACCTGTGTTGGTCCCCTTCGGATGTCGTTGGTTAGAATCAGCTCGCAATGATGTAACAGGAGCGTCGCGCTAGCTTCCCCAAAGCGTAATCACGCCGCATTGGCCGCGAGCGCGCTCAAAACCCCTTGCGGCAAAGGGCTTCAAGATCCGTCTTTGTCATTTTCTCGATGCCGAGCCCAGGAAGAATATCATTATCTCCCTTGAGATCCCGGCCATAAGCCGCCGACAATATGGAAATTCCGGATTCATGGAGAACCGCCGGATTTCCGCTGATCTTCCCCAGGACTGCGGTTGGTAACAGGCCGAACGGAACGTCCTCGAGAATATAGCGGCTCTCGATAGTCGTCGGGCCAAAGCCGCCACGACCTTGGCGATCCATCTCCAGGTTCATTTCCGAAACGGTGCTCATGGGGACGTGGAACGACAATGAAAAATGTTCCTGGACGGTACGAACCGCGATACCGAAATTGCCAGCTATGGCCAATCGTTCGGCATCCAGAGCCTCGATGAAGCGACCAACGGCAGGAGTGACATTTCCCCCCTGGCTCCATCGCTCGGCCTTCTCCATTCGTGTGAGATTGAGAAGGGCAATTCCCAGATGGTTCTGCGGATTGAGGTTGCTGAGCGCAATTGCCAGCAGACCATCGCGCTTGACGAAACGATCGCCGAACAAGGCCGTGCAAAGCTTGTACCCTTGATCGAGCGCATCGAAAGGCAGCGTCGCAACATCAAGCTTCTGGCGAATGGAAGTGACCTGGACTTCTGCTGGTCCGAGCTGGCGGCCGGTCAAGAGCGTTGTGCCCCAAACGACGATCGGCAACCTGACCTTGCGCTCGGCTAACCGCTTGGAGAGATACAGCGCGCCGAACGAACTGTGCGAACTGACGATGACAGGAATACCATCTGCCAGGTGAGGGACGGCGGCATCCATCACTATCTTGTGGCCGTAAGCGGGAAGCGCGATCACCACCACATCCGCGTGATCGATGGCATCTTTACAATCATTGGCAATACGCACCGGCACCGTCGCCTCGATATCCCCCGTCGCCTTCAATAATTCGCCAGTCGCCAACGTTCTGGTGCGGTCTCCCGACGGTGACCAAAGTGTTGGCGTATGTCCCGATTGTGCCAAATAGGCCGCAAGGCCATAGGCAATTGCTCCAGCGCCCAGAATACTCACGCGCATAACATTCCTCCTGTCGCCGGCTTTATGGTTCGAGAATCCTTGCCGTCCCCGCCTACAAGTTTTTTCATCGGGAGGATCCGAATTGAAGTCACGTCGGTTGCCATCAGCCGTTTCGATCAGGACTCCGGCTCTGAGCCGGCAAACGCCGCAACGACTATTAGTTTCCGCTTGACATATATCAAAAATGAATGAGACGATGTCAATCATACGAATTACGCATGTAGGGAGAACATGGAAACCCGGGACCTTCAGACCTTCCTTGCGGTTGCTGCCAGCGGCAGCATTACCAAGGCGGCTGACATGCTCGGGCGTTCCCAACCTTCAGTGACACGCACCATTCAGGAGCTCGAGGCCGAACTTGGCTTCGAATTGCTGCATCGGATCGGTCGACGGGTGCAGCTGTCTGAAGAGGGTGTCGCATTCGAGGAGGAAGCGCGGCGATTGTTGATGTCTTTCACCGAACTTGCAGCGCGGGCCAAGATGATCGCCGCCGGCCGTGGGCGGATCCTGCAGATTGTCACAACCTCCGCGATCGGCACCGGCTTGATCCCGGCGGCCCTGGCCGAGCTCAAGGGTGTCGAGCTTCCGCACGAGACGCATCTCGGGCAGTTTCTTCCCTCGATCGTCGCCCAGGAAGTGCGCAGCGGACGTGCCGAGATCGGGTTTTCAAGCCTGCCGCTCGATACGCCCGGTCTGGATGTCCTACGGCTCTATTCGGCGCCTGATGTTGCTGCCGTGCGGGAGGACGATGCGCTGGCTGAACTTGATGTCATACCGCTTTCGGCTTTTGCGGGTCGTCGCGTGGCTACGTTGCTCAATCCGCTGCGGTTTCAGTTGCATGTCGCCAAGGCACTCGCTGCCCGGGGCATCGACACCGGCCCGGTGATCCGGACCAATACTGCCTACGGCGCGTTGCAGATCGTGCGCCATACTGGTGTCGCGGCCGTCATCGATCCCCTCACGGCCTATGGCGTCGCCCTGCCTGGGGTCGTCATTCGCCCGATCGATGTAACCGTTCTCTTTTATTGGGGCGTTGTGGCTGCCTCAAAACGTCCCCTTCGCCCAGTCGCGCAGGCGCTGATGGATGCGGTCGAAGCGGTGGCTGAACGGTCGATCGTCGGTTTCAAGAAGCTCGATCCAGCTTTGGCCAGCCAATTGGTGAACGATCCCGCGTCGGGCACAAATAACGGAACTGGAATATGAAGCATACTCCCACCCCGGCAGCATCGACGGGCCTTGCCGCGTTGGAAGCCCAGCTCGCGCAGGATCTCGACTTTGTCGAGCTGCCCGCCAAGCCCTGGGTCCCCACACGCATGCATGAGGGCGCCCCGGTCCGTGATGTCGTGGTCATTGGCGCTGGCATGTGCGGACTTGCTGCCACGGCAAAGCTGGTGCTGGCAGGGATCACCAATGTCGTCGCCTATGATGCGGCGCCGGCTGGGCTCGAAGGACCGTGGATAACGTTTGCCCGCATGCAAACACTCCGGTCGCCGAAGACCCTGCACGGTCCGTCGCTCGGCTTGCCGCAATTGACGTTCCGCGCCTGGTTCACGGCGCAATGGGGCGTCGACGCCTGGCGGTCGCTGGACAAAATCCCCAAGGGCCAGTGGATGGATTACCTGGTCTGGTACCGCAAGGTTCTTGCTCTGCCTGTGCGCAACGGCGTGCGCATGACCGGCGTCGCACCGGTTGGTGATCTGATTGCGATCGATATCGAAGGCGCGGAATCCGGCCGGGTTCTCACCCGTCATCTCGTTCTGGCCACCGGCCGCTCTGGTCTGGGCGGTTTTGCCGTGCCCGATTTCCTCAGGGGCATCGATCGCGCTTATTGGGCCCATTCTGCGGACGAGATCGATTTCGACGCGCTGCAAGGTAAGCGTGTGGCGGTCATCGGCGCCGGTGCCTCGTCCATGGACAATGCCGCAACCGCACTCGAGGCGGGCGCCGGATCTGTGGACATGTTGATCCGGCGCAAGGAAATGCCGCGCGTCAACAAGCTGACCGGAATCGGCAGTCCGGGTGTTGTACTCGGCATGCATCAATTGCCCGATGCCTGGAAGTGGAAGTTCTTCGACTACACCGCCTCAACCCAGACGCCGCCGCCGCGTTCATCGACGCTTCGCGTTTCTCGCCACCCCAATGCCCGGTTCTTTCTCGACTGCGGCATCGTCGCGGTCACGGAAGATGCGGGAGGCCTGCTTATCGAAACCACCCAGGGGCTGATGCGCTACGACTTCCTGATCGCGGCAACCGGCTTTTCAAACGACTTCAACGGCCGCCCGGAATTTGCAGCCATCGCGCCACATATCCGCACCTGGTCGGATGGCCGATATACACCGGACATGGGGCCGGCGCGTGCAGGCATGTCCGACGCACCGGACCTAGGTCCCGCCTTCGAGTTTCGTGAGCGCGTCCCCGGCTCCTGCCCGATGCTGTCGCATATCCACTGCTTCAACGACGCCGCCATGCTGACGCACGGCAAGGTCTCCGGTGATATCCCAGCCGTCAGCGCGGGTGCCGACCGTTTGGTCCGCGGCATTGCCGCATCGCTGTTTGCCGAAGATGTCGAAACCCACTTCGCCAACCTGATCGCTTACGACACGCCCGAACTTCTGGGCGACGAATGGGTCGATTCAACACCCTTGTTGGAGAAGGAGGCCGCGCTGTGATCGACGCAATGGACAAGGCCGCCGGTCTATCACCGCACGATGCGCTTTTCAGCGCGCGTCGGTTTCGGCCTGAATTCGTGCTGGGGGCCGAGGAATGTCGCCTCTCCGTCCTGCAGCCAGCAAACGACCAAGGGCTTGCGCCTAATTTGCGGGTTGCTCTGGCCCGTCGCATGGCCGCTCTGAATGCCGATCCGGTCCTGATGGCCGAATTTGATGTGCAGCTGGCTCAGCTCGATCCGACTGAGCAGCTTCTGGCCTTAGCCCAGGGGGAAACGGATTTGGAAGAGCCATTGGCGACCATCGCACGTCATGTGGACCTGATTACGCTGACACCGAAAAAGGCGGAAGCGGGCCACATCGCCCTGCTCGCCCAAGCTGGATTGAACAATCCTCAGATCGTCGCCCTTTCCGAGCTCATCGCCTTCGTCAATTTCCAGACGCGGGTGGCAACCGGCCTGCGATTGTTGAGGACGGCATGATTTCCGCGGTGCGCCTGAAGCCATTGAATTGGCATCCGTACATAGCGCCGGTCGAGCTATCCGAGGCCACGCCGGAACAGCTTGAAGCGATGAAGGTCACGCCATCAGCCAAGAAAGTTTCGGAATATGTGCGCACCCTTGCGCATGACCCTGAGAGCTACCTTGCCCGCACCATCTTGTTCAACGCCATCATGTATGTCGAAGGCGGGCTTGCCCGCCCTGACCGCGAGCTTGGTGCATTAGGTGCGTCCATCGTCAATGGCTGCAAATTCTGCGCCGTTGTTCACGCCCGCAGGCATGCAGAGCTGACCAAGAACGACGAAGTGGTCACCGCGCTCTATCTCGATAAACCTGAAGCGCTCGGCCCACGCGATGCGGCAATCTACAGTTTTGCCCGCCGCCTGTCGGCGGCCCCGTCGGAAGCAACGGCAGACGATATCGCCGCGCTTCGATCAGTCGGCATGGACGACCGCGAGATTATCGACCTGATCCACGCCATATCGATCTTCGGCTGGGCAAACCGGCTGATGCACGTTCTCGGCCATGCGGAGAGCGGGTGATGATGTCGCATGCGGTCGAAGCAGTCCGTCTCACACTTTCCGAAGGGACAACCAGCAATGCTTGAACTCAAAGATGTAAAGCTGTCTTACGGAAGCACGCAGGTTCTGAACGGCGTCAATCTCTCGGTAAAGCGGGGTGACGTGGTTTCGATCATCGGCCCCAGCGGCACCGGCAAGACCACGTTGCTGAAATGCATCAACTACCTGGCCAAGCCGTCGTCAGGAACCATCGCGTTCGATCAGATCCGGATGGATTACCAGCGTGCCGACAAGGTCGCTGTCCAGGCGATCCGGTTGCGAACGGCGATGGTCTTTCAACAATTCAACGTCTTCAAGAACATGACGGTCCTGCAGAACGTGATGGATCCACTGGTCGTCGTGCAGCGCAAGTCCGCGGACGAGGCGCGGGAGATCGCCTTGCGGGAGCTCGAGCGGGTCGGCCTCACCCCGAAGCGAGACAGCTATCCCTCCCAACTGTCGGGCGGCCAGCTCCAGCGCACCGGCATTGCGCGCGCCCTGGCGGTTCGTCCCGACGTGATACTCTTCGATGAGCCTACGTCATCGCTGGATCCAGAACTCGTCGGTGAAGTCCTGAAGGTGATCAAGGACGTCACCTCGTCAGGGATCACTTCGCTGCTTGTGACCCATGAGATGCAATTCGCAAGGAACATCTCCAACCGGATCGTCTTCATGGACCGTGGCGTGGTCGCCGCCGATGGCAGCCCGGCTGATATCTTCGACGCGCCTTCCAGCCCACGACTTGCTCAATTCCTGCAGTCAGAACTCGCTTTTCAATAATCCAACAACAAGGGAACCTAAGAAATGTCTGTAATCACATCCCGCTTTTCCCGTCGTCATGCCCTGGCTGTCGTCGGCGGCATCGCAATAGCCCTTGCAACGGCGGGGGTCAGCTATGGCCAGACCGTTCGGACAATCAAGATCGCGACGTCTGCCGAATCCAAGCCGCTGGCATGGGGCGCGATCGGCGTCGAGCCGCAAGGCTATGAGCCCGATCTCCTGAGGGCGATCAACGCAAAGCTGCCGCAATACAAGTTCGAAATGGAAGGCGTCTCCGACATTGCCCAGGAAACCGGTCTCGCTACGGGCAAGTACGACATCGCGGTGGGTGGCTACTACAAGTCGCCCGAGCGCTCCAAGCAGTTCTTCATTCCGGAAAATCCCATGGGCGCCAGCCTGATGAAGATCTACAGCAAGAAAGACAGCGGCATCAAGGAAATGAAAGACCTGGTCGGCAAGAGGATCGTTCCGACCACGGCCGGCGGTGGAACCTACAAGTTCATCATGAACTGGCAGAAAGAAAACCCGCAATACAAGCTCGATGTCACGGCATCGAGTGCAGGCATTCCCTACCCGAACCGGCTGGACGAAGTTCAGAACGGTAAGTTCGACGCTCTCGTCTTGCCGTCCAATCTCGGTGAGCAGACCGTCATCGAGCAAAAGAAACTCGATATCGTGGCGTCCGAACCAGTGTTCAGCAACAACACCTACATGCTGATCCACAGATCAGACGAGAACAAGGTTCTGGCTGACGATGTGAACAAGGTTCTCAAGGAATTGAAAGACGACGGCACGATCGAGAAGCTCTCGCAGAAGTGGTTCGGCGAGGGCATCGTCCAGTACATGAAATAGCACGGCCGTCGAGGGCCATATTCGCTAGTCAGCGGCAAGGCTGAATTGCAAAAAGGAGCGTTTCAAAGTGGATGTATCTGCTATGATTCCCGAGTTGCTCTCGGCACTGCCGCTGACGCTCGCCATCACGTTTACGGCCCTCATTTCCGGGTTCTGTCTGGCTCTCATCGCGACAACACTCCGGGTTCGCAGGGTGCCACTGATCAGTCACCTGGTGGACCTCTACGTGTCCTATGCCCGGAGCGTTCCTGTCGTCCTGCAGCTGTTCGTCGCGTTTTATGGGCTTCCGCTGTTGGTGATCCTGTTCGGCGCCAAAGATTTTATTTCGCCGACGATGGCTGCCATGGTGGGGTTGAGCCTCTACCATGGAGGATATCTGTCGGAAGTCATGCGGCCTGCATATCTTGCCGTCGATCGCGGCCAGCACGATGCGGCCGATAGCCTTGGATATACGTTCCGGCAGAAAATTACTCGCGTCGTCGGCCCGCAAGCGGTGCACTTCGCACTACCGGGCTACGGGAACTCCGTCATCTACCTGATCCATAACGTTGCGCTGGTCATGTACATCGGCGCCGCCGACGTCATGGCGACTGCGCATTTGATCATGGAGCGCGACTACAACCAGTTCCAGTTCGAAACCTACCTCGTCCTGGCGGTCATCTATTCGCTGATGTGCCTGGTCGCATGGCTCATCGTGCGCTTCTTCGAGCTTCGATCACCGATGCAAGCGCCAGAGTCAACGACAACAACTCCGATCAAGAACGAGCTCCTCGCGAGCGTCTGACGTAAGGGTATTCAACCATGTTTGATACCGATATTTTGCTCCAGGACACGCAGGAAATTCTGAGTGCCGTACCCGTGACCGTTGGAATGGCACTCTTGATTTTCGTCCTGTCGACGATAGTCGGCAGCATATTCGCGCTGATCGAATACAGACGGGTGCCGGTTCTGCGAGAGCTCATCATGACTTACAAGATCGTCTTCAAGGGCGTTCCAATGGTCATCGTTATTTTCCTCGCCTATTTCGGTCTGCCGCCCGCATTTCAGTTCCTGTTCTCGTTGCTCGGGATCAACTTCAACGCTCACGAAACCCCCAATTGGGTCATTCTTGTCGTCGCGATTACCGGCTGTGTCGCCGCGTTCCAATCCGAGATTATCAAGGGAGCCCTGAATGCATTCGACACCGGTCAGTCGGACGCGGCCCATTCGCTCGGCTATACGGGCGGCCAACTGTTTCGACGTATCCTGTTTCCCCAGGTGGCCCTCACCGCAATTCCCGACCTGACGACTTCGATGATGGTCATCATGAAGGCGCTTTCTCTCGGATTCGCCATCGAGGTCGTCGATATCTTCGCCCAGTCCCAGCTGACCGCCGCCCTGAACTACTACTACCTCGAAGCCTTCGTGATTGCCGTCGTGATCTACATGGTGATTGCCTATATCGTCACACAGATTGCCGACAGGCTGGAGCAGGCGCTGAGGGTGCGGACGTGAGGCGGATGTGGGATAGAATCGTCAAGCTTCGGATATCGAGCCGCACCTGGGAGGCAATTCTTTCGGGGATGAAAAGCTTGAGGAGAAACCCAAGTAGCCGATGTATGTACCGCTGAATGCCGACTGAAGCACCGATCGCGCCGACGCAACGTTGCGACTGTGCCGACCAGAGGAATCCGGTCTCCGGCTACTGGCATGGAGATCCCCAAGCCGTATTCGGCGCCGCGAGTACGCATCAATATTGGAGAACCTGGGCCTCTCCGTCTCCCACGCCGGTTTATCCGACTTGTCTCACGTCGTATTCCTGCAGGATACCCGCTTTGATCCGACCAGCGAAATGACAACTTGCGAGATGCGATTCCGACAAGCTGTTGACCGGAGGCGATGTCTCACAAACACTTTGCACGGCAGGGCAGCGCGTACGAAAACGGCATCCGGTCGGCGGATTCACAGGGCTTGGCACATCTCCCTTTAGAATGATCCGCTGACGTTCGCGCTCCTCAACTGGATTTGTCGACGGGACCGCGCTGAGCAGCGCCTGTGTATACGGATGTGCGGGCTGGCTATAGAGCGCGCCGCTCTCACCTTCTTCCATGACGCGGCCGAGATACATCACGTAGACGCGCTGTGCGGCCTGGCGAACGATGGCCAGATCGTGCGCAATGAGAAGACATGACATTCCGAAATCATCGCGCAGCTTCAGAAACAGGTTCATGATTTGCGCTCTGATGGAGACATCGAGCGAACTGACAGGCTCATCGCATATGAGTACGGTTGGGTTGGCAGCAAGCGATCGCGCGATACACACGCGTTGACGTTGGCCACCCGACATCTCGCGCGGATAGCGCTCCATTATCTGTTCGGGCAGCCCCACTTGGTCCAAGAGTTCTTTGACATGTGCCGCCCGCGCGGAATGGTTGTTCTCCCCATTGATGAGCAGCGCTTCATCGATCGCCTGACCAATCGTCTGTCGGGAACTCAGCGAGGAAAGCGGATCCTGAAAGATGTATTGGATCTTGCGCCTTCGTTCGAACAAATGCTTGCCGCTCATAGCCAGGAAATTTTCGCCCTTGAATCGGATCTCTCCGGATTTGGCGCTCTCGAGACCGACGATCGTGCGACCCAGTGTCGATTTTCCGCATCCCGACTCCCCGACCAATCCTACAATCTCGCCCGCGCCAATCTTCAGGCTCACGCCATCACAGGCCTTAATCTCAGCCCCTGTGTGGCGGTCGCGAAAGTGAGTTTTGAGATCGACGATCTCAATGAGGTTCTCAGGCATCTTCCATCACTCGCGCAAGCTTGTTGATGATGACCGGGCATGCGGCGACGTGCGTCGACGACTCTCCTGGTACTGAAAGCAAGTGCGGTTGAGTGGCGCTGCAGCTCTGCAGCGCCGAAGCGCAGCGTGGCGTGAACGCACAACCGCGTATCAACCGAGACAGATCTGGCGGCTGGCCAGGAAGACCAATAAATTTCGAACCAATGTCTGCATTTAGCGATGGAACTGAACCGAGCAGACCTTTGGTGTAGGGGTGGACCGGCGTCATCAGCACGTCGTCCACCGGACCCAGTTCTGACAGCCGGCCGGCGTACATCACCGCCACCTTGGTCGCCATGCCGGAGACCACACCAAAATCGTGAGTGATGATGACGATGGCCATCTGCAGGCGCCTCTGTAGGTGTTTCAGCAGCTCCACGATCTGAGCCTGAACCGTGACATCGAGCGCGGTGGTAGGCTCATCCGCTATGAGGAGCTTGGGCTCGCCGGCAATGCTCATCGCTATGCCAACGCGCTGGCGCATACCCCCGGAAAGCTCGTGCGGATACTGCTGCAGTCGGCTTAGTGGATCGGGTAGCCCGACCAACGCCAGCAGTTCGGCGGCTCGTTTGTCGGCCTGCGCCGCAGTCATGCCAAGGTGCAATTCCGAGACCTCGGCGATCTGCCTTCCAATGCGTCGGACCGGGTTGAGAGAACTCAACGGATCCTGAAATATGACGCCGATCTCGCCGCCACGCAGTTTGCGCATTTGTTGCTCAGGCGCTCGCAGGATGTCGAGGCCGTTGAATTTCACCGTCCCCTCTATTTCAGCGTCGAGTCCCGTCGGAAGCAGAGATAGCGGCGCCATGTTGAGGATGGTCTTGCCGCTGCCGCTTTCGCCGACAATCGCCAGGACCTCGCCTTCGTTCACACGGTAGCTCACGCCATCGACCGGCTTGACGCTGGTTCTCGCCGTATGGAGCGTCACCGACAGATTGGAGACTTCGAGCAATGCAGGTGTTGGGGAACTCCCAGTGCTCATGTCGCGATCTCCTTCATGAACAGTTTCTTGCGGGCGGCCAAGCTCCGCTTGGTCATCCGGCGCGGGTTCTTGGACAGCGCGATCTTCTCGCCGAACAGGTTGAAACCTACGACCATGATGGTAAGCGCGAGCCCCGGAAGGATCACCAGGCGCGGTGCTTCTTCAAGATAGGGCAGGCTCGAAACCAGCATCTGTCCCCACTCCGCTTGCGGCGGCTGCACACCGAGCCCCAGAAAGCTCAAGTTAGCGATCGCGAGGGCCAAAATACCGACGTCCGCGCTCGCGTAGATCAGCACGGATCCCAATGCGACCGGCACCAGATGTTTGAATATGATCCTGAGTCGGCTGGCGCCCAAAACGCGAAGGCTTTCGATATGCGGCTGGTTTACTGCCGCCGCCACCACACCTCGCGTCAGCCGGGCATAGATTGGCGTCCAGGCGATCGCCAGCGCAATGATCATATTCCAATAGCTAGGACCGAATACACCAACGATCGCCAGCGCCACCACGAGACTAGGCACACTGAGGCCGAAGTCGACCATACGCATGAGGATTTCGTCGATCCAGCCACCGAAATAGCCGGATATGGTCCCAACCAACATTCCAAATATGCCGGCAAGAAACAGGACAATGGTCACACCCACGAGCGTGGTCTGGGCACCCGCAATAAGTCGGCTGAGCACGTCGCGCCCGAGGTTGTCGGTGCCCAGCCAGTAGACTCCTGAAAACGATTCAGTTGGAGCAAGGAGGTTTTGCGTATTCGGGTCATAAGGGCTGACCAGTGAGCCGAAGGTCGCGATGAAGACAAAGAACCCGATCATCAGCGAGATCGGCCAGCCGACGCTGCGAAAGAATGATTTTATCGAACTCATGATCAGGCCCTCGCAGCTCGACGTTGAAGCGGATCGACGACAATGACGATCAGGTCGACGACGAGATTCACCACAATGAACAGCACGGAGAAGATCAGCAGGCACGCCTGCAGTACTGGGAGATCCCGGAAGCGAGCTGCCTCAACAAAATAGGCGCCAAGACCTTGCCACGAAAAAATCGGTTCGATGATGAACGCGTTGGGCACCATCTGGGCCAGCGCCATTCCAAACGCTGTCAAAACGACCGGGACGATATTCGGCAAGGCGTCGCGAAACAGAATTCTTCGTCTGCTGAAGCCTTTGCTGATCGCGGTGATGACATAAGGCTTGCTCATAGTTTCCTCCAGCGCGACCCGTGCGACGCGGCTGAGGAGCGCACCTGGAACAACCCCAATGGCGATGCTCGGCAAAATCCAACTGGAAAGTCCCCTGAAGCCGAAAGTGGGAAACACGTTCCACGTCACGCCGAACGCATAAATGAGCATTGATGCTAGGAAAAATTTTGGGATCGACACGTTCAAAACGGCGAAGGCGCGGATCATCCGGTCTGTCGTTCCGTTAGGCCACATGGCACCCATGAAGCTGAGCCCGACACCAACGATCAGCATGACAATGCCGCCGCCAGCAATAAGAACCAGAGTGGGCTCAAGGCGTTCCATTATGGCTTCTGAGACCGGCTGACCGGTTCGCAGCGACCTTCCGAAATCGCCCTGCAACACATCGCCGAGCCAGTGCACATATCGCAATGGCAGCGGATCGTTCAGGCCGTATTCGATCGCCACCTGCTCAACGACCTTGTGCGACACAAAGCCGCCTCTCAACTCAGCTATGAGCGCGGCCACGTTTCCGGGAAACGCTGCGATCAAGATGAAAGAGAACACAGAGGCGATGGCGATGAGGATGGCGGCGGAAACACCGCGCTTCATGGCTATTCTCAGCATGGCGAACCTTTGGCTTTCCTGAGACTGCGGGTGCCTCGGCGCGAAGCCGAGGCACAGGTACAGCTTAAAGAGATATGCCTTTCAGCGGCATCTCGTATTCTGTCGCGGGTATGGCAAAAGCCTTGACGCGATCATTGTGCGCCCAGATTCGCTGGGCGTGGAACAGCGGCATCATCGCCCAGTTGTCATGCAGCCAGGTGAAAACGGCCTGGAATGCCTCAGCCCGCTCGGGCTCCGGAGCCGAGAGTGCCTTGAGGATCAGTGGGTCAACCGCCTTGTCCTCGTAGATCTTTCCGTCCGTTCCCGGTTCGATCGTCGAGAGGACCATCAAACCAATTGAATTGAAGGGGTCATACGGCGCGCCGTTGGTTATAAACAGCGAGAGATCATACTTGAACTCCGGAATATCACCGTGACGCGTAGCGTGGTCGACGTTGCGCAACTTCACGCCGATACCGGCTTCCGAAAGCAACGCCTGTATAACCTCGCCTAGGGCCCGGGAGCTCGGGACCGCGTCTTCGGATATGACAAGATCGATGTTCAGCTGCTTGCCGTCCTTGGATCGGACAGGCTCTCCAACCCAACCGGCCTCGTCGAGCAGGCTCTTAGCTTTTTCCAGGTCACGCTTCGGAACTTCAAATCGGGTTCCCGAATAGGCGATCACCTCGGGATAAAGGTTCATCGTAGGCGTGGCAAAACCCTTCATCACTGCCTTGCAGATGCCCTCGCGGTCGATAAGCAGGTTGAACGCCTCGCGAACACGCACATCCTTAAAAGTATCGATGCGCGGGTTGAAGCCGAGCACAATCGTATCCGTGCCCGTGTCGGTCACCACGGTCATGCCGGAAGACTCAAGGGTCTTCGCATCCTGAGGACTGACGGGAGCGATGAACTGTCCGCCCATCGCGTCGATGTCGCCTGCTCGTAGCGCCGACATCCGACTGCGTGCGTCCGGCATGACAATCAGCGAAACCTTGTCAACAGAAGGCTTTGCCCCCCAGTACTTTTCGTTGGGAATGAGGTCGGTGCCCTCAGGCGCGTCCTTCTCGATCTTCCACGGACCGGTTCCCACAGGAGATGCGTACTTACCCTCTCCATCAACTGCTTTAGGGCTCAGGAACCTTACGGGCCTGACATAGGAAAACTCTACGAGAGCCGTGGGAGTCGGCTGCTTGAAATGGATTGCGATCGTCATCGGGTCGACGATCTCGATCTTGTCGAGATTCGCGCTGATACGCATCCAGTTGTAGTCTTCCTTCGGAAGCCAGCGATCCAGATTCCACTTTGCCGCTTCGGCGTTCCAAGGCTCGCCATCCGTGAACGTCACCTCGGGGCGAAGCTTGAACGTGTATACTTTGTCATCGGGTGACTTGTCCCACGAGGCAGCCAGAGCCGGTTCGATCTTGCCGCCCGAAGAGTAGTGCACGAGCGGGTCGAAGATCATATCCTGCACGGCGAAGATGCCGACATAACGCTGCGGATCGAGATTTCCCGCTGCGCGACCGATCGGCAGTCGCAACGTGTTGCCTTCTTCTGCCGAAGCTTGATTCGTACCAACACCGGTGACCAAGAGGCCGCCAATGGCCGCCGATCCCAGCAATAGAGTTCTGCGTGAAAGAAGTGTCATCTGAGTTCCCCTGTTATGGTTATGACCTGTCTTCTGCGTAGCCTTCGACCCTTGCGCTTCCTTTTGATTGTCGCCCCTTTCCGAGGCTGCGCTCATTTGTTCGATTCGAATTCCGGACTGGTTGATCTCCTACGGCAGCGCCACACCTCGGTGCTTGACTTGCCTGAATGCTCAGTCGTGGCTGGGGCCGGCAACCGCGGATTTGGGTACGACGCTGCCAGGGGCTCCGCCGAAGAAGCGCGCTGGTCTGAACATGGCGAGTTCTTCGCGGATGTTCCCGTGAACAATCTCATCAGCCAGCAACCGCGCCATCTGCGGGGCGATCGTGACACCGCTATGTGTCACGCCAACATAATACCCATCGACTTGCGGCATCGGGCCGGCGCAGCTCAATCCGTCGCCGGGAATCGGGCGAACCGTCGTCCTGACGGCCTCGATGCTGACTGCCTCGAGCGCTGGAAGCAGCTCACGTGCAGCATTGAGGATGGTGGTCGCTTCGATGCCATCGGGCCGAAGCAGTTTCGGTTCGGAGAGCTGATCGTCGACTGATATTTTATGAAGCATCAGGCGGCCTGCGCCGTCGGGACGGACATCGAGATCGTCAGCGTGGAACTGCCGTCTCAAGGTCATCGCCACTGGCTGAGTGAACGCCAGAACGCCGATTGACGACTTCATTGGGATGCCGGGAATCTCGCCCAAGCTGTCTTTGGATGCCCCCCCTGCGCAATTCACCACAATGTCAGCTTCAAATCGTTCGCCGGCCGCCGTGCGCACGCCTGAAACGCGTCCAGACCGCGTCTCCAACGACTTGACTTGCGTGCCGGTGTACACCTGCGCGCCCCAGCGTTCGCACGCACTGCGCAACAGGCAAGCTGCGTACAGAACTGGATCGATCCAGCCCTCTTCGGGGTAATAGACGATAGGCGCCTCACCTATCGCCCGAACATCGAGGTCGGGCTCCATCGCGGCAACGCGATCCCGGGAGATGAAATCGACGCCATACCCCCATTCCTGTTCAAGCTTTACTCCCGCCAGCTGCTTTGCCTGTGCAGCCTCCGTGGTCCACCATTCGAAACTGCCTGTTTGGTTGAACCAGCCCGCGCCCTCGAACTCACGGGCGAGATCGATATAGGCGCGCATACCAGCGACATTGAGCGCATGGTATTCGCGAGGTCTTTTGCCGTTGGCATTGGTCCAAGCAAAACTTACCGCGGAAGCGCCAGAAGCAACTCTACCCTGCTCAAGGACAGAAACTTTCGCTCCCGCTTTCGCCAACTCGTATGCAACGGAGGTACCAATAACTCCTGATCCTATAACGATAGCACGCATATATTATTGCTCCGAGCGCTTTATCCCAGGAATGCTTTCGGCATCTCAGCATGCAGCCGAGTTCGTCTTGGAAGCGGCTGTCTCTGCTGGCGTATTCTGCTGAGAGCGACATGCATCGTCAACGATCCAGCAACGTGTGGTTTATGCTTTAAAGTTATGAACTTCGCGGATGAGTCCGGTAGTGCCGGTGATAGGCTGCACGAAAATTGCCCAGGGACGCATGCATCATGAGTGCCGATCATCAAGCACCAGCTTTTATGGTGCTCGACAAAAATGCCATTCGAGCTGCGCTCTCGATCGAACTGTCGCTCGAGATCGCAGAAGCAGCCCTACGCAAGACGTCGAACGGCGTTGCGAGCCAAGATGTCCGACGAACGCTGACGCTGCCTGGGTCGGAAGGAACTTGCCTATCCGTAATGTACGCGGCGCTCTCCGACCGTGACCTGTTCGGTGCGAAAGTCCTCTCTATCTTTCCTGACAACTTCGCCCTGGGGCTGCCTTCTCATCGAGGAGCTATCATCCTCTTTGATAAGGAAAATGGCAGTCCGGTTGCACTGGTCGATGGCGGGGAATTGACCGCCTGGCGCACAGCGGCAGCGAGTGCCGTCGCTACCAGAGCACTATCTCGCGCCGACTCCTCAATCCTTGCGATCTTTGGATATGGCGAACAGGCGCGACGCCACATAGAAACGATCTCGAAGGTGCGGCCTATCAAGCGGCTTCACATCTGGGGGCGAAATCCTGGGAAGGCGTCGCGTTTCGCCGAAGAACAGGCGAGCGCAGGCTTTCAGACATTGGTCTTCCCATCCGCAAGAGACGCCCTGGTAGAAGCGGACATTGTCTGCACCACAACCTCGGCGCAGGAGCCGGTACTGTTCGGCGAATGGCTGCCTCCGGGGATTCACATCAACGCCGTCGGCGCAAGCGTGTCTCAATGCCGCGAACTCGACCTGGAATGCGTGCGCAGATCGAGCATTTGGGTCGACTACATGCCAATGGCGCTCATCGCGGCCGGAGAGATGGTCGAAGCTTTCAAGCTCGGGGTTGCTAGCCGAGACGACATCCGCGGAGAAGTCGGCGCGATGTTGGAAGGCGCCATCCCCGGCCGCACTACCGATGCGGAGATCACTCTATACCGTTCTCTCGGCGTCCCGGCGCAGGATATCGAACTTGCGAATTTCGTTTACTGCGTTGCCCGCGAAAAGTCGCTTGGCACGCCCATTGATTTCGAGGTGTGATCGTATGCTGGACTGCCAACGTGATCTTTTCGATCTCCCAAGGTCGATCTCCTATCTCGACGCCGCATACATGTCTCCAATCCCGAAAATATCGCTGCAGGCTGGCATAGCCGGGACGGCGGTGAAAGCGTCGCCCTGGAAGATGTCCATCGGGTCGTACTACGACGAGGTCGAGGATGCACGGACACTGGCCGCTTCGATGATCAACGCGGATGCGGACGATATCGCAATCGTTGCTGCCACAAGCTACGGTACAGCAGTTGCCGCGGCCAACGTGCCTGTGGAGCCCGGCTCGACGATCATCCTCATGGAGAACGAACATCCGTCGCATCGGTATGTCTGGTACGAACTTGCGGAGAAAAAAGGTGCGTCGATCACAATCGCGAAACGGCCCGCCGACAATGACTGGACGTCTGCGATCATCTCGACGATCGGGTCGTCCAGCGTGCCGGTCGCTGTCGTCGCAGGTACGATGGTGCACTGGTTCGAGGGAATGTCGGTTGACCTGGAGGCAATCGCATCCGCCGCACGGGAGGTTGGCGCCTGTGTCGTCGTCGATGGAACCCAGTGGGTGGGAGCGCTGCCTTTCGATGTCAAGACGGTGCGTCCGGATTTTCTCGTTTTCGCGACCTACAAATTCCTTCTCGGGCCATATCGGCTCGCGTTTCTTTACGCGGACCGCCGATGGCATTCGACAGGCAAGCCTCTCGAACACCATTCGTGGAACCGTGTAGGCGGCGATAAATCGGACTTCTATGCGGTAGATGTGGCTGAGTTTCTACCAGGCGCCCGGCGATTTGACATGGGCGAACGCTCCGATTTCGCGGTACTGCCAGTTGCGACCGCTTCTCTTCGCCTCTTGAGTGAGTGGAGCGTCCCAACCGTGTTTTCCCGGCTTGATTACCTCAACCAATTGATCTGGGACGAAGCTGCGAAGCTCGATCTAACGGTGTCTGACAACCGCTTTCGAGCCCCGCATATTGCAATCGTCGATCTTGGCGACAGGCCGATAGAGGGACTTTCCGAACACCTCAAGAGCCAGGGAATTTTTGCGACCGTGCGTGGAAAGAAACTACGGATCTCTCCTCACGTCTATAACGACGAAGAGGATGTGAAGCGCCTCTTCGCAGCTATTGCATGAATTGCGGGGCCGCAAGACCCCTCCCCTTCGCTGACACGGTCAGACGGCGGCAGTGAATTGGATTTCCACATGGATGTCCGGGAGCGCGAAGGTCGCGCCCACGGTAGCGCGTGCGGGAGGAACCGTGCCTTCGAGCCATGTGATCCATGCCCTGTTCATCTCATCAAACTCGTTGATGTCGCGCATCCAAATTTGCGCTGACAGAATTTTCGATTTGTCCGACTGAGCCTTGCCAAGAAGCGCGTCAGCCTTCCGCAGCACCTGTAGAGTCTGCCCGAAAGCATCGGCACTTCTGTCATCGGCTGTCAGGCCCGAGAGATATGCCACCCCCTGATGGATAACCACACGGCTCAATTTTTCGTTTGTTTCTAGCCTTTGGATGTCTGACATCAATTTGGTTTCCATTGCTGTTGCATCGGCGGCCAGAGCTTGCTGAACTAGCTTTTTGCTGCCGCCAGATGCGGCGACAGTCGCTTCGGGATCAAAATCGGTCAATTGAGTTGGGGCCGCACGCATCGGGCGAAAAGTTATGAACTCAGCGCACGAGGTTCAGGATGCCTTCCTCTACCCCGTTCATATAGCTGCGCGTGCCCTGGATGAGATGTTCGGTGAACGCATCGGCTGCCGTGGATGCGATCACGCCCCATGGTCGATAGACACTGAGATTGAGATCGAGATGAGGCCGGAAATCCCTGATCTCGATCGGTAGGTCGCGCGCCGTCCAGGCGGACAAGCGATCAACGACGGTTACGCCCATGCCGCACGCCACAAGACTGATGCAGGTACTTGAAAGGCTCGACTCCACTTTGAGTGAACGGTTCACCCCACGCTCCACGCACAAGGCGTCGAGTTGCCGCCGCATTGGATCTGATGATCCCATCGAAATGAAGTTGATGCCGTCGAGATCGTCCGCCTGAATGACCTGCAATTGTGAGAGCTTGTGGCCGGCAGGCATCACGCAAACCGGCGGAGTTGCCGTCAAGGCGCGGCGAACGATTGATGGGTTTTCTTCCGATGAGGTAACGCCGATTCCGATGTCCAACTGGTTACGGCTCGCCCGCTGGATAACGGTTATCGAGCTCCGGATCTCCAGCGAGATCGAGACTGATGGATGAAGTTGGGAAAAGCTGGTGATCAGCGACGGAAGTAACGTGAGTCCAAAAGCTGGTAATGCACATACGTTCAGCCGGCCGCTGCGTAGTTCACGGATATCTCTAGCCGCACGCGAAATACCTCGTGCCGACTCAAAAACCCGTTGCACTTCAGCGTGCAGCATATGCGCCTCCGGCGTCGGAATGAGACGTTGCCGGGTCTTCCTGAAAAGCTGGAAGCCGGCCTTCTCCGCAAGGTGCTGCAGCATCTTGCTAACGGCCGGTTGCGTGATGTCCAGAGCGTCCGCTGCCTTCGTCGTTGTTCCGTGCAGCATAACCGAGGCGAACACCTCGATTTCGCGGGGAGTGAATTCCTCGTGTTTCCCTGGATCAGTGGCACTTCGATTGCCCATCCAGAACCACCCTTGTTATCAAAAACCAGATACTTGACGCTATGGCCAGGCGAGTGTCTCTACTAATAACTTTGGGGAATAATCTCATGCAAGCAGTTCATAGATAATGAGATCATTGCCAGCCGTTCGTATCTTTGGCCCTTTTTGCAGGCGAACATGAGGGTGCGTTGTGGCCGCGCTGCCTCAAGGATGCGCCCGCAAGCCTTGCGATCCTGATCGGCGATCACACAAAATCGGAGAAAACCTCACGGGCGCTTGGGGCGATGCCTCGCCATTTCGCCTGCCCGTTACCTCGGAGAGCGGGCGGAGGGAGGCCAATCATCCCTGCGGTATGGGAGATTCTGCCAGGGTCAACGCAATCTCATTGCCCCGACTTTATGAACGTCGATGATCCCATCCTATAACCCTCGAGAATAGCTCGTGCTGATAAAAATATTAGACGGCATGATCTGCGCCATGTCACCTTCCTTAAAATTACATGTGACAGCTGGAGTGGATACCGGCCGTGCCGAATTGGAAAGAGGTTCTGCCCTTGGTTCGGACGGCGTTTGCGGAAACGATCGCGGCAACACCACTTCGGCGACTCACCAAAATAATCCGGCAAGAGGAAAGATCGGAACCGCGCGGAGGCAGCCCGTCCGGCTCGCGAGGTAAAATGGGGAAAAGGGCGATGGAGAAAGCTCAATGACACTTACGCGTCGCAACATTCTAACGTCTTTCGCCACTGCACCACTCCTGTTGGGGTTGGACGGCCTGATCAGGTCTGCCATGGCCGACAACCACACGGGAACCTTGCGTGTCGCGGTGGCCAAAGCGTCCACCAATCTGGACGCGCGTGACTATGTCGCCCAGTTCCAACTGCAAGATCTCATTTACGAGCCATTGATCAGATATGGGGAAAGGGGTGCTCCGGTACCCTGCCTCGCAGAATCCTGGAGCCTTTCCGACAACGACACTCGATTGACGCTGAATTTGCGGAAGAATGTAAGCTTTACCGACGGGCATCCCTTCGACGCGGATTCGGCTATCTGGAACCTGAAACTCTGGATGGGTGTTGCGGACAATTCCTGGATCAACGCCTCCAAGTTTTTCTCGGGTGTCCAGAAGATCGACGAGCACACGATCGAGATCAAGTTTACGCAGCCCGTATCGGGGCTCATGTATGAACTCAGCTATGTTCGGCCCGTACGTTTCCTGTCTCCCATTTCCGTCAACGAGGACGGAACCCTCAAGGCACCGGTTGGAACTGGGCCGTGGATTGTTCAAGCAAATTCGACCTCCGGCAGTTCTTTCATCCGCAATGATAAATATTGGGGAGATAAGCCATCTTTTTCCGGGATCGAGATTACCGTTATGCCGGATTCTCGTTCCCGTGTTGATGCCATGCGTTCTGATGAACTGGACATTGTCGGCGGAGCCGCTGCGCTGACATCGCAGGAGGCGGACACCTTGCGGCGGGCGGGAATCAACGTCATCACCGCGCAGGGCTCGATGACGATGGTGCTTTCCTTCAATACTCAAAGGAACCCCGCCCTTGCGGAGAAGGCCGTACGACAGGCGATTGATGTTGGCTACGACCGGACTGCCGTATCGGCTGTGCTCTTCAATGGCGACGCCGCTCCGGCTGGTGATCTTCTCGGGCCCACCGTGCCCTTGTCTGGCACGAGGCATGACGCACCCGTTCGCGACGTCGAGCAAGCGAAGCAACTGCTCGAGAACGCCGGTTGGACGGGCGCGCCGTACCGCTCGAAGAGTGGCAAGAACTTGTCCCTGGAGCTTCTAGTTTCAGACGATTTTATCGCCGGCTCCAAGGTGTTTGGCGAAATTCTTCAGCAGCAGCTTGGTGAAATAGGCATAAACGTCACGGTGCATTCCGTCGACCATGCCTCCCGCCATTCCGAGATTCCTAAGCGCGAATATGACATCGCAATCTTTCAGACCTATGGCGCTCCCTATGATCCATTCGGCTCGGTGACACTTCTGTTCCTATCCACGATAGAAAGCGGGTCCGACGGCAAGGTCGCGCTCGATCCAAGTCTGGATCCACTCATCGCAGCTGCCACTGAAGCGGTGGGAGTTGAAGCTCAGTTGGCCGCATTGCAGGTCTTCTACGACAAGCTTCGTGAAGATGTCCTATATTCACCAGTCCTCTACCCGCCGACATATTGGGCAGCTTCGAGTCGGGTCGAAGGCTTCAACGTCCCTCCCACCGATACAGAATTCCCCTATCGAGGTATGGTGTTGAAGTCTTAGTTTCGGGGAGGTGGCTTGTTCATGTTTATTTATCTGAGGCGCCGATTGCGAAACTCAGCACTGCTGCTGCTGATGGCGTCAGTATTGTGTTTCGGGCTCGTCGTGGCTGCCCCGGGAAATGTCGCGCAGCTCATCGCCGAGCTGCGCTTTCCGGGCGCATCCAAGGCTATGGTAGACCAGGTCGCGCAGGAGCTCGGGCTGAACGATCCTGTTCCTGTTCGCTATTGGCACTGGTTGCAAGGCGTCGCTCAAGGTGACTTCGGCATTGCCTATATAACAGGCGAAGATGTCGGCAACGCCATCAGAGACAGGGTTCCGACCACGATGAAACTCATTCTCGGGGGGAGCATCGTGACGATAGTCTTGTCGGCAGCGATGGGACTGATCGGTGCGGCTTGGCCAGGACGTTTCCCCGACCACATAGTGCGGCTCATGGCTCTGCTAGGCGCGTCGACACCAGTGTTTTTCGGAGGCGCAGTTCTGATCCTGATTTTCGCCGTCAATTTGCGATGGTTGCCTTCGTTTGGCGACAGCTCCATTTTGAGTTGGGTACTCCCATCAATCGCGATGGCGGCGCCTTCCGCTGCTGTGCTTTCTCGTGTGCTCCGGATCGGCATTTCCGAAGCGATGACACGGCCTTATGCCCTGACGGCGCGCGCGAAGGGGTTCTCGGTCCTGCATATCATGCTCCGCGATGCCTTACCCAATGCAGTTCCCGCATATGTCAGCGCGCTGGGCAACATGATCGGCTCGATGACTATCGGAGCGATCATCGTCGAACCGCTTTTCGCCCTTCACGGCATAGGCGAGCTCTTTGTATCAGGCGTTCGCACCAGAGATTTCATGGTCATGCAGGCCTGTCTCCTGGCGTTTGTACTGTATGTCTCGCTGGTGAACCTGATAGCCGACTTGCTGATGATTGCGGCGGACCCTAAGCTGCGGAGGCAGGTGGCATGAAGCGCTTTTGGCATTCCGTTGGAGAGGCGTTCAGCAACTTTCCAAAGTCCGCGCTGATTGGGGTAGGTCTGTTTCTCTTTCTAGGAGCATTCGGTCCGTGGCTGGTCCCCCACGACCCCAACCTACAGGATCTTACTGCTCGCTTCGCCGGTCCCTCAGCCGATCATTGGCTCGGGACGGACCATATCGGCCGCGATGTCTTCTCGCGCTTGATTGTATCGGCTCGAACAACAGTCGTCGCAATGACCATTGTCGTGACTTTCAAGCTCCTTATCGGAGTCACGCTGGGTACTTTCGCCGGCTTCGTCAAAGGGCGGACCGAAGAGATCCTGATGCGCTTCGTGGAACTCTTCATGGCGCTTCCGTCGCTCATCATAGCTCTCGCAATCATCGGCATGCTCGGAACGGGCTACTGGAACATGGTGCTGGCGCTGATCCTGGCGTTCTGGGCAGGTTCCACTCGCGTCGCCCGCGGCGTGGCGATCGGGATATTGAACCGGCCGCATATCGAAGCACTCCGGGTTCTTGGGGCCAGCCCGCTGCGAATCTATTTCCGTCATCTGCTTCCATCAACGCTAGGAATGGTGCTGGTCTATGTTTCAGCGGATGCAGGAGGGATTGCACTATCAATTGCGACTCTTTCGTTTCTCGGACTGGGCATACAACCGCCCACTCCGGAGTGGGGGCAGATGCTCGTTGATGCGTTGCCGTACCTCGATCTCAATCCGTGGATGGTATTGCTTCCCGGCTTTGCGATCACAGGAGTCGTCGTCAGCTTCAACTTGCTTGGCGAAGCGATTGCACTGAACCGTGTGCCGCGCGACTTGCGACGTTCGGTTTTGCGGCGCGGCCGGCTTGTCGCTGCCTCATGGGAACGAGCACCAATCGAAGATCCGAAAAAGCGGATTGCGACATGAGCACAGATAAAGTTCTGGAGGTAAGAGACCTCAGTGTCGATCTCTTCACCAAGAATGGTGCACTTAGGCCTGTTGACCGGGTCAGCTACAGCGTGCGCAGGGGAGAGACGCTAGCCATTGTCGGCGAGAGCGGCTCCGGCAAGACTGTGATGAACTTCGCGCCACTCGACCTTATGCCAGTTGGGCTGGCGGTCCAGATCAGCGGTTCATTCAACATCGCCGGTACTAATATTGCAGCCTTGCCGCCTTCCAGCCTGCGCCATGTTCGTGGGAAATCGGTTGGAGTGATTTTCCAAGATCCGATGAGCGCCCTGAATCCGGTCAGGCGGGTGGGCCGACAGATCGCGGAGGTGGCGCAAAAGCAGCTAGGCTTGACCACCCGGCAAGCTGAGAAGCGCGCTGAGGAATTGCTCTCCCTGGTAGGAATGTCGGACCCAGTCCAGCGCATGAGACAATATCCTCATGAACTGTCGGGGGGTCTACGACAGCGCGTCATGATTGCGATTGCGGTTGCGAGCGAGCCGCCTCTGCTAATCGCGGACGAGCCGACAACGGCGCTGGACGTGACGATCCAGGCGCAAATACTCAAGCTCCTGCAAAGCCTTCAGAAAAGATTGAACATGGGTATCGTGCTGATCACGCACGATATGGGCGTCGTTGCCGCCATCGCGCATCAGGTCGCCGTGATGTATGCGGGACGTATTGTGGAGTACGGCCCCGTAGCGGACGTACTAGTGTCACCCTCCCATCCTTATACCTGTGGTTTGGTCGACGCGATTCCAAGAGAGGAAGATCCTTCCGGGTCACCCTTCAGGGGAATTGCCGGGCTTCCGCCGAGCATGGGAGCGCCTCTGGAGGCATGCGCATTCGCCGAGCGGTGCGCATTTACCCAGCCGGTTTGTCTCAACGGCCGGCCCCAACTGCACTCCATTCCGCAATCATCTGTTTCGATGGCGTGCACTGTAAAATACGAGCAACTGAGGTAGGGACAGTGAAAAGCATCCTCGAGGTAAAGGACCTGACCACCCGCTATAAAAGCGGGGAACGGGACAAATGGATCACCGCTGTCGATAACGTTTCAGTTCACCTAAATGCCGGCGAGATCGTTGGACTTGTCGGCGAATCCGGGTGCGGCAAATCCTCTCTCGGACGAACCATAGTTGGTCTCGAGAATCATCAGCATGGCAGCGTAGTGCTGGACGGCACCGATCTTTCAACCCTCCGGGGGCGCGCGCTACGAGATCGGCGACGTACAATCCAGTACATCTTTCAAGATCCCTATGCCAGCCTCTCCGAACGTCAGACCGTCGGTGAGACCCTGGCCGAGGCACTTGTCATTGCCGGCAAGGTTTCGGCCAAGCAAATCGACACCAAGGTCGGCAAGTTGCTCGATCAGGTTGGGTTACCCTCCCAAATGAATAGCCGGTTTCCTCGCGAACTGTCGGGTGGACAAAGGCAGCGGGTCGCAATCGCCAGGGCCTTGGCGGTCGAACCGAAGGTGTTGATATGCGATGAGCCTGTGTCCGCTCTTGACCTGTCAATCCGGGCTCAAGTCATGAATCTTTTCTTGGAGCTGCAGCGTGATCTGGGGGTGGCGATGCTTTTCATTGCTCACGACCTAGCGCTGGTTCGACAGGCCGTGACGCGGCTCTATGTGATGTATCTCGGGAAAATCGTCGAGGAGGGTACGAGCGAGGAGGTCTATCGGACACCTCAGCACCCTTACACCCGGGCTCTGTTAGCTTCGGTTCTGCAATCGGATCCTCGTGTTGCCGCTGAACGGGGACTTGTCACGCTGGCGGGCGAAATCCCCAGCCCGATCAATCCTCCCTCCGGTTGCCGGTTCCACTCGCGATGTCCGATTGCGCAGAGCATTTGTTCGCAGACCCCTCCTGAGATGAAGAGTGGTGGCCGCGGACGTCAGTTCGCGTGTCATTTCGGCACCGATTTGAAGGCGGCGTGACCGACAGGAACTGTGCGCTTCCAGAATGGATCGCAAATGGGGAGCGGCCTGCTGGCTCCGGTCTCGCCTCGATCGCGTTGTCATGCCTGCGGAGAAAGTCCGGGCGCACCAGCTTTCTCCCCTCTCTCCATGAGTCACGTCGACGACCGGAAACAACTAGCCGTGGACGGCGCTGCGCGGTTCATTTCTCTCGCCGTCGATCAACACCGCGAAGAAGCGCTGCAAATCTTCCTCAAGATCGTCAGGGTGTTCAAGCCCGACATTCAAGCGAAAGAGATAGTCCGGACCCGTCCAAGGCCGAACCGTTCGCAGTGCCTTCACGGTTGATGGCGCGATCAGGCTCTTGGTTCCTCCCCAAGAAGCGCCAATGGAAATTATCTGTAAGGCGTCCAATGCAGCGAATGCTTGGCCCGCATACTGTTCCTTCAGTATGAACGTGAAGACACCGCAGGAGCCGCTGAAATCTCGCTTCCAGATTTCGTGGCCAGGGCTGCCAGGCAGCGCAGGGTGGATCACCGTTTCCACGCATGGATGTTCGGCTAGCCAAGCCGCGATGCGAAGGCCGGATGTGTCGGATCTTGCGAGGCGTATTGCCAAGGTCTCCAGTCCGCGAGCCAGAAGCACACAGTCGTCAGGCGACGTGCCGATGCCCAGTCTTCCAAGAGAGGCTTTGATTTTCAGGCCCAAGGCGTCGTCCCTTGTGGTGATCGAGCCCAAGACCAGGTCGGAGTGACCGGAGAAATGTTTGCTGAGAGCTTCCGCAACAATATCCACGCCATGGCGGATCGGCCTGAAATTGAGGGGAGAAGCCCATGTGTTATCGCACCCGACGAGTGCGCCTTTGGCGTGAGCTATCAGGACAATCGCCGGAATGTCTTGCATCTCCAGCGTTATTGACCCTGGAGACTCTGTCCAGACGAGGCGCGTGCGCGCATCAATCAGGGAATCCAGTGCGCGCAAGTCGACGGGATCGTAGAAGACGGCCTCAATGCCAAGCGACGCCAACTCATGGGTGGCAAAATCGCGCACGGGGCCATACACGGTGTCGGGTATGAGTACTTTCTCGTGTGCGGCAACAAGGGCCAGCATGGAACAAGCGACAGCAGCTTGACCGGAAGGCACCAGCAGTGTGCGGGCGCCCTCTTCCAGTTCGGTGATCTTCTTCTCCAAGTACCGATGAGTGGGCGTTCCATAGAGCCCGTAAACATATCCATCAGCACTGCGCTCGAACCGGGCGGCGAAGGACGCGGCATCCGGATACCGGATTGTCGAGGCGCGATGTATCGGAACGGTCAGGCTGTCATAGCCTTCCAGGCTCACCGCGAACCTCGCCACCGATCTTGTGTCATCATGCATTCGATCCCGTCTCCGTTAATGACGCCATTGTTGACATGCGGGGATGTATCCCGTCCAATAGCAACAAATGGCGCTGCTATTCTCTTAGGTTATGGGCCTACGGAGTTCTCTGGAGCGCGGGTCGGCTTCAAGTCCGCCATTCGGCGCTTTGCCGTCGCAACAAGAGCATGCGATGCATGCGAGTGCTGCACTTAGCAGAAGGCATCATTTCGAGACCTGTTCGCAACAGCTTGAGAGACGCAATTCGAGGTCATCCAGAAGACCTTGCGTGCGGCCCGAGCCAATTGTGAGCTACGATGGGGCACCGTTGGTGTGCCTTCCATTGTCGAGCGCCGAGCCCGTGTAGGAGGTCGTGATCGCGCATCCCGGTGAGGCGACGCTTTCTCAGCCGCCGGCCACCCAATAACCTGACGGAATAGGAGGCCTAAATCTTACCATTGGACGAACCTGTGCGTCCTTCCCATGATGCAGTCGATGGACGAGTGGTGGGAATACTTTCAAGCTTGAGCAGCCGATACTCGCAACGGCACGCCGCTTCTCTTCATCAACTAGTTGGATGCATCTCAGCCGGGAAGCGTGTTGGTGAAAGGTGGGTTGCAGGGTTTCGTGGAGCGGGATGTGAGCCGTGGAAGTGTGATGGAGGGAACTCTTCACGTAAAGGACTGGTCATCGGAGCAGGCAAGAGCCGATGCAGATCCACTCATCCGGAAGCAACCTGACGCACGAGTGTGTTCGACCATTTCAGATCGCGGCTCGCAAATCCTCGAGGAACTCCGCAATAATACGAGAGGGGAGACGATTGGGCGGCCTGATCAAGAGGGTTCGAAAGTAAAGTGCGGGCTCGAACGGCCGCAAGGTCAGCCCGCGGCCCTCATACGGCTGTGCGGTCAAAGGATCGACAAGGCCGACGCCGACACCAGCAGCCACCATCGCACAGATCGTTGTCGAATAGGGCGTTTCCATCACAGTTCGCACCGCGACGCCGGCTTCCTTGAGAACGTGCTCGGCGTCGCGTCGGGTCGTGTCTTCCGGGGCGAGAGCGATAAATGGACAGCCGGCAAGATCGATTGGGCGGATGATGTCCAAGGACTCGAGTGGATGTCCCTTGGGCACCGCCACGGCTACTGGAAACTGCGCAAACTCGCTCACCTCAACACCCGTGCGATCGATCTCGTCAGCGACAATCCCGAGGTCGAACTGGCCGGAAGCGACGAGGTCGCGCACATTAGAGGACATGCGCGTCTGGAAGGTGACGGCGATGTTCGGATTTCGATCCATAAAGGCGCGAAGGGCGCGCGGAAGAACATTGGTCGAGAGCGCCGAAAGACAAGCGATCCTGAGTTCGCCGGAGCCGTAGTCTCGAATGCGGGCGGCCGCCCCCCTGAGATGGCTGAGGCCAACAAAAGCCTGTTCGACCTCGCGGAAGAAAAGCTGTCCCTCGGGAGTAGGGTGGAGTCTACCCTTGATCCGCTGGAAGAGATCGAAACCAAGCGAGCGTTCCAGCTCTTGGATCATCTTGCTGACCGCTGGCTGGGACACATGCAAAACGTCAGCCGCGCGGGCCGTGGTACCGTTGGTCATCACTACCCGGAAGACCTCAACCTGCCGAAAATTCATCGATGCCGCCACTTCAATTCAATAACTCACGCGAATAGATGTGCGGAAAATTCGCGTCCTTTTCGATCGAAATCCGTACAGCGTTCACAGTGGTTTGGAAAGGCGCTCTCATCCAATTCGTTGTTACACCCCAAGGGCCAACCGAGGACTTTGCATCTCTTGGTGTTGGAGTGCATCCAGCGCCTGTCCATCGACGGCTTCCGAAGCGCGACGTCATGGCCAGGGGCCCGACGCAACATTGCGCCTGAGTATCGGCCTGGAGGACGAAGGCGAGCTCTGGGGCGATATCGAGCGCCTCCTGACAACAAGCATGGGATCAACGGGAACGAAAAGCGCGAGCGAAGGATCTCTCAAGGTCGTCCGCTGCGTCTGACGGCGTCCGCGATAAAAATTTTTGCGCACTTAAGGTGATCAACATGCCGGATGTGGAAAATGTGCTCCGTGACATTGACGACAATTTTGAGGTTTCAGTCCGCAAACTTCTGGAGTTAATCTCTATCCCGTCGGTTTCGAACGAGATTTCGGGCGAACCAGAAATTCGTCGCGCGGCTCACTGGCTCAAGTCGGAGTTGTCAGCGATCGGGCTTTCCGCGGAGATCATCCAGACCAACGGTCACCCGGTTGTCCTCGCCAGTTCTCCCGCAGGCTCCATGATCGAGCGCCCACGTTTGCTGTTTTACGGACACTACGATGTGCAGCCGGTCGGCGACTTGAAACAATGGACGCATTCGCCGTTTGAGCCGCGCGTGATCGAGGAAGAAGATGGCGCTCATCGCTTTTACGGCCGAGGTGCATCGGACAGCAAAAGCCAGCTCTGGACGTTCATCGAGGCTCTCCGTGCATGGAAAAGTATCGAGTGCAGTTTTCCAGCCGACATCATCGTGATGCTGGAAGGGGAAGAGGAGTCGGGTTCGGCAAGTTTGCCTGCCTTCATCGAAGCGCATCGGCATGATCTTCAATGCGACGTCGCGTTCATCTGCGATGCAGAGATGTGGTCGCCCACCCAGCCAGCCATCACGACACGACTCAAGGGGCTGGTCCACGAGCGAGTGACCATCTTGGCGCCCAATCCCGATCTTCATTCAGGCCACTACGGTGCCGTGGCCGCGAACCCCATCCGCATACTGAGCAACATTCTGACAGACATTCATGACAAAGCTGGGCGAGTGCGCATTGAGGGGTTTTACGACGGAGTTCGCGAGATTCCGGATAATCTGCGTCGGCGATGGCGGGGGCTCGAACAAGACGCAGGCCGGTTTGAAGAGGTCAACCTGAGCGGCGGCATAACGGAAGAAGGATATACCACGCTGGAAGCAATGTGGGCACGCCCCACCGTCGACATGAACGGCATCACGGGAGGCAATCAAGGACCGGGCGGACGGTCAGTCTTGCCTGGAAGTGCAACAGCACGTCTCAGCTTCCGGCTCGTCGATGCACAGGAACCGGGGAAGATCCGTGCCGGGTTCAGGGCCTACGTTGAATCGAAGCTTCCGAAGGGTTGCACTGTGGAATTTGAGGGTGATGACGGCAGTCCGGCGGTAGTCCTTTCGCACGACAGCCCTTTCGTAGCTGCCGCTGCGCACGGACTGGAACGCGAGTGGGAAACACCTGCCATTCTGAGAGGGATAGGTGGTGCGATACCCTTAGTCCACCAACTAAGCGAGGTTCTTGGCGTTGAGTGCGTCGTCATCGGCTTCATCTTGCCCGGTGACTTCATCCATGCGCCAGACGAACACTACGATACGCGACGTCTACGAAAGGGCGTTCGCAGCTGGGTTAGGATCTTTGAAGAAATCCAACTGCGGATCGCAGGATAGACGCCGTGAGAGGTTCATAAGTAAAAAACCGCAGCTTTCGAAAGGCGGCGCTGACCCGATCGTTGCCGTCGGTCGGCAGCGGGAGGCATCCACACCAATCGCTGCCGGCCGGTCGGCACAATTAGCAACCTTCGGCAGTCGTTTTCATCTGCCCAGGGGCGGCGGACTTGGCGCTTGTGTCATCCTGCTGACCAGGAGCCGCCTGCTTCGCACTGCCACTCTGCTGGCCAGGCGCACAGTCCTTCGCAGAGTTCGAGTTTGTCGACTTCGTTGTGGTCGAATCCGTGTTGCTATCTGTCGTCGGCATCGTTGTGGTTGTAGTGGAGGAACCACTCGACGTCGTCCCTGTTGTCCCTGTCGTCCCGGCTAAAGCAAGCCCGGTGGAAAGAGCCATCATGGTAGTAGCAAAAAGAAGCCGTTTCATCGTTCATCTCCAAATGACAAAGCAATGTCCCTTCCGTTCGATAACAAGGGTGCCAAGGATCGGTTCCGTGCGCTAATGGATTCTAGCGCAAAGTGGTGGGCTTTTCGGTCGGGTTTGCCCCTGCCCCCTGGCCTCGCGATGTGCTGTTTCGGCAGGGCTTGGGGTCAGGCTTCGGAATAACCATCGGCAGCCGCTTGCGCACCGGTGCGATGCGGATAATGCTGGGTATGGCTGGGCTGGAGCGGAACTCTTTCCAGCCTGGCCCGGCTGCTTTCCCCCTCAGGCGGCAGCGTCTCTGCGGCGGGAGGGCATGCCCATTTGACCGTTTCCGCCCCCTACAGACGCACGGCGGCCTGCGGTGTTTCGGCCAGACAAGGGCTGCGTGTTGACCTGGATCGTGCCCGGCGTATCAATATTGTTTCGAGGCCGACTGCTTGGCGACGCGATATGGATTGGGTTGTGGGAACCCTGCGATTTCTCGAAAGTACCGGCATAGGGTATCCTGGGGACGATAGGGAGCGGCCAAATCGTCGGCAGAAGAACGTCCGAAAGGGCTATCGGCAGCTCCGTCGTGGGAACGAAAAAAGTAGAGAAGCAGAACTTTCGTGTGCGATTTTTGCACACGCCTTCCGACAACCATCTGATAGACGTATCTGCCCCGTCCATCATTGCGACGAGTCTTGTTTTTCAACGTCGTGACACTCGATACCGAATTGCCGTCACGCTGGCTGACGATAGCAAAAGAGCGCCCTTGCGAATGTCCCGCTACCAATTCAACCCCGCTATCGTACGCAACGGCCCGATTGTGTCGGCCGCCCAATGCGGTGTCTGTGCAATTGCGGCTATATTTTGCCCTTCCTATGGCGAGTAGAAGCCTTCCGCGACCTACCGCATCTCGCTCAAGACATTCTCGCCGTCACCCATGCGCATCGGCTTCACCCCTCGGGAGATTTGCGCTCGCTTGTCGGGCCTTGCCTTCGATCTCGATCTTGCTCCGCGCTTGAAGATCGAAGCGCACCGTTACGGTGCGCATGCGTGCATGCAGCACATCGTCCAGCGTGCCGCGCATTTCATGCAGATAGGTCAGCGACGACTTCCCAAGCTTTTCTATAACGGTGCGAACGGTGACCAGAGTTCCCACCTCGGTTTCGTGCACGTAGTCGATCTCCATCCTCACATCCGCCCAGCCGAGCGTCGGCGTCAAACGGGGATCGGCGATCCTGCCGAGCAGCTGGAAACTGGCGTCGTCGAACATAGCGACGTAGTGACGGACGTTGAGATGGCCCATCGCGTCACACATCCAAGGATGGACGACGCCGACATAAGTTTCAATCGGGGGCGTCAAAACCCGACCTCGTTTCCGCCCTTGAGATCCAGCAACTGGCGGGCTTCGTCGGGGGTTGCGATTTCAAGCGACAGTTCGCCAAGGATGCGCTTGATCTTGGCGACCTGCTCGGCATTGCTCTTGGCAAGCGCGCCCTTGCCGATATAGAGACTGTCTTCCAGCCCGACACGCACATTGCCACCCATGATCGCACCCATCGTGCAGAGGTTCATCTGGTGCTTGCCGGCGGCAAGGATCGACCAGAGATAGTCGTCTCCGAACAGCCTGTCCGCCGTCCTGCGCATGTGCATCATGTCTTCGGCGTCGGCGCCGATTCCGCCCAGAAGCCCGAAGATCGTCTGGACGAAAAGCGGCGGCTTCAGCAGCTTGCGGTCGAGAAAGTGCGCCAGCGTGTAGAGGTGACTGACGTCATAGCACTCGAACTCGAACTTGGTGCCGTAGGCCTGGCCAACCTCGAGGATGATGCGCTCGATCTGCTCGAACGTGTTGGAGACGATGCCCTTCTTCGTGTCTTCCAGGTAGCCCTTCTCCCAGTCGTACTTCCAGTCGGTGTATTTCGGCGCGATGTGGTGCAGGGCGAAATTCATCGATCCCATGTTGAGCGAGCAGAGTTCGGGCTTGGCGGCATGGGCGGCTTCGAGACGTTCGTCGAGCGTCATCTTGAGGCCGCCGCCGGTGGAGATGTTCATCACTGCGTTGGTTTGCTGCTTGATGCGGGGCAGGAAGTCCATGAAAAGCCTGGGATCGGGGGTGGGTTTGCCCGTCTCGGGGTCGCGGGCATGTAGATGGATTACCGAGGCGCCAGCTTCGGCTGCGCCGACAGCGGCATCGACGATCTCGCTCGGCGTTATCGGCAAATAGGGACTCATGGTCGGCGTGTGGATCGATCCGGTGACCGCACAGGTGATGACGACTTTCGGCGATTTCTTCATAGCTGGAGCCTCCCTTGTCTGCCTTTTGTTGTTATCGATCGAGCGCGAGGCAATCCTCGCGGCCACAACCCAGCCGGATCGCCGTACCCGGATCGAGCTTCGGTTGAGACGATGAAGTGGCTAGCTTGACGATGAGTTTCTGGCCGCTCGCGGTCGCGGCGATGAGCCGGACATGATCGCCGACATAGATTGACTGAACGACCGTCGACGGGATCTCGTTGAGTGCCGTGACGCCGTCCTGCAGAACGGACAGGCGCTCGGGCCTTATCGACAGCGTTATCTTGGTGCCCGCGGCAAGCGCAGCGCCGCAGGACATGGCGTTCAACACAACGTCGCCGTCGTCGAGACGGACGGATACGCCGCCATCCTCGCTCCCGGCCAGCACGGCGCCGAACATGCGGTTGTTCTCACCGATGAAGCTTGCGACAAAGCTCGCCGCGGGACGCTCGTACAGTTCGCGCGGCGTCGACAGTTGCTCGATGCGGCCGGCGCTGAACACCGCGATCCGGTCCGACATGGTTAGCGCTTCGGTCTGGTCGTGCGTGACGTAGACGAAGGTCACGCCCAGCCGGGCGTGAATATCCTTGATCTCGAACTGCATCTGCTCGCGCAGCTGCTTGTCGAGGGCGCCAAGCGGTTCGTCCATCAAGACAAGATTTGGTTCGAAAATTAGGGCGCGGGCAACCGCCACACGTTGTTGCTGCCCGCCCGAAAGCTGCGCTGGCCGCCGATTGCCGAATTCGGGCAACTGGACCATGTCGAGAACGTTCCCGACACGTCGCCTGACCTCCTCGCGGCCAAGTTTGCGGACCTCGAGCGGGAAAGCCAGATTTTCGGCGACCGTCATGTGCGGGAAAAGCGCGTAGTTCTGGAACACCATGCCGATGCCGCGACAATTGGCGGGAACGTTGTCGATGCGCTGACCGTCAATGAGAATTTCGCCCTCGGTCGTATCTTCGAATCCTGCCAGCATCATCAACGCCGTCGTCTTGCCGGACCCGGAAGGGCCTAGCAGCGTCAGGAATTCGCCGCGCATGATTTCCAGGTCGAGCTGGCGCACCGCCTGGACCGCATGCCCGTAGCGCTTGCTGACGCCGCGAAACTCGACGTGAACCGGCCCACGCGGAGATCCGCCCATCACCGCGCCTGCGCCTTCGGATCACGGCGCACCGAAGTCGGGCGCTTTCGAGCAGGCTGCACCTCAGCCGCCGCCGCGGCGCGAAGAATGATGTCGGCGGCCTCGCGCAGATCGGCCACCAGGGCCTTGCGCGCAGCCGCGCCATCGGCGCGACGCAGCGCCGCGAGCATTTCGTCGTGATGGTCCAGGCCCAGGCCGTAGGTCACGTCCGAGCGGACGATGTTCAAGAACGGTCCTGCCTGCAGCCACAATTTCTCGATGATCTGCTGGATGAGAGGTGACCGCGCGGCATGGTACATCGTGAAATGGAACCGCCTGTTCAGGCCGAGATAGTTAGCCATGACGTTGCTCTCGACGCACTCGCGCATCAGGCTGTTCAGCTTCGCCAATTCATCGAGTTCTTCGGGCGTGATGGTCGTCGCAGCCCATTCGGCCGCCGTCCCTTCGACGCTGCAGCGCACACGCACGAGATCCGAAATACGCGCCACCGTGGCCTCGGGGACGATGACGCCCCGGTTTGGGTGGTCGAACATCGCCTCGTCGCTGACGAGTTGCCGCAAGGCCTCGCGCACCGGCATGGCGCTGGTCCGGTACTGTTCGGCAAGCTGTCGCACGACCAGTCTTTGGCCGGGCAGGAAGTCACCGTTCATCAGTGCTTCCTTCAAGCCCGTATGGACACGAACATGAGCTGTCTTTTGCGCGGCCGAGCCGGCGGTGGCATCCTTGCGATCAAGCATCAGTTTGTCCGGCGGGGCAGTATTTTGAGGTTGCTCGACAGGAAATCGTCGAATGCGGCGGCGAAGCCGTCGAGTTCGGCGTCGCCAAATGGCAGTGACAACGCCAGCATGCCGCGCGGCGTCACGTAGTACCCTCGCAACAGCATCTCGATATGCCAAAGCGCAATCACCGATGGATCGGCATCGTCGAGCCGCGCCGGCGTGTCCACCGGCCCCCTGACGAAATGCAGGTTCATCAACGACCCGCGCCCTGTGACGATGCCCTCGACGGCATGTCGTTCAAGTGAGACGTTCATCGCTTCACGCAAGCGATCGCCGCGCGCATTGATGGCGCGGCTCGCCTCTCGCGTCAGCACCTGCGTCAGACCGGTGAAACCAGCAGCCATGCTGAGAATATTGTTGTTGAACGTCCCGCCATGCGAGAACGCATCAGGCAAAGCCGGATCGAAGCGGTCGACGAGGTCGGCGCGTCCACCGAATGCGCCAAAACTCGCACCGCCGCCGATGTACTTTCCGAGCGTCACGAAATCGGGAAAAATTTCATGCGCGCCATGGAGCGCTCGATAGTCGAGGCGCGAGGTCATGACCTCGTCGAAGATCAGCAGCGCGCCGGTCTCCTTCGTCGCTGTGCGCAGCGCTTGCAGGAACTCGCAGGTCGCCGGGATGCAGCCGCCACCGCCCATCATCGGTTCGACGATGACGGCGGCAAGGTCGTCGCCCTGTTCCTTGATGAGCGCCACGGCGCCTGCACTATCGTTGTAGTCGGCGAAGACAAAGGGGAAAGGCAAATTGAGCGGTGAGCCGCCATGCGCAAAAGTCAGTACGCCGCCGTGATAGCCTTCCCGGAAGGCGAGTATCTTCGAACGCTTCGTGATGGCGCGAGCGGCGGAAATCGCCATGATGTTCGCCTCGGTGCCCGAGTTGCAGAAGCGCACGCGCTCGATGGCTGGAAAACGCTCGACCACCGCCGCTGCCAGGCGCGCCTCGTAGCGGTTGGGTGCACCCAGCATGATGCCGCCCTGTATGACGTCCACAAGGGCCGCCGAAATCGCCTTGTCGGAGTGGCCGTAGAAGCCGGCGCTGTATTCCGAGACCAAGTCGACATAGGTATGGCCGTCGAGATCGGTGACCCTGCAGCCCTCGCCGGAGACGAACGAAACAGGGAATGGCGGGTACCAAAGTACAGCCCTCGTATTGCCGCCCGGCAAGGATGCCGCGGCCTCGTTCTGACGCGCCAGGCTGTTCGGGTTGGCGTCAGCGAAACACTGTCGCGCCTCGTCCAGAACAGCAGCGAGACTGACATTGGCGCGCACGTCTCTAGTGCCTTGCAGCATTCGATCAAATCCCCTTATCTTTTTAACTTTTTTGCACCCTATCGCAAATTCCTGTTGCTAATCAATCCATTTTGCGTTTGAAATTTGATCAAATCTACAACGATAAGAAAGGGGAACTGCAATGAGGACTTATCTGCAAGCCGTATCTGCCGCCGCGATCTGCCTCGCGACCTCGACTTTTGCCGCGTCCGCGGCCGATCCCGTCACGGTGGTCGGCTGGGGTGGTACATGGGACAAGGCCTACAAGGATGGAGTCTGGGACAAGTACACCGAAAAGACGGGCGTCCCGATCGTCATGGAAGAGTGGGGCGGCGAGGTCGCCAAGGTGCGTGCCCAGGTGCAAGCGGGCAACATTACTTACGACGTCGTCTCGGTGGAAGCGCCCGCCATGGAAGTCGGCTGCGCCGAAGGCCTGTTCGTCCCGCTGACACCCGAGATCACAGGCGACGCAGCGAACTATCTCCCAGGAACCCTGCACGAATGCGGTGTCGCGTCCGACACATGGGCAACGGTTCTTGCCTACAACACGGATGTCTATAAGGGCGACGCCGCGCCAAAGAGCTGGGCGGACTTCTGGAACGTCGAGAAATTTCCAGGAAAGCGCGGCCTCTACCAGCAAGCGCAGTTCACGCTGGAAAATGCGCTCATGGCCGACGGCGTGAAACGCGAGGACATGTACAAGGTGCTGGCCACGCCGGAAGGTGTCGACCGGGCTTTCGCCATGCTCGACAAGATCAAGCCGAACGTCGTCTGGTGGTCCACCACGACGCAGGGCATCCAGAACCTCGACAGCGGCGAAGTGACGCTCAGCGACGCGTTCAATGCACGCATCACCAACGAAGCCATCAACGAGAAGAAGCCCTACGCCATCGCGTGGGACGCCGGCTTCTTCTACGGCACCGACTACTGGGCCGTGGTGAAGGGCGCACCACACCAGCAGGGCGGGCTGGATCTCCTCAAGTGGTTTTCCATCCCTGAAAACCAGGCCGGCTTCTCCAAGCTCTATGCCTATGGCACCGGCCGCAAGGAAGCCGCCGACCTCATTCCCGCGGACTGGAAGGCCAACCTGCCGACGTCGCCGGAGCACCTCCAGTACGGCGCCGCCTATGACAACGACTTCTGGACCGAGCACAAGGAAGCGTTGGAAGAACGCTTCAAGGCCTGGCTCGCGAAGTAACTTGGGCATGTTGGTCGGGACAAAACCGGCTATGAAGCGACGCCAACGGGGCGGCATGCTCGCCCTGTTGACGGCTCCGCTTATATTATTCGTCGTCATTCTGTTTCTGTGGCCGGTGGCGCGCTTCCTCGCTCTGGCCGTCGACAACTCGGATTTCTCGAACAACCTGCCGCGCACCATTGCCGCTCTGGCCGGCTGGAAAGCAGAGAGCGGCCTGCCTGGCGAACCCGTCTTTGCAGCACTCGTCGAGGACCTGGCCGACGCGCGGCGCGCCGGGAAGGAAGGCGTCCTGGCGCAACTCGTGAACCAGCGCGTTGTCGGTAGCCGTTTCCTCGTCATCAAGACGGCAAAGGATGCGGCCGACGGCAAGCTCGGCATGCGCCCCGTGCGCGACGAGGTGCTCGCCAAACAGGCCGGCTGGAAAAACATCGATCTCTGGCAGGTCATAGCGCGTCAGCAAAGCGCGCGAACGGACTATTATCTGCTTGCGAGCCTCGACCTGAAGCGCGGCGCGGACAATTCGATCGAAGCCGTTTCGGCCGACCGCGCCATCTTCGTCGACGCGCTGCTGCGTACGATCTGGATCAGCATCGTGGTGACGGTCATCTGCGCGGTGCTCGCCGTGCCGCTGGCGCAGGCGATCGTCAGCGCGCCGCCTGCCTGGTCGAAGCTGATGTTCGCGCTGATCCTGTTTCCGCTCTGGACATCGCTGCTGGTGCGCACCGTCATCTGGATCATCGTGCTGCAGAAGAACGGTCCCGTGAATTCCACACTGCTCGGATTGGGTATCGTCAGCGAACCCCTCGACCTCATCTACACCCGCTTTTCGCTGTACCTGGCGATGGTTCAGGTTCTGCTGCCCATGATGGTCCTCTCCGTCGTCGCCGTCATGCGGCGGGTTCCGACCACCTACATGCGCGCGGCGCTGTCGTTGGGTGCCCCGTGGCTCACGGCGTGGCGCCGCGTGCAGTTGCCGTTGATCCTGCCCGGGATCCTGTCCGGCGGGGCGATCGTTTTTGTCTTCGCGCTCGGCTATTACATCACCCCGACGCTTGTCGGCGGGCCGACGGACCAGATGATCTCCAGCTACATAGCCTTCTACACCAACAGCACGCTGAACTGGGGCATGGGCGCAGCGCTTTCCCTGCAACTGCTCATGATCCTCGTGTTGTTTGCGTTCCTGTTCTGGACGGCATCCGTCCTCTTCCGCAGCAAGGCGCATGTCGCATGAGCGCCGACCGCTTCCGGAAATGGCTGATGTATGCCTATGCGGCGACGTTGCTGGCTTTCATCATCCTGCCCCTGCTGATCGTGGTCCCCATGTCACTGACCTCGAGCAATTCGCTGGCATTTCCAACGCCGGGCTGGTCGTTGCGCTGGTATGCCGAGCTGTGGGTCGACGAGCGCTGGCCGAACGCGCTGTGGAACTCGGTCGTCATCGGGCTATCCACCACGGTTCTGGCTTTGCTGCTCGGCATACCTGCGGCGATCGGGCTCGCCTGGGGTGATTTTGCCGGGAAACGTATCCTCTACGCGATCATCGCCGCGCCTTTGGTGACGCCGGTCGTCATCGTCGGCGTCGCGGCCTTTTCATTCTTCGCCACGCTGGGACTCGTTGGCAGCAAGCTATCGATCATTCTGGTGCACACGGCGATGGCCGTGCCTGTGATGCTGACCACCGTCGTCGCCAGCCTTTCGACCTTCGACCGGACGCTGGTTCGTGCGGCGGCATCGCTGGGCGCCGGCGCCATGCGCACCTTCTTCAAGGTGGTGCTGCCGCTGATAGCGCCGGGCGTCGTTACAGGGGCCATCATCGCCTTCATCATTTCTTTCGACGAAGTCGTCGTCGCAAGCTTCCTCTCGACGGGCGCGGAGCGAACCTTGCCCCGCATGATATTCTCCGGGTTGCGCGAGTCCATCAGCCCTGCCATCGCGGCCGTCGCCGTGCTGCTGATCGCTTTCTCGGCGATCCTGCTTGGGGTCATCGCCATCCTGCAGAGCCGCTCGCAAGCTCTCCGCGCAAAGGCATCGGCATGAAACTGGTTCCGTCGGTGCAGCAACTCGAGACCGAGATGACGGCATGGCGGCGGCATCTCCATGCCAATCCCGAACTCGGTTTCGAAGAGTTCGAGACGGCCCATTTCGTGGCGGACAAACTGCGCGCGTGGGGCATCGAGACGACCGAAGGCGTCGGACGCACAGGTGTAGTCGGGACGCTCAGGGGCAGGCTCGGCGCTGGTCGGAGCCTTGGCATCCGCGCCGACATGGATGCCCTGCCGATGACAGAGGCACGGCCGCTGGCGCATGCGTCCCGCACCCCCGGGCGGATGCATGGCTGCGGCCATGACGGCCATACCACTATGCTGCTCGGCGCAGCCTCGGCGCTTGTTCGCTCGCCCGACTTCGCCGGCACGGTGCATTTCATCTTCCAGCCGGCCGAGGAGGGTCGAGGTGGGGCGCTTGCCATGCTGAACGAGGGCCTTTTCGAGCGTTTCCCCTGCGATGAAGTCTACGCGCTGCACAATTGCGAACGGCCGCTCGGCGAGATCGCCGTCCACCGCGGAACGGTGGCCGCGGCGGCCGATCGCTTCGAGATCGTCGTCCACGGAAGGGGCGGCCATGCGGCGATGCCGCATCTGGCGATCAATCCACTCCCCATCGCCGCGCGCATCCTGCTGGCAATCGAAGCCCTGCCCGGCCGCGTCACCGATGTGCATTCTTCCGCAATCGTCACCGTTGGCAGCCTGCGCGCCGGCGAAGCCTTCAACACCATCCCCGATACGGCGTTTCTGACCGGCACCGTGCGCACCTTTGACCATCAGGTTCAAAAGACGCTGGAGACGGCAATCCGCCGCATCGCGAAAAACGAAGCTGAAGCTTTTGGCGCCGACGTCGACATCCGCTACGAAACGCCCTTCGCACCGACGATAAACACTGCGGCGCAAGCCGACGCGATGATCGCAATTGTGAACGAGGTGATGGGACCGGCAAGTCTCGTCATCGATCCGCCTCCCGAGATGGGTTCTGAAGATTTCTGCTACATGCTGGAACAGCGGCCCGGCTGCTATTTCCTGCTCGGCCAGGCCGACGATGCGCACCAGGCTGCGGCTCACGACACCAACTACGATTTCAACGACGCAATCCTGCCGATTGGCGCGAGCCTTTGGGTCAGGCTCGTGGAGCGCCGCCTATCAGCCAGAGGCGCATCGTGATGCAACTGACGGAAAAGGACATCGTCTGGCGAAGCCATTGGCTGCGGCAGGCCCTGCCCGAGGACCCAGACCTTGCGCCTCCGCTCGAAGAGGCGACCCAGGCTGACATCTGCATCGTCGGCGGCGGCTATCTGGGCCTGTGGACCGCCATACGCCTCAAGGAGCACAATCCCGCCTTCGATGTTGTCATCGTCGAGCGCGACATTTGCGGCGGTGGCCCGAGCGGCCGCAACTCCGGCATGGTGCTCTCGGCATGGACGAAATACAGCGCGCTCGCCGCGCTGCGCGACGGAAACGATGCACTTTCGATCATCAAGGCATCCGAAGCCGCAATCGGCGGCATCGAGGCTTTCTGCAAGGCCGAGGGAATAGACAGCTGGTTTGATCGCATCGGCTGGATCTGGGGTGCGACGTGCGAAGCCCAGCTTGGCGCCTGGGACGACGCGTTGAACAAGCTGGCGGCGCATGGCTACGTGCCGGCGCGACGAGTTTCGCGCGAGGAGATCGCAGCGATGGCCGGCACGACGAGCCACTTCGGCGGCGCGTTCGATGCGTCGTCGGCAACCGTGCACCCCGGCTACCTGGTGCGCGGCCTGCGCCGGGCAGCACTGAAGCGCGGCGTGCGCATCTACGAGAAATCGCCGATGACGCGTTTTTCACGCGGCGGCAAGCTCAAGGTGGAAACGGCGAGAGGAACTGTGTCCTGTGGCAAGATCGTGCTTGCCATGAATGCATGGTCCGGCGCCATTCCCGAACTTGCGCCGGCAATCTTCAACATCTCCAGCGACGACGCCATGTCGAAGCGCATTCCAGACCTTCTCGACAAGGTCGGCTACCGCCGCGCGCCGCTGATGATCGATTCCCGCGTCTTCGTTGGCGGTTGGTCGCCGACCCGCGATGGCCGGCTGTCTGTTGGCGTCAGTGGCGGCGTCATCGGCCTCGGCGGCATCGTCGACCAGCGATTTCATGGCCAATCGCCACGGGTTGCCGACATGCGCCGCGTGTTGCGGGACGGTCACCCGGCGCTCGCCGGCTTTCCGCTCGATACATCGTGGAACGGACCCATCGACCGGACCGTCAGCGGCGTGCCGCTGTTCGGCGCCCTGCCCTCTAACCGCGACATCATTTACGGCTACGGCTTTTCAGGCAACGGTACGACGATGGCCTATCTCGGCGGCAAGATCCTGACCACCCTGTTGACCGCAGGCGAATCCGAACTAACCCATTCGGCGCTCGTGCGTCCGGTGACGCGAGGCTTCCCACCCGAACCATTCCGTTTCGTCGGCGCGCATTTCGTTCGTGGCGCGGTGCGGCGGCGCGACGATCTCGAACATGCCGGCCGAAAACCCGACCTCTTGACCAGATGGCTCGCGGGACTGGCCCCGTCCGGCGTCACCCCTTCGAAAGCCAACCTCCGCGCAAGGAAAGGATAAACGGTGTCCAAGGCCAAGATCTTCAAGCACAGCGAATTGACCCTGAAGCCGTCCATCACACCGACCGGCACATCCTCGATTGCCCGCGTCATCAATGCCGATATCAGTCGGACCATGGGCGGCGGCATCGAGTATCTCGAGAACGCCTCGATCGACTGGACCGTGACCTACGACGAGGTGCTGTTCATCCACGAGGGCACCTTGACGATCGAACTGGACGACGGTCGCCATGAGTGCAATCCCGGCGATATCGTCTGGCTGCCAAACGGCACCCACCTGAAATACATCGCCACCGAGCGTACCGGCTATTTCTATTGCCTTTACCCGTTCGACTGGGCAGCGCGGCAGGGAACGGTAGAACCCTGAACTGACAGGCACTCCTTTTCCATGCGTTGGCCATCCGCAGCGCAGTTCCGAACCCGGGGCGTCCAGAAATCGACTCCGGCTCCCACTCCTTGGGTTGTCACCACACGGCTTAGACGTGCAATCTCAAGTGACTCTTTGCGACCTCAGCTTGCCTGGAAGGGAGGTCTCGTTGTTACGAGACCTCTGCACAGCTGAGCACGACCTTCGGAACTTCAAAGCTGGAATCCAGGCGAGGATGTGCCAAGTGCCCGACAACCCGCCGGCCAAAGCCGGCGGCACTTCAGAGCCCGATTGCACCGTTTCGCCTCCGCAAGCCCTCCGCCTTTGCCTTAGCGTCCTGTTGCGCTAGCATAGATAGAAGCTAGCTACGCCTGACGAATCGGATTTCGCTGAGGGGGCGGAAATTCATGGAGATGCAGCAGGTTCGCTATTTTCTGGCCCTGTCCAACACGCTTAATTTCACCAGAGCAGCGGAAGAGTGCAATGTCACGCAGCCGGCTCTGACGCGCGCAATCAAGACCCTCGAAGACGAATTGGGCGGTGAGCTGCTTCGGCGCGAGCGCCAACATTCCCATCTGACCGAGCTTGGCCGACGCATGCTGCCCTTGCTGCAGCAGTGTTACGATGCTGCCACTTCCGCTAAATCGCTCGCCAAGGCGGTGCAAAGCAGCGACGTGGCCCCGCTTAATGTCACCATTTCCAACAGCGTCAACATCGCACTTCTGGTCTCGCCGTTTACGGAGCTTTTCCGGGCCTATCCCGGCGTGCATCTCAAGATCAACCGCGGCTCGCCGAACGCTGTGATTGATGCGCTGAAGAACGGCGATGTCGAACTCGCCGTTGCCGGTCCGCTGGGGGCGGCATGGGACCGGCTCGACACCTGGCCGCTGTTCCAAGAAGGCATAGAGCTCGTGGTGAATTCCGATCATCCGCTTGCACGCCGCAACGAGGCCGATGTCGCGCTGATCCAGCTTGTCGCGGAGCCAGTGTTGAGCAGGATCGACTGGGAAACGAGCGAGGAGCTGTCACGCTGCCTGTCGGCAAATGGACTGACGCCACGGTCCGCGCATGAGGTCGAGACCGATCATGATCTCTTGGCGCTACTGGAAGCAAACGCCGGCGTTGGTTTTGTCTCGGTGACTGCGCCACGCTCGCCAAACGTCCGTAGGCTAAAGCTCCGCGACTTGGACATCTCGCGGGTCGTTGCCGTCTATGCAGTCGCCGGCCGCCACCGTTCCCCAGTGGCAACGACGCTGCTAAACCTGTTGCGATCGACCGACTGGTCGACCTTTGGCGTCAGTGAGCCCGCCTAAGCGCCCCGATCAAGTCTTCAATGTCCATCCGCCGGCGGTAGTCCGGATCAACGAAGCGGTCGGTGATGATGCCGTCCGTGCCGACGACGAAGGTCGCGGGGATCGGCAGGAACCAGCTGGAGTTGCCTTGAAAGTTTGGGATGTCATAGGCAACGCCCATCAACCGCTCCATCTCGGCCCCGATCCAAATCGCAAGGTTGAGCGAGAGGGCATAGCCATTATCCATGTCGGTGAGGAATGGAAACTTGGCGCCCACAGCTGCCTTCATCGCCTTCGCGAACCTGCGCCGCTCCGGCATAATCGCCACAATCTGGCCGCCCAAAGTGGTAATCTCCTCCTGAGCTTCAACGATGCCAATCGCATTCAACCGGCAATATGGACACCAGTGCCCGCGCTGAAAGGTGATCACGGCCGGACCTTGGGAGAGGATGTCGCCCAGGCCAATCAGTCTCCCCTCGTCATCGGGCAGCAGGAATCCCGGCATGATATCGCCGGGAGTCGGCGCCATGGATCCAGCCCCTTGCTGCCCTAGGCGCGTCACCAGGCGGTCCACCGCATCCGCAAAATCCGAGTTTAGTCGGCGCACGGCACCGGCAATCACCGCCAGCCGGTCGTTGAGAGGTGCGTCGAGTTCGATGGCAGCCTGCACGGACTGTTCAAACGTCATTGCCTGGTCGTCGGCGTCCATTTCTGCACTTTCGCAATTGCATACAGCCTATCATTGAAGCCCCACGGGCACGGCCATGCTTTTCTTGCATGGAGTCGATGCCTTGCGTGCATCGAAACTGCACGGATTCACCTTCTGTTCGTTATTTCCGCTCGAGTTGTTACGTCCGGTCTGGTTGGGACAGCTGCTGCCGAGATCGCGCGCCTCGACTTTTGCCTCCGACAGGCCGGCAGCAGGTCTAGCGACCTTCACAGCCATACCGCCACCAAGGATCGCGACATCAAATTCTCCACCGTCCCGGCCTATCGAGATTCAATGCAATTTGACCCGCGGTTTGGTGCGGTGCGACAGGATTCCGGTGACCGTGTCCAGCACGGTCTTGAAGGTCCCGTGCACTGCCTTGAGATGCATCTTGTAGAGCGAGCGATACATCAACCGGGCAAGCAGACCCTCAACCTTCAATCCGCCGATCAGGTTGCCGAAGGTGCCGTAATCGGCCAGTGAAACCAGGGAACCGTAGTCGCGGTAACGGAACGCCGGCGCCACCTGCCCTTCGAGGCGCGCCGCGATCACCTTGACCATATGATCGGCCTGCTGATGGGCCGTCTGGGCGCGCGGCGGCAAGGGAGCTTCGCTGCCGGGGAGGACACAACTCGCGCAGTCGCCGATCGCAAACACGTTTTCATCCCCTAGCGCTTGCAGGGTCTCATCCACGACCAGGCGGTTGATGCGGTCTGTCTCGAGGCCATCGAGTTTCTTAAGGAAATCCGGCGCCTTGATCCCCGCAGACCAGACGACGAGTTCGGCCGGCACGAATAGCTTCTCGCCGAGACTGACACCGCCCTCCGTCACTTCGGTGACCTTGATCCCGCACCGTATCTGAACGCCGAGATCACGAAGCAGATGCGCCGAGGCGCGCGCCAGGTGCTCGGGCAAGGCCGGAAGGATTCGTGGCCCGGCCTCGACGAGGGTGATGCGGATAAGTCTTTTGAAATCAATGTTGTCGAGGTTGTGCGACGCTATCTCCCGCATCGACCTGTGCAACTCGGCCGCCAGTTCGACGCCGGTGGCTCCAGCGCCAACGATGACGCAATGGAGTTGGCTCGGCGACAGCTGCTCGTATTGAGCGTTGGCCCTCAGGCAGGCGTCTATCATGCGCTTGTTGAATCGAACGGCCTGGGTAGCCGTATCGAGTGCGATTGCGTGGCGGGCCGCCCCTGGCGTGTCGAAATCGTTGCTGACGCTGCCGACGGCCAGCACCAGCGTGTCGTAGCCCAGCACGCGCGGCGGTATGATCTGCCTGCCTTCGTCGTCGAAGCTTGGCGCAACAAAGATCTGCCGCTTGGCGCGGTCGATGCCGACGACGTCGCCAATCCGGTATCGATAGTGATGGCGACTGGCATGGCCAATGTATTCCACCGCATCATTCGACGCGCTCAGTGCGCCCGAGGCGACCTCGTGCAGAAGCGGCTTCCAGATGTGCGTGCGATTGCGGTCGACAAGCGTAACGGAAAGACGCCGCTTGCCGAATTTACGGCCGAGGCGCGTTGCCAGTTCCAACCCGCCGGCACCGCCGCCGACGATGACCACGCGATGCCGAGACCTGTCCGCATGAGATGGTGTCTCCGGTATCGCGCGAAAAAGCGCGGCGTTGTTGGCGAGCACGGCTTCTGGAACCAGCCGCATCCCGGGAGTGATGATCTGCATCGGTATTCTCCGTCTTTCTTCCCGCCGCGCTCGAAGATGTCACTCTTGCGATTCGTGGATGACGATGCCCTGCAGCATGTCGACTTCGCACTCCCATGGCTTCTCCGCGAGAACGCGCTGGCCATGCTCGTAGCCGGCCTGCCAGCGGGTACGGATGCCGGCGCGGGTGAAGTCGATATCCTTGGTGTGGTCCTCGCCGTCGAGGCGCGGTGAAAGCAACCGCACAAGGTGCATGACCGACGGGCAGCCATAGGAGGCCAATTCCTTGAACATCGGATCCTCGCGCCGCTCGTCCGGGACGAGCTTTCCCATTTCACGCACGACGTGGCGCAGACGATGCAATTGCTCCTGCCGGGCCACGTGGCTCTTGCCGCGACTTGCGAATTGAAGGTCCTTTTGCCGGCCCATGACTTGCCAGATCGATTTCGGCTCGGTGGCGCGGGGCTGCCACATGTTGACGGCAAAGATCAGCGCGTCGCGGCGCGGACGCGCGTCGAGCACGACCTCGATCGGCGTGTTCGAATAGATGCCGCCATCCCAGTAAGGCTCGCCGTCGATACAGACCGCCGGAAACGCCGGCGGCAAGGCACCCGACGCCATGATGTGCGCCGCCGACAGGGTCATCTCGCGGGTGTCGAAGTATTTGAGTTCACTGGTGTTGACGTTGACCGCCCCGACCGTCAGCCGGGTATGGCGCCGGTTGAGATAGTCGAAGTCGATCAGGTCATTCAGCGTCCGCTTGAGTGGATCGGTCGTGTAGTAGGAGGCGTTCTCGACACCCACTTCGCGGTTCACTCCGAACATGGCACTTGGATTCGGTTCGAAGAACCCCGGTATGCCGCGCATCACGGTGCCCATATTGGCAAAGACGTTGCTCGGAACCATCATTGCGAAAAACTCATCGAGCGGGCTGATCCGGCTGACGCCTTCCCAGAACTCTTGAAGCCTCGCGAGCCGAACCGTTGGTTCGTTTCCGGCGATCAACGCGGCGTTGATAGCCCCGATCGACGTGCCGATAACCCAATCCGGTTCGATGCCACCCTCGACCAGCGCCTGGTAGACGCCGGCCTGATAGGCGCCGAGCGCGCCGCCGCCCTGAAGAACCAACACCGTCTGCCGCTTGGCGGCGCTGTCTGCCAGACGGTCGATCTTTGGCTCGGCCTCGGACACGGGCGGATTGCGGGTGATCTTGTTCATGGTCTTTATTCCTCGTTCGGGTTCAGTGAGCCGTCCAACCGCCTTCGATCGGGATGATGGCGCCGGTGATCGAAGCTGCATCGTCCGAGGCCATGAACAGGCAGAGCGCCGCAACCTGAGCAACTGTCACGAATTTTTTGGTCGGTTGGGCAGCGAGAAGGACGTCCTTGATCACCTGCTCCTCGGTGATCCCGCGTGCCTTGGCCGTGTCCGGTATCTGCTTCTCGACCAGCGGGGTCAGCACATAGCCCGGGCAGACAGCGTTAACGGTGATGCCCTGCTCGGCGACTTCCAGCGCGACCGTCTTGGTCAACCCGGCAACGCCGTGCTTGGCGGCGACATAGGCTGACTTGTATGGCGAAGCGACGAGAGCGTGTGCCGAGGCGACATTGATAATGCGGCCCCATTTGCGTTCTTTCATGGCCTGCAACGCGCGCCGGATCGTATAGAACGACGACATCAGGTCGATCGCCACGACTGCTTCAAATTTTTCGATCGGAAAGTCATCGATCGGCGCGACATGCTGGATGCCGGCATTGTTGACCAGGATGTCGATCGCGCCGAACTCGGCGATCGCCTTGTCCATCATCGCGGTGATGGCGTCGCCCTTGCTCATGTCCGCGCCGTCATAGCGGACGGTCACACCGTGCTCCGCGGCAATACCCGCCCGCAGCTTCTCGATCTCCTTGGCATCGCCAAAACCGTTGAGGACGATATTGCAGCCTTTGGCGGCAAATGCTTCGGCGATCCCCTGGCCAATGCCACTGGTAGAGCCTGTTATCAGCGCGGTTTTTCCTGTGAGCATGGTGATCTCCTTCGATCTGAGCGCGAGCTGGTCATGACCGCCTGCCGCCGGGTGGTTTCCGAGTTCTGTCTGTTGATGAAAAGTATGACCCCTGGCCCCGGACATCGGAAATGCCGTTGAGACATGGATTCGATAGCCGACGGTCAGATCCGGTCTCATTCCTCCGGCGGGCTGAGACCCCAGCCGGCTGGCTTTTTCACCGGCCGGCGAACCACCTTTCGTTCGCGTGAAGGACATGAGGTCAATCTCGTCACGGCGCGGCCGCAGACACCGCCGGCGGTCGGCGCGCTCCTGCAAGAGAAATGGTTCGGGGAACCGGCGAGCACTCTGCCCGCCGCTGTCGCCGAATAATCTCGCTGGATCCCGGGCGCTAGTTCTTCTTGATCGTCGAGGTAACCGACTGGATGACTTCCGTGGCCATTTTGAACTGCGGCGCCCGGTCGGTGATGCCATGACGCTTGGCGATCCAGTCGAAATCGGAATAGGCGGCGTAGACCCCGCCATCGGCCGTCTGATAGACCAGCACGCGCACCGGCCAGTCGAGGCCGGCTTCGGGGTTGGCCGTGATGAAGGTCGTGCCCAGGGCCGGATTGCCGAACATCACAAGACGCGACGGTTTGACATCGTTGCCTGCTTTGTTGCCAAGCTTCGCTTGGTCGATGACGCCGAAGAACATAATGCCTTTCTTGAGGACGTCCTTCTTGATGCGGGCAACGGTTTCAGCGACGGAGTAGTCGCTCTTCACCGTCACGACGCCATCCGAGGCGGCGGCAGGGACGACGATCGCCACCAGTATGGCAGCGCCGGCAATCAGGGTTTTCATATAAGTGGTCATGTCAGTCTCCTTGGGTTTGTCGTGACGTTAAGTTGAGCGATGGAATTCACAGCGCCTTGCTCGTCGGCGCGACTTTCTTCGGCTCACCGTTCGTGCCGGTCAGACTGTTGGCGTCTTCAGCACCCCCGCGACAGCAACCGCACAGGCAAGCACAGCGACAAGCACGGTCACACATGCGGTCCAGCCAATCCGGTCATAGATCTGGCCGAGGACGAAACTGCCCGCGAGCCCGCCCGCATAATAGGATGCGAGGTAAATGCCGCTTGCCGCGGTGCGATCACGCGATACGGTCCGGCTGACGTGGCCGGTGGCTATCGCCTGCGCCAGGAAGGTGCCTACGGCGACAAGCGCCATCCCGGCAAGAACGATCGGCAGACTGGTCGCAAGCAGCAGAAGCAAACCGAGGATCGCCAGCGCAAGTGTTGCACCGATCCCCACCCTGGGGCCTAGGCCGGCAGCAACGCGCCCTGCCAGCGGCGTGGTCAGCATGGAGGGCAGGAAGACGAAATAGACAAGACCCAGTGCCATCGGCGACAGCGATAGCGGAGTGGCGACAAGCTGGAAGTTCACATAGGTGAAAGTGCCGATGAACACGAAGAGGATCATGAAGCCGATCGCGAAACAGGCGCGTAGCTCGGCGTCCTTCAGTGCGCCTTTCCAGGCCGCGCGCGCGGGTTGGCCCATGGCGTCGGCGCCCATAGTTGCGGATGTCTTTTGCAGCGTAAACCATACAAGAGCCGCGCCAATCAGATTGAGGGCGGCGAACGTCAGGAAGTTGGTGGAGATGCCGAACGTATCGGCGACGGCGGCCGACATAAGCCTGCCGAAGAAATTGCTGGCGACGTTGCCGGTCACGTAGGCCGCAAGCGCGCCGGTCGTTTGGCGCGATGAAAAATGTTCGGCCAGATAGGCCATCGTCAGCGTGAAAGCGGTTGACATGCATAGGCCCTGTGCGACCCGCAGCAAGGCGAACACGATTATGTTGTCGGTCTGCGAAAGCAGCGTCGTCGGTATCGACAGGACGGCCAGGCTGATCCAGATGCCGTTGCGGCGATCGATGCCGCGCCCGAAAAGCGCGACCGCGATGCCGGCCACAGCCATGCCGAACGTGCTGGCATTGACCGCGAGACCCATCGTGGCGCGGCTGACGCCGAACTTGATGACCAGCGACGGCAGTATGGCCTGAGTGGCGAAGAGATCGACAAGCGTCAGGAACGCAATCAGGGCGATCAGGCCGAAGCGCCGGCCATCCGCAGCAACCATTCGGAGCCGCGTTGGTTCACTCAATCCACTGGTCGTCATGACAGGGCTCCGTGGCCACACGTCCCCAGGCGGCTGCCCGAGGACGCGCTTCAATGGGGGGTTACGGGAAGACGTCGTCGAAAGACGCGGATCACATCATGTGGTCGTCGGGCATCGCGGGCGGCAGGACGTCGGCGGAATAGAGCACGGCGGGCACCTTGCCGTTGTTCTTCCACCAATGGGCGAGCTGGCCGAACTCGGCAGTCACATCGCCAGCCGGGTGCTCGATGCCCACTTTACAGGTGCTGCGGTATTCGGTGATCGAGCCTTCGATGATGAGGATGTTGGCCGGGCGGACGTTGTGTTCATGCCATGGCACGACGCCGCCGGGCTGAACGACGAGCTTGCGAAGGCGCAGCATATTGCCCTTCCAGGCCTCGCCCTTGCTGCTCAGATCGATCGCAGAGAGAACCGTGTCGACAACGCCAACCGGTTTGCTGGGATGTTCCTGGATATCAGTCGTTGCGGCCTGGCCGGCTGGGCAGTCGCCGGCGAAGGCCGGGGCAGAGGAAAATGCAGCGGTTGCCGAAAGCAGACCTGCCGCAAACGCCAGAGTGAGTTTCTTGGTAGCCATCTTGTATCTCCTTTGTCGGTGCCCAAACGCGGGAGGCGGGGCATGACGAGGAGAGTGACGGGAGCGATCAGAAAAGAGAAATGCTGACTGGCTTTCAATTCGATACCTGAAAACTATCGTCGAACGACGCGAGCGCATAAAAAAGCGCACGACAAGACTTGTCGCACGCTCCCAGAATTTGGTCGTTTTGCTTCAGGCTGCGTTTTTGTGGATCGCCTGGGCTATTGGGCTCTCAGGCCAGCCATGCGCCTTGACGCTGTTCACGAAAGCCGACGCCGCAGGCGAGAACCTGCGTCCCGCAACGACGACCAGGGATACTTCCCGCCAGACCTCAGGATCGATGACGGGACGGACCTGCAGGCCCGGAATCACCGCACTGAATTCAGGGATGAAGCAGATACCTAGCCCTCCGGACACCATGTTCTGGATCCAGTCCTCGCGCTCGCTGGCGTAGGAGATCCTGAGCTTGACGCCACGATCATTGCAGAGACCAGCAAGATGATCGCGATACTCACAATTCAGGCGCCTGAGATAATTTTCGCCATCGAGTTCGGAGATGGCAACGTTGTCATTGCGGGCCAGCCGATGGCCATTTGGAAAGGCGAGGACAAAGCGCTCGCGATAAAGCGGTGTGACGTCAAAGCGGTCCGGGAAGCTGTCGCTCGAGGCCATGATGGCGACGTCGATCTCGCCGGACTCCAGAAGCTGGGAGAGCGATGCCGGGACACCCTCAACCAATTGCAGCTGGATGCCCTGCTGACGCCGGTTGAATTCGGCCAGAAGACCGGTGAAGCGACGGGGGCCGATTGTGCACATGACTCCGACCTTCAGGTTGGCGTTTTCCAGGCACAGGAATCTCGATGCCTCCTGCCGCACTCCAGTCAGTTCGTCGAGAATCTGCTGAAAACGGGGGCGAAGCAGCACACCCAGGTCGGTCAGGTGGGTCAAGCTTCGTTCACGGCGAAACAGCAGCCCTCCGACCTCTTCCTCGAGTTGTTGAATCGCGCGGGACAGAGCCGGCTGAGTGACGTTGCACTTTTCGCCCGCGCGCGTGAAGTTTCGTGTCTCGCACACTGCCAGGAAGTAGCGGATGTGGTGAACGTCCATGCCGATTTATCCCCAATTGCACGAGGTTGTTCGCGCTTCGGAGACTGCCGCAAGGCTCGCTTTGGCGCCAATGCACTGCGGCTATAAAGTCGATAGCGGTCCGTCATGGCGCCGCGACAGCGCGCGCTGCGGACTACTTGCGTTGCGCAGCAGCTGGCCATCACCAAAAGACGGTGGCGAGCAGACCGCTCGCCATTGTGACATCATTCCTGTGTTGCCCGGCACAGTCGGTGCAGCTCAGTTGGCGCCGCCAAGCGCCAATACATTGGCGCAGAACGCTGCGTGCGGCTTGCTCATGGCTGCGTCATTGCACATCTTCATCATCTTGTCCCGATCACCCCGGGGCGCAGTCAGCCAAGCCTTTTTGAAACCGGCCATCGGCTTCATCGTTTTCATGCCGGCATCGCTATAGAATGACGGCAGCGACGCCAGATCGCTGAAGGCATCGGCGGATGCAGGCCCGGCTAAAAGAGCGAGGGCGAACGCCCCCAAACAGACATTTCGTATTCTCATGACACGCTCCTTTTGGTGCTGAAGGCCTGCCGGCGAAGGTCGTGGCGCCAGCTCCAAAGCGAGATCGTCGGATACTCGCCAGCCTCGCAAATCTTGCGGCGCGGAAGAGATTGCCGCCAATGCAATCTGACTATGGAGTTCATGCCAGCTTGGCATTTCGCCAATGAAGGATCATGCGGCAGTGTCTCCATCAAACGCCTTCCCTGGCGTTCTTCGGGAGGAGATCCAAAAGATGCAAATCCAGGCCGCAACCGACCATGGCTTTGTTGCCGGTGCAAGACCGGCGACGGAAGACAGCCAGCTGATCGACATTACGCTGACAAACGACGCACACGGCGCATTTGTCTGGGGCGTGCTCGATCGCTTGCTGGATGAGCCTCGCCTTTCCTTCCGCAGCATCACTGCATCCGGTTTCGGAGGCATGGAGGCAGCGGTTCTTGCCTACGGACTGGCTCTGGGCGGCAGGCGTGGGGCAAGGACGGCGCTTACCAATTTCTGGCGGCGTGTCAGCCATGCAACGATGTTCGCGGCCGATACAGCCAAGCCGCTGAGATCGATCCTGGAACAGTCCATCGACATTGCCGAGATCCGCAAGGAAAGCTGCCCGTTGAAGCTCAACATCCTGGCTTCGAACGCCCTCACCGACACCGTCACGATTTTCTCCGGCGACCAGTTGTCGATCGACGCGATCCTGGCGGGAGCGACAGTCCCATTCCTCTTTCCCGCCGTGGAAATCGATGGCGATCCATATTGGGGTGAAGGCGATTTTTCGGCCTTGCCAGCAGTGCAGCAAATCGAGGCTGGGCATTGGCTGATTGTCAGCGGCAAACCCTCCGAGGGCATGACGCCTTGTGCTCACCGCCTCGCCGCAAATGCCTTGAACTCTGCATCTGTCCTCTTCGACAGTCATCACAGAACAAGTGCTGCGCTGTTTACCAGGCCCTGGACCGACTGGGGCGAATTGACCGACATGCGTGACCGTGGACGGCAGCGGGCCGAGGAATGGCTTCTCGCTGACCATCCAAGCTTGAGCGAAAGCTCAGTCGTCGACAGCAAAAATCGATACGTCTAGGCGCCTCCCTCCGCTTGGCCGCGCCTGCCTCTCCGCGCTCACGAAGTGTAGGCGCCAAAGCCCTCCGGTTCCCCGCCGGAGGGCTTTGGTCGTTACCCTCCTCAACATAGTGACCGCGTATCAAATCCATGCCGAGACAGCATTTCAGCTTCATCGCGCATTGGACAACACTGCTTGCAGACAGGCCGCCAGGTCAGTCTTCCCTCTAAACGCAACCAGGAGAACGACCGTGATCAACACCAAGACCCTCATCGGATCGGCCCTCGCAGCCGCCACCTCGCTTGCTGCATCTGCAGCCTATAGCGGCCCGGCTGCTCAGCCCAGCTTCTCGTTCGAGAAGTGCTATGGCGTCGTCAAGGCCGGCCAGAACGACTGCCAGACCGCGACGCATTCATGTGCCGGCACCTCGACCGCCGACAACCAGCCGGACTCGTGGCTCTACGTGCCGGCCGGCAGCTGCGCCAAGATCACCGGCGGCAGCGACAAGCCGAAAGCCTGACCGACCCAGACTTCAAGCCAACCCCCTTTGGAAGGGAGCAGACCGATGCCCCGTGCATTTCAAGGTGTCGCCATCCCCGCAACCGCGGGCATCGGTCTTCGCTCTCCTCATATCAGCGAAATGTTGAGCCGCAGGCCCTCCGCCGGCTGGCTCGAGGTGCATGCCGAGAATTATATGGGCGACGGCACCGCCGTCGAGGCGCTTGAACGGCTGCGCCAGATATATCCGCTGTCAGTTCACGGTGTTGGCCTGTCTCTGGGCAGCGCGCAAGGCGTGGACCGCGATCATCTGGAAAGGCTGCGAAAGGTCTGCGAGCGGTTCCAGCCCGATCTCGTTTCGGAGCATCTTGCCTGGAGCGTTGCCGACGGAGCCTATCTCAACGACCTGCTGCCGCTTCGCTATGACGAAGAGGCGCTGGCGATCGTGGCGCGAAACATAGCGACCGTCCAGGATACGTTGAAGCGACGTGTGCTGATCGAGAACCTGTCCGCCTATGTCGCGTTTGCCGACTCCTCCATGAATGAAGCTGAATTTCTGGCCGAGCTGGTGGCGCAAACTGGCTGCGGCCTGCTTCTGGACGTCAACAATGTCCAGGTTTCGGCGCACAATCTCCAATACGACGCAAAGACCTTCATCGACGCTTTGCCTGCCGATGCCATCGGTGAGATCCACCTTGCCGGCCATGCGACCAATCAGGTCGGCGGCGACACCGTGCTTATCGACGACCACGGCTCTCGCGTGCCGCCGGTTGTCTGGGGGCTCTATCACCATGCCATCAGCCATCTCGGGCCGCGCCCTACGCTGATCGAATGGGATACCGATGTTCCGGTTCTCGACGTGCTGCTCGGCGAGGCTATGTGGGCCGACATGCTCTCCGCTTCGATCATGTTCGGCCGCAAGCAGGCCGCGAGGCAGACCGCCCCAACCACGGTCCTGCCGGTGTCCAGCCTGCCAGCTTTCGAAAGCACGCGAACCAGCATGCCTGTGCTTGCGGCATTTGCCGCTGCCAGAGCCAGACCGGCCATGCACATGGCCTTGCCGACAATCGAGGGAGGATATCATGCTGCCGCTTGAACATCTGCAGACCATGGTGGCGCGCTCGGTGCTGGCCATGGAGCCACTGATCGACGCGAAAATGCTGACCGCTGGCAAGGCCGACCCAATGGCTCGCCTGCGCATCTACCAGAACAACACGCGCAGTTCCTTGACCGCCGTGCTGATGGCCGTCTTCCCCGTTACGGCCCGCCTCGTGGACGAACGTTTCTTCCGCTTCATGGCGAGCGAGTTCATTCGACGGCATCCGCCGGCGGAGTCACGCCTGGCGCGTTATGGCGCGGGCTTCCCTCGCTTCCTGAAGACCATCGACACCCTGTCCGACATGCCGATCGTCGCCGAGACGGCTCGGCTCGAATGGGCCATTGCCGAAGCGCTCGATACAGCTTCGCTGCCGGCCCGCAGTCTCGCAGAATACGACAGCACCGACCTTGGGCTGTCGCCGGATATCCTGCTCCAGCCCTCACTGCGACTGATGGTCTCCCACTGGTCGATCCTATCGGTATGGATGGAGCATCAAAAGGAGACTGCGGTCGATGAAAAAATCACCTGGACAAGACGCCCTGAACGGGTGGCGCTGTGGCGATCGGGGAACTACGTGCGGCTTTTTCTGCTCGACCGCGCGAGCTTCGGCTTCTGGCATTCGCTGAAGCACGGCTTCGGCCTTGAGCATGCCACTGGCCGCGCCTTGGCGCTCGACCCGGCCTTCGACCTGGTTTCAGCGCTTGTGCGTCTGTTCCGCGACAGGCTCGTCACCGACGTGCGCGTCCCGGTGCCCCCTCTCTCAAACTGAAGGAGACGATCATGACTGCGATACCAGAATATTCCACGCCTCGCCCTGCCGGCCTTGTTGGTGTTTACCGACGAGTGATCAGCTTGCCGGAGCGTATACCATTTTCGCTGGTCCAGCTCGCGGCTCGAGTGGCGATTGCGCATGTCTTCTGGCAGTCTGCACAATCGAAGCTGGCGTCTTGGCCGGTGACGCTGCAGCTGTTCGCCAGCGAATACAATCTACCCCTCATCGATCCGTCGATCGCGGCGCCGCTGGCGACAACGGCAGAGATCACCGGGGCGGTGCTGCTTTTCCTGGGGCTGTTCTCGCGTCTCGGCGCGCTGATGCTGCTCGGCGTCGTTTCGGTTATCCAGATCTTCGTGTTCCCTGAGAACTGGGCCGAGCATCTGCTGTGGGCATCGCTGTTGCTGCTGGTGCTTACGCGTGGTGCTGGGGTTTTCTCACTCGACTATATAGCCGATCGAATCTCTTCGGCCTCCAAAACCTGAATATTTCAGTCGAGGAGGCTGACCTGATGTGCATCTTCACCCGTGCACTGAAAGCTGGATGAAGGAGCCTTGTCCAACCCACTGGACACCGCGTCGCAGTCCGCCGTTCCTAAGCTAACACCTCTCACCTGAGCTAGGTGCACCTCAAAGGTTGACGTATCGATCTTCGGTCTTGCCGTCGCCACTAACTCCGGCAACGGTCGCGTTGCTGTGAGGCCGTAACGGGCACTCGCCGCGGGGCGAATACGGATTTATGCAAGTCGTCTCGCCTCTTCAGACGATGTTGATTCTCGCACACCGGATCCACAAGAAAGTTCGCCAGCATGTCTTTCAATCGACAAACTCAAGCTGGGCTCCAAGCGGCAGAGCCGGATGTTTCGAGATTTCTGGATCTTCTCCGCCGGATCGCCTCGGCGATGAAAAGGCGAGATAGGGCGTGGTAGAGCGGCTCGTTCGAAATCAATCGCGCTGTCCCATAGCCCAGCATCGATGCGCACATCAGCGCAATGACATTGTCGTGGTTGCCGGTCATTTCGAGGATGATGACGAAGGCTGTCATCGGAGCCTGCACAACGCCGGCGAAATAGCCGGCCATGCCAAGCAGCGCAGCGGTGCCGGTGGCGCCGCCGAGGAGTAGGCCAAGCGTGCTGCCAAGGCCGGCTCCTACGGCCAGCGATGGCGCGAAGATGCCGCCCGGAATGCCCGAAACCATCGAGAGCAGGCCAGCTGCGAATTTCCCAGCAAAGAAGAACGCCGGCAGCGGCGTGCCTTCGATGGCTCCCCGCGCCTGCGCATAGCCGGTGCCGAAGGTGAGGCCATTCGAGGCGATCCCGATCGCGGCCACCGCCAGCCCGCAAATGCCTGCCACAACCATTGTGCGCCAGAGCGGCTGGAACGCGTTCCAGCGCCGGATGCGGCGCATCGCGTTCAGCGCCAGCAGAGAAAATAGCGCGCCGACACCGCCGCCGATGATGCCACAGGCAAGCACCAGCGGCCAGTCGCTGGCAAAGGCCACTGTTTCTTTGGCGACTCCGAAGTAAGTGTAGTTTCCGACCAGGCCCAACGAGGCAAGTCCAGCGAGGATCACCGCCGTTAACACCAGCCCATTGGTCCGAGATTCATAGGCGCGACCCATCTCTTCGATAGCGAAGACAATGCCGGCAAGCGGTGTGTTGAAGGCTGCCGCTATGCCTGCCGCCGACCCGGCCAGGATCAGCCCGCGCGCCTGCGCCATGCCACCCCAGCGCGCGACCTGCAGCATCAGAGAGGCGCCGACCTGCACTGTCGGTCCCTCGCGGCCAATCGAGGCCCCGCAACCTAGACCGACGACGGTGAGCGCGATCTTGCCCACTACCAGCCGCAACGACAGGATATGGCCGCGGTCGTCGTCATCACGCAGATGGCGCGCGGCGATCGCCTGCGGAATGCCGCTGCCCTGCGAGCCTGGAAAGAAGGAATGCGCAAGCCAGGCGCAGAGAACGAAGCCGAGCGGCGTCAGCACGAGTGGCAGGTAAAAGCGCCAGCCGCTATCGGTGTCGATGACGGAATGGAATAGCGCCTGCGCTTGATCGGCAAGCACCGCGAACAGCACGCTGATCAGTCCGATCGAAATGGCGCCTGCCCAGAAGACAATGCGCGGCTGCCAGACGCGACGCGAAACCCACATCGCCTGCGAGCGTCGCAGCATCGGATGTCGTCGCGATATGCGTGCCATGTTGGGTCCCTTCGTAATAGACCCGGCCTAACACACCCACCGAGCCGATCAACCTTGCGAAGCAACAGCTTTGGCTGGCGAGGACAGCAACCACGGCAGTGACATGGTCTCGATGGCGGAGGATCGATGGGACATCCCGCCGGCGCGCGTGCCGGCGGGATGGAAGCATTGACGGGCGCGATGGCTCCTCACATCGCCATTTTTTCACACTCGGCCTGGGCCTTCTTGGTCGATGTATCGACCATGTAGGTTTTGCCCTTGGCGTCGGTCATCATCATCATGCAATGCTTGATCGGCTTGGCCATTTTCATCATTTCGGCGCTCATCTTGGCGTCCGGCATCATGGTGCCCATATGCCCGTCGGGCATGACGGCTGTCACTTGCCCGCCCTTCATCATGGACATCGTGCCCATCGTGTCCTCGGCGAATGCTTGCGAGGCGCAAAGAGCGGCAATGCTGGCGGCGACGAAGATTTTCAACGAATGCATTCGGAATACTCCCATTTTTGCGGGGCACAGTTGCCCCATTCGTGGGTTCGCCCGACATTGCGGTCAGTTACATCGACACGAAGATGTGATCGTATGGCGCATGTTTGCTGACGCGGAAGGCGGACTGTGGACTTAGAGACCAGTCGATCCCGCCGTCATCGGTATGTGCCAGTCATACTCCATCACCGCCTTGGCAAATGCAGAGATGGCGGGCGAAGGCAGTCGATCCGCGACGGAGACCAGTGACACCTCGCGCACGATCTCTGGGTCGACGACCAGCCTGTGGCAGACGCCCGGCTGGCTGGCGGAGAATTCCGCGATGAAGCAGACGCCCATTCCCGCGGCTACCATAGCCAGGATCCAGTCCTCGCGCTCGCTGCGATAGGCGCTCTTGATCTCGAAGCCGAGGTTTTGGCAGAGCTCGTCGATGCGATTCCCATATTCGCAGTTGATACGCTCGAGATAGGGCTCGTTGCGCACATCCGTCAGTTGCAGCGTATTCCGCGTCTCGAACGGATGCCCGGTTGAGAAAGCGAGCCCGAAGCGTTCCGTATAGACCTGCTCCGCCCTCAGCCGATGATCGAATGGCTCCGGGCGCGCCAAGAGCGCGATGTCCAGCTTGCCTTGCAGCAAAAGGTCGGTGAGGTGGTCAGCGGCGCCTTCGATTACGGTCACCTCGATTCCGGGAAACCGTTCGCGAAATGCATTGAGGAAGCCGATAAAGCGCAGCGGCCCGATAGTGCACATCACGCCGAGCGTCACCGGCGCCGTCTCGAGCGACAGAAAGCTTCTGGCGGTGCGCTTGGCATGCTCCGAGCGCTGCGCGATTTCGTCGAGATGACTCCGCATCAGGCGACCGAAATCGTTGAGCTGGACATGGCCCTTGTCGCGATGGAAGAGCAGTCCGCCGAGTTCCGCTTCCAGCTTCTGTATGGCGCGGGTGAGCGCAGGCTGAGTGATATTCACAAGGTCCGCCGCCTGGCGAAAGTTGAGCGTTTGGCAGGCGGCCAGAAAATAACGAATTTCGTGCATTTCCATGACACATCCCCGCTGATGCCCGGCATGCATCGCCGCAATCAGAACTCGGCATTATCGGCAGGTGCTATCCTTAGGTAAACTTTCTCCGCTGTCCATGGCCAGCCCATCCCGGCGGCGGGATCAGGCGTCCAGCCTTGGGCCGATGTTTGGGATCGAGCCGGAGGAAAAGCCGATGCTGGAGCGCAACAAGGACAAACAGCCCGACCAGGAAAAGCTGGAGGCCCTGCTGGGAAAGATGGTCGGCGATCTCGGCGCCATCACCACCGGGGCGGCCGTGCTGCTGGGAGACAGGCTCGGCCTGTTCTCGGCGATGAGCGAGGGCGGCAAGATGACCGCCGGGCAGCTTGCCGCAAACACCGGCACGCAGGAGCGGCTTGTGCGTGAATGGCTTTCGGCGCAGGCGGCCGCCGGCTATGTCGAATACGACGAGGCCAGCGACAGCTTCTACCTCAGCCCCGAGCAGGAACAGGTCTTCGTCAACGAGGACAGCCCCACCTTCATGGCCGGCGCCTTCGAGGTCGTCTCGACGCTATGGCTTGACGAAGAAAAGGTGCGGCAGGCGTTTCGTTCGGGCAAGGGCCTGGGCTGGCACGATCACAGCGCCTGCCTATTTCGCGGCACGGAACGGTTCTTCCGCCCGGGCTAAAACGCCAATCTGATCGGCTCCTGGCTGCCGGCGCTCGATGGCGCGGTCGAGAAGCTGGAGCGTGGCATAGACGTCGCCGACGTCGGCTGCGGCCACGGCGCATCGACCGTGCTCATGGCCAAGGCATTCCCGAATTCGCGCTTCACCGGCTTCGACTATCATGCCCCGTCGTCGAACGGGCGCGCGCCGCAGCCAGAGAGGCCGGCGTCGCCGGCAACACCCGCTTCGAAGTGGCGGCGGCCAAGGATTTTCCTGGCACCTACGGTCTTGTCGCCTTCTTCGACTGCCTGCACGACATGGGCGATCCGGAGGGTGCGGCCAGGCATGTGCACAAGGCACTGAAGCCGGACGGCACATGGATGATCGTCGAACCCTTCGCTCATGACAAGCTTTCAGCGAACCTCAATCCGGTCGGGCGCATCTATTACGCCGCCTCGACCTTCATCTGCACGCCTGCCTCGCTATCGCAGGAGGTTGGGCTCGGCCTCGGCGCCCAGGCGGGCGAGGCAAGGCTGCGCAAGGTGGTTACCGGCGGCGGCTTCCGCCGTTTCCGTCGCGCCACCGAGACGCCGTTCAACATGGTTCTGGAGGCTCGCCCGTAAGCCTGGTCGATTTATTAATTTGGCTATGGATTGGAGGAAGGCATGACCGCTTACAATGTCGTTCGGTTTCGCACCAAGCCCGGCAAGGAACAGGCCTTCATCGACGCGCACAAGAAGGCAACGCTCGACGTCAAGGGCTTCCGCAAAGCCGCGCTCGTCAGGACCGGCGACCGGACCTTCTGCGTCGTCGGTGAATGGGACGACATGAACAGCCTCGCCGCGGCCCGGCCGCATATGATCGGCCTTATCGATACGATGCGCGATATGCTGGAGGATCTCGGCGCCGAGCTCGGCGTGACGGATGCCGTCTCCGGCACGTCCGTCGTCGAGATCCGGACCTGAAGCGCCCCAACTGCAGGTTTTGGCATGCACAGCTCGACCACCGGGGTGGGGCCAATCCATCAAAGTCAGTGGCGACGCACGAACTGCTGGAGCGCGACCAATCTTCGGCGTATAACTAGGCCCAATCTCCGGAGGATGAGCCATGAATGCAGTGCCTCAATGGCGGCTCGCAGGCGACTGGTTCGACATCTGCAGCTGCGACATCCCTTGCCCTTGCGAGTTCGCCCAGCGGCCAACCGGCAATCACTGCCAGGGCGTGCTCGCCTGGCATGTGCGCGAGGGTCAGTATGGCGGCGTGAAGCTCGACGGCCTGACGCTGGTGGCGCTCGGCGAGTTTGAAGGCAATCTGTGGGCCGGCGAGGCAAAGGCCGTGATGGGCATGTATCTGGACGAGAAGGCTGATGAGCAGCAGCGCGAAGCCCTGCAGGTGATCTTCGGCGGCCACGCCGGCGGCTGGCCAGCGGGTTTTGCCGCCAATATCGGGGAGATGCGTGGCATGGAGTTCGTGCCGATCACTTTCGAGGTGGCGGGCGACCTGGCCACCTGGCGGGTCGAAATTCCTGGTCTCGTCGTTGGACGCGCAGAGGCGCTTTCCGGTCCCACCACCCCGCCCGGCAAGCGAGTGCAGACGATCAACCCGCCGGGTTCGGAGGTCGGCCCGGGCCAGGTTGCCACCTGGGGGCGTTCTGTCGAGGTGAGCACCAAGGGCTTCGGGCTCGACTGGACTGGCACGGCCCGCTCGAGCAAGCACATTCCGTTCGACTGGACCGGCCCGAACTAGGGCGTGACAATGGCTGACGCGTTCCCCAGGAAATCGCGGCGGTTCACCCGGAATCTGCGCGGCATCCCGCTCGGCCTTCTCGCATCGCTCGTCGTGCTGACGGCAGCGGCGTGGACGCTCACCCTCTACCAGACATTCAGCATGGATATGCCCATGGGCATTGCCGCGCGCGGCGGTATGGAGGGTATGGAAGGCATGGCTGGCATGGCGATGGCCGGAATTGCCGCCGACGACTGGTCATTTGCCGGCGCCGCCGCTTTTCTCGCTGTGTGGACCGTGATGATGGCGGCTATGATGCTGCCAGCCGCGGCGCCCATGATATTTATGTTCGCGGCGGCGCAGGCTAGGCGCGAACAACATGTGGCCATCCCGACGTGGACCTTCGTCGCGGGCTATCTGCTCGTCTGGGCGGGGGCGGGCCTTGTCGTATATGTCCTGGTCCAGTTCGGTAGCGACGTTGCAACGAGCCTCGATCCGCCCCAGCGTGCGAAATGGGCACCGCTCGCGCTCGGTGCCACGCTTGGCGTCGCCGGGCTCTATCAATTCACGACCCTCAAGCACATTTGCCTCAGCCATTGCCGTTCGCCGCTCGCTTTCGTTGCGCAGCACTGGCGCGACGGGCGTGTTGGCGCGCTCAAGATGGGGCTGCGCCACGGTCTCTATTGCTTTGGCTGCTGCTGGGCGCTGTTTGCCGTGCTGGTCGCGACCGGCGTCATGAGCGTCGCCTGGATGTTGCTTTTGACGCTGCTCGTCTTCGTCGAGAAGCTGCTGCCCCGTGGCCGCCGCTTCGAAGGTAGTTTGGGCATTGCTTTGGTGGTCCTCGGGATCGTTGTATCGCTCGGGGCGATCGATATGCCTTGGATGGTCGGTTAGACGAGTAGGAGCATAAGCATCTCAGCTGTGCCGGCAGACGCTTTCGATGGCAATCCATTCGCATCGCGCTGGTTTTTTAGTAGGCTGTCGCACGGCAAGGCGGCAAGGTTGAGGGTCCGATGTGACGGTAGTCGACGATCGTCTTCTCGAAAGCAGGATGACCAAAGTAGAGCAGGCGCGAGTCTGGAGCCCACGCGTCATCTCGAAATTCGAGACGCTGATCAGGAGCGCCGACGATCAGGCGCTCTATCGTGTCAATCCGCTGGCCTTCGCCCGCGACCGCGCAATCGCCGAACCTGAAGCGATCGACCTCTTCCTTCATGCCGCCCGCTGTGGCTTATTCGACATGAGCTGGGATGTGCTGTGCCCCCAGTCTGGGATGGTGCTCGATAGTTTCGGCGCCTTGCGCACGCTGAAGACCCACTATGTCTGTGGCTTGTGCGATGTATCGGGCGACACCGACCTAGACGACTTCATCGAGGTCACCTTCTCGGTATCGTCGAAGTTACGGCGCCTGCCGCACCACGATCCCCAGACGCTTTCCGTCGAGGATTTTCACTGGAAGCTCCACTTCGGACATGACGGGCGGCTACCGGGGCAAGACGTTCGCTTTCTTGACGTTCTGCGTGGCTTGGTTCGGGGCATGACGTTTCTGCAGCCCGGCACCATCACAGTGCTCCGCACTGACTTGGGACTAGGCGCCCTTTCGGGAGTCAACGTCCGGACGCAGGCTGCATTCGCCGTGCCAATATCAGGCGATCCGGTGTCGGCACCCACAGTTCTGAAGATCGATTATGACGGCAAACGCTTCCTGCCGGCATTGCCCGCCGTGCCACCCGGTCCGATCGTTATAGAGGTAGCAAATAGGGGGCCAGCGCGTGGTTCGCTGCTTGTCATCAACTGGCCGCCCGAGCTTGTCGCGTTGACGACCAAGCCGGCCCTCGATTTCGATCCTTATGTTTCCGGTGGAGCGCTGCTTGCACGGCAAACCTTCCGCCAGCTCTTCCGGTCCGAACGCGTCGACGAGAATGAGGGGCTCGGTATCCGGCAGATCACCTTCCTGTTCACGGACCTCAAGGGTTCGACCGCCATGTATGAGCGCCTTGGTGACCTCAACGCCTATGCTTTGGTCCGCGAGCATTTCGCTCTGGTCAACGCGGCGGTTCAGCAACATTGCGGCGCGGTGGTCAAGACGATTGGCGATGCGGTGATGGCTGTATTCTCGCAGCCGTCGGATGCGATTTCGGCTGCACTCCACATCTTTGAAGAAATCGATCGCTTCAACGGCGACCATGACGGGCCGGGGATCATTCTGAAGATCGGAGCCCATTGTGGCCCATCGATCGCCGTGACGCTCAACGACAACCTCGACTACTTCGGTCAGACCGTGAATGTCGCCGCGCGCGTGCAGTCCCTAGCAGAAGCCGGACAGATCTGCATTTCCGAAGCGCTCTATTCCGCGCCCGGGGTTAGCGAAATGCTTGCCGGCCATCGCGTCGAGGCGTTTGAAGCGCCTCTTCGGGGTGTGGAGGGTGATGCAACTGTCTATCGTATTATGCGGGGATAGACTCGGTCGCATGCCAACTCCCGAGGAACTGCTCGACCATCTTAGATTCAAATCGCCTGCCCCAACCTTCGTATCAAGCACGCACCAGTTCGCCTCATTTCGCAATGCTCTGCGAACTGCCGCCTTGCATCGGTCCGACGATGATTGGCGCAAAGCTGGCTGTGCCCTGGATTTAGCGATGTCGGCTTTTGGGTGCAGGACGGGACGGCAGGAATGTCTGATATGGGGCGCAAAGCTGCCGTTCGCATCGTGGATAGCTTCCGGGTCAGACTCTCCCTTTGCCTACCGGTCTTTGCAGCACCGAGAAGGGCCCACTACGCCCGACACTGTAGAAAATATCGCATGGTCTCCGAGTGGGGGGAAAGGCGGTAGCGCTCTACCGCTACCAACCCCCGACCGGCGAAGGGATCCCCTTCAATACATCACGAACGAGGCAGTCATTTTTCCATTTCGGTTGAGCCATCGGCGTAGGTGGACCTGTCCTTTTCACAGGTCGAAACCGCCGATTATACGGCGTCCGAGCTGAGGCTCTTTTCCCATCGAACACAATCGCCTTCAATTTCGGCTCATAGCTAAGGAGTACGAGATGACAAGGTCGAATGAAGAAGCACTGAAGCGTACAATCCGCAGGCATCAGTTGCGCGAAATGGTGCCGCTTGCAGACAGTACGATATACGAGATGGAGCAGCGGGGCGAATTTCCACGACGCTTCGCCTTAACCCCGAGATGCGTGGTCTGGGACCTGAGCGAGGTTCAAGCATGGCTCGCGGCCCGCCGCTCAAAGCCAATTCTCCGCGCCCGCAAACCGGATCTGAAGCAACGCCGAGCCCGGCCGGTCAGAGGGCGGGATCAGGCTCCAAGATCGGCATCGACGGCGGGATGAGCGTCGGGACGTGCTTCTTGCCACTCACCCAGGCATCCAAGATGTCCGACCACTCCTGCATCATGTGGCGGCGCTGCACCTCGTATTCGGCCTTGTTATAGACCCCGCGCGACGAGCGCCCGTCCTCGTGCGCCAAGCATTTCTCGATCCAATCGCTGTTGAAACCAAGTTCGTTCAACAGGGTCGAGCCCGTTCGCCGCAGGTCATGAACCGTAAACGGCTCCAGAGGCAGTCCGTTCGCCTTCGCCCGTTCGACGACTGCGTAAGTGATCCGATTAAACGTAGCGCGCGACATCGGGGCGTCCGCATCGTACCGCGATGGAAGAAGGTATCTGGAATTTCCCGCACAGGTCTTCAGGGCAATCATGATGTCGAGCGCTTGGCGCGACAGATAGACGTTGTGCGCTTTCGACCGCTTCATGCGTTCCTTTGGAATGGTCCAGACCGCATTTTCGAAATCGACCTCGTCCCACACCGCATCCTGCAGCTCGCTCTTCCGCACCATGGTGAGCAGATACAGCCGCATTCCCAAGCGGATCGTGGGAAGTGTGGAGATGTGCTCGAGCTGCTTCAGCATCACGCGAATTTCGGACGGCGAGAGCGAACGGTCCTTTGGGACGAAAGTCGCGATTGATGCGGGTCCGACTTCATCAGCTGGGTTGGCGACCTTCTCTCCATGCAGGATCGCAAAGCCGTAAATCTGCTTCACGATATCTCGCACGTGAATAGCTGTCGCCGGAGCACCGCGTTCAACGATGCCGCCGCATAGTGCTCTGAGATCGTCCGGCGTGATTTCCGGCAGGAGACGATTGCGCCAGACCGGAAGAAGCTCCCGTTCGAAAATGGCGCGCCGCATGGCGCGCGTGCTGTCGGCCATGGGCGCGGCTGTGAGCCATTTCTCGCCGAATTCGCCAAAACTCTTTGCCTCTTTCAGGCGGCGCTTGTCGCGCTGCTTCTCTATCGCCGGCGATCGCCCCTCGCCGATAGCGCGCTTCGCGTCGAGGCACTTTTCTCGGGCCAACGCGAGCGAGATTCCGTCTCTGCCGTATCTGCCTAGATAGACCGTCTCACGGCGTCCATTCAGCCTGTAATCCAGCCGAAACGAGATCGCGCCACTGGGCATGACGCGGACGTACATGCCATCACGGTCAGCAATCTTGTAGATTTTTCCTTTTGGTTTCAGCGCTTTAAGGGCGGCGTCCGTCAACATACCCATTTGCCTCCTGAAAAGTACCGTCAGTACAATTTCGAGGCTCCGTGGCAGGAAATCCCTTTTTTCTTCAATGCCTTAAGGCACAAAAAAGTACCGTCACGAGCCTCATCGACTCTGACGGTACTTAGAAAAATTCGGGTGGGCAATATGCGGAAGGTCCGTCAGGCGGTCCGTCAAAGGCAATCGCTGCATGCCGATTGTCGCTGATTGTTCCTGAAAGGATTTATCTTTGTTTTCAGTGCGTTACGTCGCAAATTGGCGTGTTCTCGGCGGCGTTTGAGTGGGTCTAAATCATTCCCACTCGATGGTGCCTGGCGGCTTTGACGTCACGTCGTAGACGACGCGGTTGATGCCGCGGACTTCGTTGATGATGCGGGTGGCCGCCGCGCCGAGGAAAGCCATGTCGTAGTGGTAGAAGTCGGCGGTCATGCCGTCGACGGACGTCACGGCGCGCAGGGCGCAGACGAATTCGTAGGTGCGGCCGTCGCCCATCACACCGACGGTCTGCACCGGAAGCAGCACGGCGAAAGCCTGCCAGATGGCGTCGTAGAGGCCGGCCTTGCGGATCTCGTCGAGATAGATGGCGTCGGCCTCGCGCAGGATTTCGAGCTTTTCGCGGGTGATACCGCCGGGGCAGCGGATGGCAAGGCCTGGTCCAGGGAACGGATGGCGGCCAATAAAACTTTCGGGCAGGCCGAGTTCCTTGCCCAGTGCCCTCACCTCGTCCTTGAACAGTTCGCGCAGCGGCTCGACCAGCTGCATGTTCATGCGCGCCGGCAGGCCGCCGACATTGTGGTGCGACTTGATGGTCACCGACGGGCCGCCGGTGAAGGAGACGCTCTCGATGACGTCGGGATAGAGCGTGCCTTGCGCCAGGAAATCGGCGCCGCCGAGTTTCTTGGCCTCTTCCTCGAACACTTCGATGAACAGCCGGCCGATGGTCTTGCGCTTCTTCTCGGGGTCGGACTCGCCTTCCAGCGCCGAGATGAATTTTTCCGACGCGTCGACCAGGATCAGCGGCAGATTGTAGTGCTGGCGGAACATCGCCACCACGCCGGCGGCCTCGTCCTTGCGCATCAGGCCATGGTCGACAAGAATGCAGGTCAGCTGGTCGCCGACCGCTTCGTGGATCAAAAGTGCGGCGACCGATGAATCCACGCCGCCCGACAGCGCGCAGATCACCTTGCCCTTGCCGACCTGTTTGCGAATTGTCTCGACCGCATGCTCGCGATAGGCGCGCATCGTCCAGTCGCCTTCGATGCCGGCGATGTTGTGCACGAAGTTTCTCAGCAGCCTGGCGCCATCCGGCGTATGCACAACTTCCGGGTGGAACATGATGCCGTACATCTTGCGCGCGACGTTGCCGAAGATGGCGAAAGGCGAGCCTTCCGACTTGCCGAAGACTTCGAACCCCTTGGGCAGCGAGATGACGCGGTCGCCATGGCTCATCCACACCTGGTGGCGCTGGCCTGGCGCCCACAGGCCCTCGAACAGCGGGCTGTCCTTTTCGATCTCGACGAAGGCGCGGCCGAATTCGCGATGGTTCGAGCTTTCGGCGACGCCGCCCATCTGCACGCAAATGGCCATCTGGCCGTAGCAGATACCGAGCACAGGTACGCCGGCATCGAAGACGATCTGCGGCGCGCGCGGGCTGCCGATGTCCGATGTCGAGGCGGGACCGCCCGACAGGATCACGGCTTTCGGATTGATGCGCTTGAAGGCAGCTTCGGCCGATTGGAACGGCACGATCTCGGAAAACACGCCAGCCTCGCGGATGCGGCGGGCGATGAGTTGCGTAAACTGGCTGCCGAAATCGACAATCAGGACTGTATCGGGATGATTGGCTGTCGTCATGGCGAGCCTTTAGAGAAAGAAACGAGTCGGCGCAATGGGGTGCGCAACCCGACTTTCAGAGCGGCGCCGACTCTTGCCCAGGCTGCTCCTTGTGTAGCGTGCCGGAGCCGATGGCCTGTTCGAGCCGAGCGACCGCATCCGCCAGCTTCTCGTCGATGACATGCAGATATTCGGTCCAGTCGCCAACGTGGCGCAGATCGGCTGCACCGTCTGAAATGCCGCGCAGGCCGATAAGCGGGACATCGAACAACTGGCAGGCGCGCAGGCAGGCGAAGGTTTCCATGTCGACCATATCGGCGGCGATGGCGTCGTAGGCGGCGCCGGTGATGATGGCGCCGCCGGTCGACAGGCTGGCTTCTTTAATGCCCGGTATCCTGAATGATAGCGGGACGGTCACCGGCAGGTCGAGGAACGGCGTCGCGCCTTTTTCGAAGCCTAGCGGCGAAGCGTCGATGTCGCGATAGCTGACCGAGACCGCCTGGTAGATTTCCGTCTGCTCCAGTGTGCGGCTGCCGGCGGAGCCGAGCGAGACGACGAGATCGGGCAACGCCTTCTCGGATTTCAGCCATGACAGTTCGGCGCCGAGCCGCACACCTGCCTCTACCGGGCCGACGCCCGTCATCAGCGGCGTGAACAGTTTTTGCAGATGCGGACCGTACTCGGCCTGCGCCGCCATGACGAAGAGGACGTCCTTGCCACCAATTCGCGTAATTTTGGCCATCAGCCTGCTATCCCGTCACGGCCAACCACCGTCATCATCGTGCCGGTCATGGTCGCGATCAGCTTGGCCTCGCCATCGGCGGCAAAGGCGTAGGCCTGGCCGTCGGCGACGATGATGGTGCGGCCGGGCTTGGTCACCGAGCCGCGGAACAGGAAGCGTTCGCCCCGGCCGGGCGCCAGGAGATTGACCTTGAACTCGATGGTCAGCACGCCGGAATTTTCCGGCATCAGCGAGAACGCGGCGTAGCCGCAAGCCGAGTCCAGTGCGGTCGAAATCACGCCGGCATGCAGGAAACCATGCTGCTGCGTGAGTGCGGCCGAATAGGGCATTTCGATCTCGATGATGCCCGGCGTCACAAGGGTCAGCTCGGCGCCAATGGTCGCCATCGCCTGCTGGCGGGCGAACGACGCCCTGACGCGGTCCTCATAATCGGGTGCGGGTACGATCTTTGCTGCCATGGCCATCGCCCTGATTTATCTGCAAAGCTTATCGCAGACGCCTGAACGCCACGCAAATGCTTTTGCTGCACTGCAGCAAAGCACTCAGTTCAACAGGAGCAGCGACGCATTGAGCAAGGTGGCGAAGGCCACCCATAGGGAATAGGGCGCAAACAGCCAGCCGGAAACCCGATCGCGGTTCCACACCGTGGCTATGAACAGCGCAATGCTGGCGAGAAGAGCCAGGATCACGACCAGTGCCGGCCCCACCAGTTTGGCGCCGAAGAAAGTCGGCGACCAGGCGAAGTTCAGAACAAGCTGGAGGGCCCAGATCTTCATCGCGGCGCCTGCTCGTTCCCGCTCCCATGTCCGCCAGCCGGCTACGGCGATCAGGACATAAAGGAGCGTCCAGGCCGGCGCGAAGACCCAGTTGGGCGGGTTGAAGGGCGGCTTGGCGAGCGAGGCATACCATTCACCCGGCAACGTCGCATAGCCGATCAACAGGCCGCCGCCGAGCACCAGAATGAGGAAAAGCAGAGGCGACACATATCTTTGCAAGAATTCTACCCCGTCTGGCGGCCGACGCCGCGCATCTGCAACTGGCGCTATGTCAGCCTGTCAATCGCAGCGTCAATTCGCCCGACGCAGCGCACAGAAATGGAACCCGTCGGTGCCGCTGAGCGCCGGCGACAGCGAGATATCGCTTGTCTTGCCGATCCGGGCGGCCGCTGCGTGGCCGGGGAAGCTGGCATCCCAGAGCGCGCGATGATCGACCGGGACAAAGCCCTTGTGCCGCTCGCGGAAGGCAGCGATCTGCTCGCCATTCTCCTCGTCGAACACCGAACAGGTGATGTAGACCAGCAGGCCGCCCGGTTTGACATAGGCCTTGGCCGCGTCGAGGATCGCCGACTGCTCGCCCTTGCGGGCATCGAGCTGTCTTTGCGTCAGCCGCCATTTGGCGTCGGGACGGCGCCGCCAGGTGCCGCTGCCGGTGCAGGGCGCATCGACCAGCACAATGTCCATATGGCCCACGAGGGGGCTGAGTTCAGCCGGCTTGGTGACGACCTGCACGTTGCGGTTTTCCGAACGGCGGAGGCGGTCGAAGATCGGCGCCAGTCGCGCCTTTTCGGCATCATGGGCGAAGACCTGGCCTTTGTTGGCCATCGCCGCAGACAGCGCCAGCGTCTTGCCGCCGGCGCCGGCGCAGAAGTCGAGCACCTGCATGCCGGCCTGCGCGCCGGCAAGGGCGGCAACGATCTGCGAACCCTCGTCCTGGACCTCGAACCAGCCTTTCTGGAAGGCCGGCTCGGCCTGTACGTTCGGGTGCCTGCCGTCGCCGTCGATGGGCGGGATGCGAATGCCTTGCGGCGCGATAGCAGCCGGTTTGGCGCCAGTGTCGGCGAGTTCGGCCAGCACTTTGGCGCGGTCGGATTGCAGCGTATTGACCCTGATGTCGAGCGGCGGGCGGGTCGCCAAAGCCGCCCCTTCCGCAACCCAGTCTGCGCCAAAGGATCGTTCGAAGAGCGGCGCGCACCAGTCGGGTATGTCCGCCCGCACCGCCTCCGGCGCGTCTTCAGGCCGGCGCTCGGCCAGCGCCTGCAACTCGGCGGCGCTGAGCAGCGGCGGCGCGAACTTGTCACCCTGGAGCGCATCGTTGAGCGATTGCGGCGTCTGGCCCCATTCGATGAGCAGCGCGCCGAAGCCGATGGTGCGGGGCGTGTCTTCACCTAAAAGCCAGCCGGCGGAACGTTTGTGGCGCAGCGCGTCGTAGACGATGTTGCCGATCGCCGCGCGGTCGCCGCCGCCCGCAAAGCGATGCGACAGGCCCCAATCTTTCAGCGCATCGGCCACCGGCCGGTGGCGCCGGCCAATGTCGTCCAGCACTTCAATGGCTGCCGCCAGCCGTCCGCCCAGTCGCATTCGTCATTCCATCTATCGAGCACAGTATCTTTCGGCCTGCTCTTAGAGCGTTTCGCGTCGAGATTGAACCCCGCTTGAATTTCGCGGCGACGAGGCCTTCCGCTCGCGGCCGACGATTTTCCCCGCCGGCAAATGTCCGCCCGCCGGCGATAACAAATCTCAAATATATGCAAGGTCTCTAATGTTGGTAACTGGCCGCCGTAAGCACGATCTGTGGCGCAATTGCTCTGCTTTCCAAGCTTTTGCGTTGGGAATACTCTTTGCGCCATGATTCGCGGCGCGGAAAAGCGGACCGACGGATCGATACGAGGAGAGGGCAATGAAAACGTATCTTGCGGAAGTTCTAGGGACATTTCTATTGGTGTTTATCGGCACGGCGTCGGTGGCGACGGGTGGCTTTCTCGCCGACTTGCCGCTGGGCCAGGAAGCCATCGGCCTGGCGTTCGGCATCGGCCTGATTGCGGCGGCTTACGCGGTGGGTCCCATCTCAGGCGCACATCTCAACCCGGCCGTCACGCTCGGCGTCTTCCTTGCCGGCCGGCTGCCGGCCAAGGGTGTGATTCCTTACTGGATCGCGCAGATCATCGGCGCCATTCTGGCCTCGCTGGCGCTGTGGATCATCGTCTCCGGCCAGACCGGCGGGCACACCACCGGTTTCGGCGCCAATGGCTGGGACGTGGCGAAATGGGGGACGAGTTCGGCCTTCCTGTTGGAGCTGATCGGCACCTTCACCTTCGTCACCGTCATCCTCGGCGTCACCGCCGAGAAGCACTCGACGGCGTTCGCCGGCCTGGTCATCGGCCTGACGCTGGCCGGACTGCACTTCGCAATGATCCCGGTGACCGGCACCTCGCTCAATCCGGCGCGTTCGATCGGCCCGGCGCTGTTTACCGGTGCCGCAGCCCTCAGCCAGCTCTGGCTGTTCATCGTTGCGCCGCTGATCGGCGGCGCAATCGCTGGCGTCGTCGCCAAGGCACGCATCTTCGAAAAGGACTGATTTCGAAGCCTGCGAAAACGAAGGGGGGGGGGGGGGGCGCCCCCCCCGCGGGGGGGGGGGGGGGTTTGGAGCGGGGGGGGGTACACGTGGGGGGGGGGATCGCGGTGGCCC